>JAEOUN010000060.1 GCA_016839245.1 Candidatus Thorarchaeota archaeon
AAGGGGTCGTACACCAAACCTCTGAGGTTCCTCTCCTCGTTGAGCGCTTTCAATCTCATTACACCATTGGAATGCATAGGAGTCCATTATTGCAGGATCTTGAGAAATATATCGTTCTCCAACAACAGCCTTGAAGGCTTCAAAGATATCTTTCTCTAACATTATTCCTCACCTCCAAGACCCCGAAGTACAAGCTCAGTTAGATCAAAGTACTCCATAGATGAATTGCGAGATTTTATTCCATCTCGGAAGTTTGTTCCACAGAATGGACATGCAGAAACAAGTGCGGATGCACCTGTTGACTCAGCTTCCTCCAATCTTTCATTTGCCGTCCAGAGAGCAAAGTCAGGATAAGCAGACTTGCATCCTCCTCCAGCACCACAACAGTATGCATATTCACGTATTCGTTCCATCTCAACAAGTTCAATTCCAGGAATTTGCTTCAGGACATTTCGGGGAGCGTCATATACTCCCCCGGCACCGCGACGCTCTGGCTTAGGAGGATCGTAGATATAGACTTGAGAAATTACTTCGATCTTTTCTCCTTCCCATGATTCATAAGGTTCTGCCATTCTTCCCAAGTGACAGGGATCGTGATAGGTCACTTTCAATGGAACTGCATTCGTGAGTCTTATTTGACCAGATTTCATGAAACCTTCAATCACTTGAGATATATGAACGACCTCAATGTCATGTTCGACAAAACGAGGATATTCAACCTTTAGCATGTTATAACAACCAGAACATGATGTGATGATCTTCTCAATCCCAGCTTCTTTGAAGTGTTTGATGTTATCGTGCATGATTTGAATAGCCCGTTTCTCATCTCCAACTCGATAGACAGGACTTCCACAGCACATCTCATCTGATCCCATCAGTCGAAATTCTTCGCCAGCATGATTCAATATCTTAGCTGTGGCAACAGCTATCTCTTCACGACGATAAGATGCAGTACAACCAACGAAATAGAGAGTGGATGAATCCTCATTTGTAGTAATATCATCTGTTAGCCAAGACAGTCTCTTTTCTGGATCGTCACCATAGGGATTCTTATTATGCTCGACCATACCAATGTAGTTTTGGTGCTTCGGCATCGGTCCTGCACCAGCTTCAACTGCTGCAACTCGTAACTCATGGATTGCTTCATTTGGTTCCAGTTCATAGACCCACTTGCAGGAAACCTCGCATCCACCACAGTTTGTGCACCCATAAAGAACATCAAGCATTTCTTGAGTAAATTCTATTCTTCCCTTATGGTAAGCACTAGCCGTAATCATCCTTCCGCCGCCAGAATATGCATGGAAGTTGTAATAGTCTATAGAGGGACAGATACTAGAGAATCGTTTACTCTGAATCACTAATTGAGGGATAAACTTACACTTCGAACAACGCACACAACTATCCATCATATCTTCTAATTTACCAAGCGTCATCATGGAACCTCCTCAAAACATAGAACTCTGGGATTCAGAATGTTGTTCGGATCAAAAATGGATTTTACACGGCGCATTGTATCAATTGTTACTGGAGGTGCTTGTTTATAGACTAGGTTGGTAACCAGGCCATAAGGTCGGCTGAAATAAGCTCCCATCTTCAATAGCTTTGTTTGCGCTTTAGCAATTAGAGATAGTACTCCTTCAGTTGCATCTGTATCAGCAATACTATAATAGAGATCAAACCCGCAGTGAGTATTAGTCCCCTGTACAATAGGTTGAATATAGGAACCTATTTGGTCATGAGGAAACTCGACTTCATTTGCGGCATTGAGTACGGCATCATAAAACTCCTGACAGCGATCCAAAGTTGTTGTAAAGAATACCTCACGACATTCACCCTTGACTTGGAGCTTCCAGTAAATATCATCGGGAGGATTATACATATTATTTAGAACATCAGAGCCTTTAGTTTGACCCATTTTTTCATTAAGTGTAACACCTGTCTCTCTTGCGATATCCATTACATCTCCAAGCCTATACTCCAGCTCCTCATCAGCAATCATTCCATGTCCAGATATACCAAGAATAAGCACCCAATTAGGTAGTTGTTTATCATGACCTAATGCTGCAGCAAAATTGACTTTATTCAACATGAAATGCTCATCTACTAATCTCCGTCGAAGAAGCGCATAATTGAAATCAAGTAGTGCGTCCAAATTGTCCGCACCTGCGAAATATATTGAATGATAGTCAGGTAATATTTCACACTTCATCGAAATCCAAGTCACAATCCCAATTGATCCTTGAGAACCCTGTAATAGACGGAATGGATCAAATTGCGACGGTCCCTGAGGATT
>JAEOUN010000061.1 GCA_016839245.1 Candidatus Thorarchaeota archaeon
CAGAGTAAATCCGTTCCTATGTCGATCTCATCAAGGTCATCAAGACCGTCATAATCTGCATCGCCTACTGAGATTCCAAGTTGATCAAGGATATCCCGAATCTCATCAATATCACCTGTAAAGGACTGGCTGATGAGTTGCAGCTGAGCAATATCATTATCGACAAGTGCAGCTAGTAGTTGAAGTTCTGTAGAATTCGCTCCCAGTTGATAGATGACATCCAACAATAGACTTGCATTACCAGTTAAGTGAGTGAAGAGAGTCTGAATAGCAGTGTTGTTCCCGTCGAGCCAAGAGATGACCTGTTGAATCAAGGTTGCATTTCCATCGAGGTTTCTGTATATCGTTGTGTACCAAGACTGAGGCATTGAAGGATAAGACATAGGATCTAATGGATTAGAACCATATTCCACCTCATAACCATCCAAAAAATTGTCGCAGTCCGTATCAATGCAGGTTGGACTAGTACCAAGCAGTTCTTCTTCTTTATCAGTAAGTCCATCCATATCAGTGTCTTCTGTCAACACGCACACAAAACAATCGTATCCTTCATTATATGTCGAATCGATAGCAGATGCAGTGGGGAAATCTGATGAGTAGGTCGAGCCTGTGATATAGACATCGCAATCTTCAACAGCGATCCCATATCCCGTTTCGGCATTATTTCCTCCTATGAACGTGCTATAATCAATAGAGATACCAGTTGCTGCAAATCTAGTGACGAAGCAATCGACTATTCCGTTGTATGTTGGATCATATGCTTTTATGCTTGGAAAATCGCTTGAGGAAGTGCTTCCCGTTAAGTATGCATATCCATCTTCTACTGCAATACTATACCCCTCATCACTACTTGATCCTCCGAGATATGTGCTATAGACCAGTGATGATCCACTGGTTGCTAGTTTTGTTAGGAAACAGTCACTTGATCCACTAAGAGTCTGGTCATAGCTACTCAGGAATGGAAAAGCACTTGAAGATGTAGTACCAGTGATGTATGCATACCCACTTTCTACAGCGATACCGTTTCCAACATCGTTAGATGTTCCTCCAAGGAATGTACTGTATACCAGAGATTGCCCATTAGTAGAAAACTTGGTTATGAAACAATCATTGCCGCCATTTTGTGATGAATCATATGCAAGAAGGGTTGGAAATCCTGCAGAATCAGTATATCCTGTAAGATATGCATACCCACTCTCAATAGCGATATCATTACTTTCTTCATTACTAGAACCTCCAATGAAAGTACTAAAAATAAGAGTGGTTCCATTAGCAGCGAACTTAGTGAGGAAACAATCTTCGTTTCCATTGTGGCTCGAGTCGTATGCATTGATTGTAGGAAATCCAGTTGATGTTGTGTAACCAGTGACAAATACGCAGCTGTCCTCTACAGCAATACCTAATCCATAATCGCCACTTGATCCTCCTAAATATGTGCTATAAACAAGAGCTGACCCATTTGCTGCTAATTTTGTAACAAAACAATCATAGACTCCTCCATTATAGGTCGAATCATATGCATTGCTAGTCGGGAAATCGGTTGACCATGTGTAACCTGCAATATACACGCATCCATCCTCTACATCGATATCCTTTCCATAGTCCTTATCGGTTCCTCCAATGAAAGTGCTATAGATGAGAGTCTGATTATCAGAGTCTAGCTTTGTCACAAAGCAATCCTCGTACACGCTATTGAGAGTCTCGTCATAGCCATTGAGGGTTGGGTAATCTACTGATGTTGTATAACCAGTGATGTATGTATAGCCATCTTCAGTGGCGATACTCCATCCCTGTTCAGAGCTTGATCCTCCAAGGTATGTACTAAAAATGAGAATTGGATCAATTGTGAGTTCCAAAGAGGTTGAGTAATCAGCAGTACGAAATCCTATTGTATTTCTGTCCAATTTCTGAAATATACAATCGACATCTGTGTTCTCAGCATCATTTTGGTATGCTAATAATCCTGAATCTTTGAGAGACACTCCACCAATAGACACAATCAAACAATCATTCTCGATAATCATACCATCAGCATTTGGGTATTTCATTTCGATGAGATCCGCATTTGCATTTGGTGCTATGATAAATTCATATTTTAAGCTGCCATTGATTTGTTCATAGACAAGATCAATACCAGGATAGATGTTTGCGTATCTTAGTGATGCGAAATCTTCCAGACCTGTATACCACAGATCAGGATTGCTGCCATAGAGGTAGTTAGTAACTGAACCTGTTTGACTCTCACCTACTGGAATAACTTGATTACTTCCTGGGAACTTGAGTTCTATTAGACTACCATCAACACAATAGAATACTTCTGATATTCCAAAGTACGCAACAACGTCTACGCCACTGCGACAGACATAGTAAATGCCTTCCTCATTAGGTGCGGCCTGTGAAAAGAACATTATATTGAGTTTGGCATTTACTTCATCATGTGATTGTGAATCATCATATTCCATATAGTCAATTTCGGGATTACGAAAATTGGGACCAGTAGTTTTGGTTGTGGAATACCGATTAGCAACCAATGCTACTGGAGCGATTACAAGAAAAAGTATGAATAGCAGAGTGAAACCTCTCTTCAAAATCTTCTCCTCCATGCGAAATTTATCTATTGAATTGATTAGATAATAACCTTGTATTCGTAATCGCCGCTTAATTTGTGTTGTGAGAGTGCTATGATTGAGTAGCGTTTCTTCAAGACTGTTTATCATGTCTCAATTGTCACAGGAATAGATAAAATTCATTCAGTTACCTCGAATTGGGGTTATTGCTTTTGACATTCGGAGGTAGGAGTAATTTTCAGGTCTCTGAAAAAGACTAGTTCATAGATACTGTTCGGGATAGTCTTGATATCTTCTATCATGAACATTATGAGATAAAAAAGGGAAGAATAGGTTGGGATGAATCCCACCCCTTCAGTGTTTATACTATCTTGGTTCCACAGTCGACAATGAATATTAATCAATGGTGGTCTTCGTTAGGAATCAGAAACAGATAACATTTTTTTCGATTGAAAATTTTGGTACAAACATAGCTATTTGCTACAATCCTTAATTGTCTTCAAGTTCTGAAACTCATGATGATAGAAAATCAGTCGCTTTACCAGGAAGGAATGGGAAACACGAAATCGCTCCTTCTTTTCCTGACAGTAATCACATGTATTCTTTGGCTTATTGGACTCATTTTTGAGATCTTCCCCAAAAATCATTGGAGCCTAGTAATTGTAATTGTCAGCTCAGTTATCTGGGTAACTACTGGTTACTATTTTATTCAGAAATAAGAAGAAAGAGCTAGTATAGGTTTAGTTCAAATCAGTAAATGCTTGTCAACCTTTATTTGAATTCAAATCAACAAAATCATAGTGAATTTTATGCCTTCGAACAAAACACGGCATGCTGTCGATTTTTCGATTAGTAGTTGCTTTATCATTATCAGCTTGAGCTTTGCAGTTGCTGCTGCATTGTTTCTTGAAAATATGGGTTCCATGTACTTTTTCCTCCCTATTATCATAGCAGTCATATTCGGTATGATTGGTTCCTATCTTGCCTTTAGAGCAGTACAGAATATGCTTAGTGGCTGATTTTTTTTTAATGCTCAATGAATTTCATCGCTAACTGCACAAGAAAAGGGTGAATCTACCCTTTTCCTACAAACAAGTGAGAGGATCTCAGAGAGTATTATGAATGAATTAACAATAGTGCACCACAATCGACACAACTTGTACTTTTCCGTTATATCGAACTGCTCATTAAAAAAAGGCTCTTCATATACGATCGATATTGCTTCACGATGGTTTTTGAAATATGTGGTAAAACCCATTTAACAAAAAAAAACGAGAACTGGTTGGGCAAAATTACCCAACCAATTTTTCGTAATTATCCTATCTTGGTTCCGCAGTTGGGACAGAACTTGGCACCATTGAGTGCTGTACCACAGTTCGGACAGAACTTAGCACCGGCTGGGGCTGTTCCGCCTCCACCGCCACTTCCACCACCCATCATTCCTGCTGCTGCACCCATAAAGCCCATGCCTGCGCCAAAGCCTGCACCAGGGCTTTTTCCTAGAGATTCAGCTGAAGACTTGACGGTCTCAGAACCCAACAGCTGTGATCCACTCACGCCACCAGTCTTCATGAAGAAGAGTCGCTCTCTATACTTCTCAGTGGTATCAATGCCTTCGAACTTCAAGTCTACAAGTTCAAGACCAATTCTCTCAAAGTTCATGCGGACCTGTGTCTTGACCTTTAGTGAGGTCTCGTCAAGCTGTGTGAAGACTGCTTGCAGGTCATAGTGTGCGAACTCGTCAATGATTCTCTCGTTCATGAATGAGCGCAGGAAGTCATTGACTTTCTGAGTTGAGAATGCATTCTGATTAGAAACAACTTCCATCACGAAGATCTTTGGTTCTTTTACTCTAAACCAGAAATTACCATGGAACATTAACGGAGCAAGATCGCTTGTCTGTCCTCTCCCACCATACTTGCCTTGGAATTGTGACCTTGAAATGAAGATACAGGTGGCTTCAAAGACATCACCCTTGATTTTCTTCTGTAACCATCCAACAAGACCTGGCATACTACTGGTGGTCAATTTATGGCGGCCCGCTAGGAATGTGTCCAGAGCCTGTCCATCTCTATAGAAGATGGCTGCTTGGTTTTCCATTACAATGAGTTGCGAACCCCATTCTATTCTGTTGTCTGGGTATCTCCAGACGATGTGATCAGGACTGGCATTCGTCCATTCTATACTGTCAGCCAATTTTTAACACCCGTTACTAATCGAGTTCTGATTGTCATAAGTTATCATAGGTTTTAAACATTGACATGGTAGGCTCTCTCCTAATTTGGAGGTCAAAATTGCCATTTAGTTAATGTTATCTACTCTCAATTGGAGAAATCGTAGTTCGAATTGCGTGCTTACAAGCAATTAATTATCGAGTGACAGTCACCTTCGAGCGTGTATTAACTTTGAGCGATGAAACTTCCTCTCCTCCTGACGAATCAAAATCCAAGGATGAACGACCTTCAACTCGTCACTTCAATCCATTGGTTAACTATTTGTTCTATACAATCATTGTTGTTGTAACATATGGTATCTATTTCATCGAGCAAGGATTCATTGGTGTCATAACTCTCATGTTATTCTTTGTCGTTCGCCTTGTTCGGGATACTATTTACGTTGTCAAGAAATACGAGTATAAGTTTGCAAAGCAAGCCGCTGTGATAAACCTAATTTATTCGATGTTTTTTTTTATTATCCTCGTAATCAACGGAATTGCATTGACCCAGAATCAGTCCGTCATCATTTTTCAGAATTTCAGTGATCTGACAACATGGACTCCACTCTTCATCATGGGCGGTGTCTTTGGAATGGCAAATATCAAGAGAATGTGGGGATCAAGGAATGACATCTTCTAAATGTTAATCGACATTAAATCTTCTCCAAGAATAACCTCTGCCTTTGTGTTTCTTCTTACAATGTCAGTGACTTCTTCCTTGTTATCAACAACCTCAGGAGTCAAGTGAGTCAAGACCACTTTCCTTGGTTGTGCCTGCTCAACTAATTCTGCAAGTTCACTTGGCGAGGTATGTACACCTTCTGGATGGTCGCCATCAAGCCAATTGCATTCATGAATGAGGACATCTACACCTTTTGCTAGATTCACTATCTCTTTGCATGGTGCTGTATCCGCTGAATATACAACTACCTTGTCATCGACCTCAAGTCTTAGAGCTCGCGTATCAATGGTGCTATGTTTTGTCGGAACATTAATCACCTTGGCGCATCCGCAGTTAGTTTCTTCATGTTTTTGGAGAATTATTGATCTGAGTGGGAGTCGTCCATTAGCATATGGATAAGCTGTATCAAAGATGCCCTTCCACCATGTTTCAATGAATGGAGGTCCATAGACATTTAGTGGCTTGTTATGTCCTTGAAGCCATAGACTCTGACAAAGCATTGCAAAATCAGAGCAGTGATCAATATGGAAATGAGTGATGAATATTGAACTAATGGTTCCCAAATCAAATCCCAATTGATTCATCCGATAATATGTGCCTGTTCCAATATCAAAGAGAATTCTATCTTCTTCGAGTTCAATAAGTATTCCTGCTTGCACTCTCTTAGGGTCTGGAGTAGATGTTCCTGTTCCTAGTAAGATGACCTTCATATCTATCAGTAGACATGATTACATAAAACCGAATGAGTCTTTCTCTGCCTTTTCATGCAGGCTCAGGTTTAATGATATATTCAAAAGTGTTCATTAATAGTCGAAGGTCCTTAACGATTCGTGAATGATCGATATTTGGGCTCTTCAGATGCCTCTCAATATCTGGACAGGAAACGTTCTTTGCTGCTCTAAGAACTGCTATGGAGCGTACTCGAATGTATCCCTCTTCTACTCCTTGCCAGATTTTGTCAAGTGCATTTTGTAGATTTTTCTGCTGGTTAAGAATCTCAATCCTGTCTAATTGGTTGCTTGCATCCTGCATAATGAGACCCGTCATATACTTAGCCTCATTTAGAAACCGAGTGCCTGGAGATACTAGAGATATGTCTTGGTCTTTGGGTCTCTCACTGGAATATCGCTGATACACTCGTGCACACCTAAGATTTAGGCAACAAAGGCCTATTTAACTAGCACTCATTTTATCTTCATGGTTTTATTATTACACCCTCTCTTTCTTCCGGATGGAAAATGCAAACCATTTTCTTACCACAATCTATTATGAACCAAGAAACGCGCCAATAAGATGGTAAAAAAATAGATAAATCTTAGAATAATTCGACATTTGCCGAATAATTTTTCATAAAAGCAACATCAATTTATACTACTTTTGATATTGCTATTAGCAATGCGTGGGCCTTCGGGCCAAAAAGGAGAAACTGAAATTGAGCGAAGAGTATGACGTGAAAACACTAATCCAGTATATGTCTGCCATTGCTCTGGCACTGTTTTATTTAATCTACATGCCTTGGACATATCTGTCCGTAGCGATGCTAGCAACGACTATGTCTGGGTGGATTTGGGTCTATTACTTTACACTTGTAATCGGTCTTCTCTTTCCAATGTATTATGCTATTGGAAAGGACAATATGGCTTGGTTCTGTCTAGGCCTTGCCTTAATATTGAACTCCATACTATGGTTGATTGCCCCATTAGGTGGAATTACCTATGAGGCTGTTGCAGCAGTCATGATTCTCATTGTTGGTGTTCTATTCTTTATAGGACCCTTCCTTGAATCACGAATGGGCAACTGGGATCTCATCAAGAATGTATTCCACTTTTTGATAGGCTTACTTCTTGTGCTAGCTATAGCTTTCTATGCAGAATTTGACATCAATGCAATGATTGGAGCCGACAGCGCTAATCACATCATGCCACAATTCATCTTTATGGGTGGAGCAATCATGATTGCGTTTGCTGTATGTCTCATGATATACGGTCTCTTTAACATCTTCAAGATGTACCTTGGCGAAAAGATTGGTGGCTATTTTGGGGATCTTGCTAAGATTTTCTATATGTTGATGGTGCTTGTATTCCTACTAGGAATCCTCTACAATGGAACTGCTTACGCAGGAACAAGTACAGCTTGGACGTATGCTATTGGAACATCTGCATCCCTTGACTTCTTCCATGGTCTCTGGGCTCTTGGAAGTTCGAATCTTGGAGCTATTCTATTAATTATCTTGTTCATCTATGGTATGGGTAAGATAGCAAAGAAGTTCGAGTAGACGGGTTATTCTGATAAAGGAGTGGGATTTTTCCCCTCCTCATCTCTTTTTTTGCATCTCTCATTTCATTGTATTGCACAGTCTTATAGTTCTTCATGCATAGTTTCGCATGGAGAATGCATGCCATGAAAGACTTGAGTGAACAAAGAATTCGTGCTAAAGAGTTTCCTTCCGGATCTAATGAGATATGTACTTCATTGTCTTTTCAGTCCATCACACGGAGATTTCTCTCATCATCAAAGAGCAGTGAGATCTTCTGTCCTTCATGCGGAACTCGTCTTAATTTCCATAGTGGTTTAGAATGGGTAGGACCCGACTCATTCACATGTACAACATGCAATCAGCTCCTCAACATCTCGCTAATTCGGAGAGCACTTCGTGACCTTGGTGTTGAATAAGCGACCTATTCAATTGCGCTCTATGATGTCTTCCTCTAGGCTCAACGCTTTAAATTAGAATAGATAAAAGAAGAAGAATTCCGGAGCAGGTGCCCCGGAATAATGTCATTAGACTAATCTTGGTATCCTTTCATGTAGCCTTCTCGTTGGTTCCATTTCTCTTCGAGGCGCTGCATGATGGTCCACATACGATATGTGTAGTTCCATGCTTCATCAAACTTACCTTGGTTCATCTGATCCTGGAACTCTTCTACAACATCATTAATCTCACCAATATCATCAATGAGTACTGAGTCAAACTCGTACATCTTGTCGAGTTCACCCTCATTGATTTTTTCTTTAGAGCCCCACGCCGCATAGCCATAGTCGGCATAACGGATAGCGCTCTCAATCTTGTCGGTTAGATTAAGCATCCTATCGAAGGTCTCCCAAGTCTTGCTGAGATTGTAGTCTACAACCATCATCTGCAATTTCTCTAAGTCCTGCTTCACAAGACGAAGCTGGTCCGCTAAGAATTCACGGAGGACCTTGTCTGCGGCACGGCGTTCATTTTTCTCTTGATACCCATGCCAGCCTGGAATATAGTGAGTGATCTTTCCAAAGATACCTCCCTTAATGTCCTTGGCTGCCTTCTTTCTGATTCGCTTGGCAATTGGGTCTGTTACTTTACCCATGCTATTATTTCTCCTGAAGTATTTTCAACTCGATAGTATCACAACTAGAGTTGACCTAACTGGGAAATATACTTGAGTCCTTTTAAAACATGTTACAGGATAATCCATGAAGGAGAAATGAATATTATAGGCAAGAAAGAGGGACAGAATAGCCCGGAAGGTCGCCCTTAAATATCAAAGATTTAATCGAAGCACTATGTCGGACGAAGGGGTAATCCGGAAAATAGACTGGACAATTGAACCTGAGAAGATTCAGTCACTCACGGATGAATATATTGAAAATACACGAAAGAAGATCGACCAAATTGCTAAGGTCCCTGAAGGAGAGGAAGACATTCAGACTCTACTTGATTTTGAGGAGTCAACAAGCGTACTAGCTGAGATGGTCAGTCCATTCAACTTTATGAAATATGTTTCAACAAGTAGAGAGCAGAGAGATGCATGTGATGATGTAGAGAAAAAGGTCTTGAAATTCTTTAACGAGGTTGGTAGTCGAAAAGACATCTATGATGTACTCAGACGGCTTGAAGCAATATCAACATCCTTCAATCCTGAAGAAAAAATGCTATTGAAACGAACACTTGATGATTTTGTGCATAATGGCGCAGCTCTTGATGATGATGATCGAAAAGAATTCCTTGAGATATCCAACAACATCACAGTACTAGAATCTGACTACAACAGAGTTCTTAATGAAATAACCACAACTGTTCCCTGTACTAAAGAGGAACTGGAGGGAGTCCCTCCTGATGTGTATGAAAATTTGGAGCGGGATGGTGACTACTACAAACTGACACTAGATTATCCCGTCTTTATACCTATTCGGTCATTTGCAAAGAATCCTGAAACCCGAAAGAAGATGACACTTGAATATCTAAAGCGTGGTGGAAAAGAGAATACTGAACGTCTATCTGATACTCTTGCATTACGAGACCGAAAGGCAAAGTTGGCCGGGTTCACTAATTTTGCAGATTACAATATTAGCATAAAGATGGCTAAGAATTCAAAACGTGTTCTCGATTTCATGAATGATCTAAAGACCAAACTCTCTCCATTAGCTGAGAAAGAACTCAAGGTAATGAAAGAATTGAAGGCTGCTGAACTAGGCTTGAATCTTGAATCTGTCAATATTGAGCTGTGGGACTTGTTCTATTACCACGAGATGCTTATGAGAGAAAAATACTCAGTCGATCAAAATGAAATAAAGAAATACTTCCCAATGGAACGTGTCGTTGCTGGAGTTTTGCAGGTCTATCAAACTGTGCTCGATCTCAAGTTTGTCGAGATTGAATCGCTCAATGTCTGGAGTGAAGATGTTAAGGCTTTCAAAGTCATTGACAATGTATCTGGCGAGACAAAGGGTCTATTCTATCTTGACCTTTATCCTCGAGAAGGGAAATTCAAACATTATGCAGTGTTTGGTATTCTTAACCGTCGAGTCAAGGATAAGCAGACTTTTCTCCCGATTGCATCTATGGTGGCCAATTTTCAAAAGCCGTCAGCGACTCAACCATCATTATTAACTCATGATGAAGTTGAAACGTTCTTTCATGAGTTTGGTCATCTTATGCATTGCATCTCGAATAGCGCAAGTTATGCAAGCTTTGGTCTTGATGGTGTTCTTCCTGATTTCATTGAGACCCCCTCTATGATGTTTGAAAATTGGGCATGGAAGGAAGAGGTTCTCTCTTTACTCTCCGGACATTACGAAGATCCAGATAAGAAGTTGCCATCTGAGTTGTTGAAGAAGATGATTGCTGGGAAATTGCTTGATGTGGGTCTCCTCCAGCTTAGACAGGTGTTCTTTTCGCTCATTGATATCTATTTCCATACAAGGAGTATAGAAGACCCTAATAGTGATTGGACAGAATCTGCCAAGGATATTACAAAAATTAGCAATCCTGATGGCACATACCCTGTAGCGTCAATGGCTCATTACATGAGCGGCTATGAGGCAGGATACTATGGATATCTATGGTCTAAAGTCTATGCAGAGGACATCTTTACAAAATTCGAGAAGAATGGATACATGGATAGTAAAACTGGCTATGAGTATCGAACAAAGATTCTTGCACCTGGAGGAAGTCGTGATCCTGATGATATGGTGCGTGATTTTCTTGGTCGAGAATCAAATAGTGATGCCTTCTTGAAGTCATTAGGAATTGATTAGAAAAAAGAGAAATGTTGTAGGGTCGTGCAAAAGTGACCCTACACATGATTCTTGTTTTGAATTACCAAAGTTGATATTGCCTATTAACGAAACCTTCCCAGACTCTAGGAAGCTTGGCAATAACCTCATCTGTGATTGATTCAACGGAGTTCTTCACTTCATTGAGGTTGCAATCACCAAAAATCTCTACATTTACTGCCTTTGGTTCTGTGATTGGAGCTCCAATCTGGCTTACTAGATAGCAATAGACTTGTGATAGATCTGGGTGTTCCTTGTAGACGCGTTCTACTATTTCACGGGCTGCTACATTGTAAGTCTTACCAACATGTGAAACTGGATTCTTCCCGGCTGCTGCCTCAAGTGTCATTGGTCGATAGGGAGTGATCAATCCATTTGCACGGTTCCCTCTTCCGACCTGACCATCGTCACCATGCTCTGCTGATGTACCAGTTACAGTGAGGTAGAATAGGTTATCATCCGGACTATCCGCAGTATTGACACTTACTTCAGTTTCCATGTCAGTAATCTTTACTGCAAGATCTGAAACCAGGTCTTTGATTCCTTCCATAACATTAGCATATTCGTTCTTGTCTTTTGTTTCGCTTGAGATGATTGCTGCGGCAACTTGAACGTGAATCTTATCATCAATACGAGTTCCCATGATTTTGATGTCTTCACCGATTTGCGGCCATTGCTTCTTTACTTTCTCACTATTCAACAACTGCTCAGATTCAAGAGTAATTAACTCGGTTGGTGATAATGGTGCATAACCAACTCCAAAACTTGTATCGTTTGCTCGAGGAATCCCTCTCTCAAGATCAAAATTTCCTACAAGGTCTGTACTTCCAGCTCTAATCTTGTAGTCAATGATAACATCAGAATTTACATCGAGATGAGGAAGGTCCTTGCTTAACCATTCACGAGTGTGCTCCACAGCGAATTTTCCCACTGGAACCTGACGTTCATAGTCCTTGTCAACAACATCGACCGCACGCCCACTCATGAGAATATATATGGGCTCAATAACATCACCGCCGCCAAATTTAGCATTTGACTGACCTCCCACAAGTAGTACCTTGTCTACATTGTGATGTTGCACTTGGTCAAAGACTTCCATGTAGTATTTGCTTAGTCTCACTGAGAGTTCCTCAGCCGCCTTATCACATAGGGTGTCTGGATGTCCTTTCCCTTTTCTCTCTACAATTTCAACTTCTAATTGATCGACTGACGGTCCCACGCCGCGTGTTACTCTAAGATTCATAATGACCAACTCGTCTTTCTATCGGGCGGATTAATTGCTGCTTTTAAGACTTATCATTGGTAATTCTCATAGATAATAATACCAAAGATATTTATTCCTAATAGTAATAACATTAATTGATTACCAACTACCTTTTGCTGAATCTGAGTTGGTAATTTCAAATCATGAATGTGATGAGTGTAATGATATCATCTGAAAGTCTTCAAAAGATTCGTAAGGAAGTAGGAATAACTCAGACCGAGTTAGCAATCGAGGTGGGCGTATCACAATCCTATATTGCAAGGCTTGAACGTGGATCGTTGGATCCCAAACTTTCAATCGTAAACAAAATCATTGCAGTGTTGACGAGTCGGAGAAAAAGGACTTGTGCAGATATAATGACAAAGAATCCTGTTACAATAGATGCAAGAGATCCAGCATTTCTAGCCGTCGAATTGATGCAGCGCCATAATTATTCACAGATACCAGTTCTTCGTGGGACTCAGATGATTGGGATGGTCACAGAGAGAGATATTATTAGAAATCTTGGTCATGATATGAATGAGCTCTCAGTCCAAGCTGTTATGAATCCAGAAGGGATTCCCATGATTGATGAAACAGCACCTGTTGATGTCATTGTTCCTCTATTTCAGACTTATCAGGCGATTCTTGTCCACAATCAAGGTCGTATTCGAGGAATCATTACAAGATCTGATTTACTCAAGCTCACTTGATATGCAGTGTGAGAAATTAACTAAAATAATTATTTAATCGAAAGTAAAATTTTAAGATTTGTGCCCCCGCAGAATCAGTTATATGGTCTGAAAATAAAATTCCTATCGGAGTAGAACTGCGATTTGACACAGTACTTGGAATCTCTGGATGATCTCCGTGAGGGTCTCGATACATTTGTTGACAAGTGGTCAAATATTCAACGCAAGTCCGCAAAAGCCATACAAGCCGTTACAAACACAATCATGCAAATTGAGCATCTTGATGGACCACTTGGTAAGTTGGATGGATTTCAAAATATTCGAGAGAATTCCAAAGGCATTCTACTTGTTAATTTGTACGATCGGCTTGTTCCTGCATTAGAGACTTCGATTAGAGAATTCACAAAACTAATGCATATGTATGAAAATATCAGGCATACTGCATCAACCATACAGACTCTTACTGAGACCATGCGTAGTGATATTTCTGAATCTCCCGAGCTTGAAGATCTTGTCGGATTTCTTGATCTCATCATAATCAGCATCCGTGATATTCTAAATATGTATGAATCGGAATTTCTTGTAAAATTGACAATCTTTCGGGATTTCGAAGAAGGAGCCATCGAGATTGGTGTTGTTACAAATTACCTAACAATTTGGATGGTTGAACCTAATATAGAAGCAAGTGCAAGAGATAAACTCCTGAAGGACTTGGATGAACATATCGAGCTGCTTCGAGATGTCTTTGCTGGAAAGACTGGTCTTAGGATTCCTGATACCTATAAAAAGGTGCAATTGTAGATCTATCTCTCTAAATTTTAAGCCAAAATATTATGATACGACCGAAAGAGATAACTAACGTAAAAAGAAACCGTTCTCTATGAGTGACTCTAGTTATCCCAATTGGATTAGATTACTTGATGATGCAACAGGATTTATCGTAATTTGTGTAGCATTAGCTGCTGTCCTTGAATCTGCTTTCAGCTTTACTTTTGCACTGGAGATTCTCTCCATTGGATTACTTCTCACAGGAATTGCTTGGGTTGTTTGGGGCATTTACATAATGAAATCAAAAACATATGCTAGAGTCTTTATGATTGTTACAGGTATCTCGGCCATTGCCTTTGCCCTCGTAGATTTTCTACTCTTCTCATTTCCACCCAAATTTCTTATTCTCTTTCCTGCTGCAGGTATGATATTAGTCGGACTCTCACGACTTGTGTTGGGTTTTCTTGTTGGAGATATTCCTCTTTGGATTCAAATGCTTCAGGTTCTTGCAGGCATTCTCACTTTGAACCTTGCAGCTTTTGTGTTCGTATTTGCCAATATTGATTTTATTTCGTTATTGATCTTCATTGTAATCTCTTTCATTGCAAATGGCCTTGTACGAATTATCGTAGGTCGTTCTGATGTTCGAGATCAATGTATTCAATAAGTTGACTAAAATTGAGATTGAGTACTCTCAATTGGATTTAGATCTCAAGCCTATTTATGCAATTCAATAGCAATTCTCTTTCGAATCTCTTCTAAAATAAAGACGAATGAAGCAAGTCCAAAAACGAGAATCCATTCAAGAGGAGTTACTGCTGATAATTGGAATAGTATTGTCAATGGCGAATATATGAATAGAATTGCCACAAGTGTAATATCAATGATATATACAATCCACATAGTTCTATTCTTGAATATCCCTAATTCAAATGACGATTTTGTAGGAGATCGGCAATTCTGTGCACTGAACCACTGCGTTACTATTAGGGCGATAAATATCATGGTTCGTAGTTTTGTATCCTGATCCAGATAAAGAAAATATATTATCATAACGATGGTCGACATCATGATGCCATAGAATATTGCTCTAAATAGTGTATGTTTAGATAAGACTCTCTCCTCAAGCGACGATGGTGGTTGATCTAGCAATCCTATTTCCTTTGGTTCCAATGAAACTGCGATATCTAACATGCCATCAGTGACAAGGTTGACCCAGAGAATCTGTAGTGGCAAGAGCAAAACTGGATTGACGAAAAGAAATAAAGTTGCCAAAATGACGAAACTCTCTGCAAAGTTCGTTGATGTCAGAAAGAGTACGACTCTACGAAATGTGTTCAGAATATGCCGTCCTTCATCAATTCCGTCAACTACTGATTCGAATTTTTCATCTTGAAGTACAATGTCTGCTGCCTCTTTAGCGATATCAGTTCCTGTAATCCCCATAGCAATACCCACATTTGCTTGACGAAGTGCAGGAGAGTCATTAACTCCATCTCCAGTCATACTGACTACTTTACCTGAATCCTGAAGTGCTTTGACTACTCTAAGTTTATGAATTGGACTTGTCCTTGCTAATATACTCACTCGACTTTCCAGAGTTTTTCTAAGCACCTCGTCATCCATCGTATCAATATCATCACCTGTAAAGCTTTTATCACCTAATTCCGGATTAAAGATACCAACTTCTCTACCAATAGCTTTTGCTGTGAATTCATTATCTCCAGTTATCATAATGACTTTGATTCCGGCGCGCTCACATTTTCCTATGTAATCAACAACGCCATCACGTGGCGGATCATTGATACCGCAAAGTCCCATGAATTCCATATCTGAGAGGTCTTCTTCAACTATCTGTCTATGCTCGTTCGAAAGGTGTTTTATTGCACATGCAAGTACTCGAAGTCCTTGTGAAGCAAATTCATTGACAAGTTCTTCAGTTTCTGATGTTGTCTTCAAGAAGTGCTCTATTCTCTCTGGAGCCCCCTTCACAATCAATAGGTTTGAATCCTTTGCTCCAAGATTAGAATACGCCGTTTGAACCGCCTGACTTGGTTGATGAAGGGTAGCCATATATTTTCGATCACTAGAAAATGGGATTTCTGATATGCGTGGCCATGCCTCATTGAGGACATACTTGTGGAGGCCAGCTTTCTCAAGAGCGACAATTAATGCTGCTTCAGTAGGTGAACCCCTTATTTTCCAGATTCGGCTTTCGCCTGTGCATTTTCTTATAGGGTCCTCTGCATCAAGACACTCCATATATAGATCAGAATCATTGCATAGAGCAAAGTAGGATAGAATCTTCTCTAAATCTGTAAAAATATTGAGATTTTCCTTCTTGATTGCTTGTTTTTTTTCTTTATCAACTGCAAAGCTGATGTCTTCATGGAGTTCACTTGACCGAAGGCAACCAGCAGGACCACAGCCCTCAAGGTAAATGCCTCCGCTATCTACATCAAATCCAACGCCGCTTACTTCAAAGAAGTGCCTTGGCGTATATAACCTCCTTACCATCATCTGATTTCTAGTGAGAGTTCCAGTCTTATCTGAACAAATGACATTCACTA
>JAEOUN010000062.1 GCA_016839245.1 Candidatus Thorarchaeota archaeon
CCCTATGAGATTGCACGACTCCTTCAGGACATTGCAGGAGGACTCTTTGTGACATGCCCTAGTGCAAAGGAACTGAGTGACCCAGACAGCAAGAGAATCATTGAGAAGTATCTTGTAGGAGCTGAGGGAACTGATACAATTGACAGAATTAAGATGCTGCGGTTGATTGAGAATCTCACACTCGGGAGGGCTGCAGTTGGGTATCTCACAGAATCCATGCACGGCGCAGGGTCTCCGCAAGCACAGAGAATCATGATTAACCGTCTAAGCAATATTGAAGAAAAAGTGAAACTAGCAAAGGCTCTAGCAAGAATTGATGATAATAAAACAGGTCAAATAGATTAATCGTCAAATAACTCTGTGGTTTCGTAATGCAAGGCTCACTCCGTTAGGAGCCATGACTATTACCTTCTCTAAACGCCAGATTTCCTTGTTCTAATTGTCTATAGGTTCCACAAAAGATTCAATTCAATGTATTGCGTACTCGAACTAGTGGTCAAGGTGAGCGAAGTTCAGAGTAATTCCATTGAAAATGGAGAATTTAAGCATAGTAGGTCTCGAAATCCGCTGTTATTGGGAACGCTCATGGCAATCTTAGCATTTCTAGCTCCATATACACTAATCATATCAAATCGGGAGTATGGAACTATCTATTCATTCTCAGCGCTCATTTGGCATGGAACTCGAATTTCAACTGGAATGTTCCGATGGGAGAATTTTTGGGATTTTTTTCTGCCATTTCTTTGTCTACGATTAGTATCTGCTCTTGGAATAGCTAACTATTATCGTGGAAATTCAACAAGAAAACGAGCTACACTCATCACTCTCATTGGTGACGGAATCTATCTACCAGGCAGTATAGTCGCGTTAATTACTTCTCTACAATTTCCAGACTACTTAGTCATTCCGTTACCAGTTCAGATGATCGTTGGTCTCTTTATCCTCTGGAGATTACCCATACCTGAACCAACAAGACCTTGGGCTGAGCAAAAAGAATCAGGTTCTTGGTGGAATAGATCCAGCAAAGATATTGGCTAGGATTGAAGAATAGATGGATTTCCGTGGAGCTGGACTTAAACCAAGTGAGATTATGGAGAAACTCTATCACGAATATGGAATAGCTCGTACAACTGAAATGATTAAAGGAATAATTCGTCAAAAGAAAAGAAAGAGGATTAAACACGATTAGGTAAGAAATTCATTCTAGCAATATGATTAAAAGGGAACAATATGCGATAGGGTCTGTAAAGGTGTGACTGAGATGCCGAAGACTGCCAAAAAAAGGCGAAAAGGAAAGGGATCGGGCCCGATGCCATCAGGCGGAGCCGGACTTATACGTTTCTTCGAAGACGAAACACCTGGCATCAAGGTCGGTCCGATAACAGTTGTGATACTAGCGAGTATTCTTCTTATTTCAACTGTCGTTGCGCATGTACTCTATCTAGCGATGAACGCATGAATGAGAGGGACATGCCCCAAGTATTATAAGAGACTCCATGCCGGGTCGCACAGCCCATGGACTGGTGAGTATTAAGATGAAAGTAAAGAGCGAACTGAACAAATACTGTCCTCGATGTCACAAGTACACAGAACATACAGTATCAATTGCAAAGGCGGGCAAGAGGAGAAGTGCGGCACAGGGTGAACGCCGAATGGCTCGCAAGACCAGTGGGTATGGATCATTTCCAAAACCAATCCAGAAACGATTTGCGAAGACAACAAAGAAGACCGTGTTAAAGCTCAAGTGTAAGGAATGTAACCATGTCATCCAGTCCCAGAGTATGCGGTTGAAGAAAGTCGAGGTTGAGAGAGTATAGGGTGGTAGTCATGACAAAGGACGAGATTGTTCAACAACCAAACTCACGGTTTCTCAAGGTAAAATGCCTTGACTGTGAGAATGAACAGATAATTTTTGGTAATGCGACGACAGAGGTAAAATGCCTTAAGTGTGAGAAGATACTTGCTAGACCTAGCGGAGGGAAGGCTAAACTCGAGCCTATCGCCAGAGAGATAGAAGTCCTTCCGTGAGGCGAGTAAAATATGGTCCTGAAACGTGCTGAATGGCCAACCCCTGATGACTATGCCATTGCAGTGGCTACTAAAGTCACAACATATGGTGCCTATGTCATATTACCAGAATATAGTGATAAGGAGGGCTTTATCCATATCTCTGAAGTCAGTAGCACGTGGGTCAGGAATATCCGTAATCATATCCACGAGAATCAGCGCGTGGTAGTAAAAATCCTCAAAGTGGATGAGGAAAAGATGCATATCGATTGTTCTCTACGACGTGTATCTAATGAGTCCAAGAGAGCAAAGAATAACGAATGGAAACGTGCCCAAAAAGCAGAGAAACTCCTCGAATTGGTAGCAAAAGAGAATGGAATGGCACTTGAAGAGGTCTACGAGAAAATTGGTTGGCCAATTGAAGATGTGTTCGGAGAGATCTATACCGGTTTGGAAAAAGCTGCTGATGGCGATGCTGATGTCTTTGAGGAAGTGCAAGCAACCAAGAAACTCAAAAAACAGGTCGCAGACTTAGCAAGGCAGAGGATTGAAATACCATCTGTTGAGATTGATGGTGAGATGACAATTACAGTTCCCGGAGCAGACGGTGTTGAGGTCATTAAGAAGGCGCTCTCCGAAGGACTTGCAATGGGAAAGGCTCACGAAAAGTCAACAACAGAGATTTACACACTTGGATCGCCAAGATACAAGTTGAGGATTGTGAGCCCCGACTATAAAGAGGCTGAAGAGATACTCTCAAACGTATATGGTCACATATCGAAACAAATAGAGAGTAATTCTGGAACTATTGCTTTTGTAAGAAAATAGGAGAGGCTGCGTAGTGGCGCATCTCTACAAATGTCCCAAATGTGATGAATATACTCTCAGTGAGAAATATTGCCCAAAATGTGGTAGTCTGGTAACAGACCCAAGACCTCCAAAATATAGCCCACAGGACAAATATGGTGCATATAGAAGAAAGGCAAAACGAATTGCTGAGAGAGAGTATTAAATCGTGAGTTGCTGAAAATAAGAAACAAGGCAACTGATTCTAAGACCAGTTGCCAATGCTTTTACTCTTAGTACAGATGAATTGGTACCCAGAAGGTAGTCCAATCACTGTCAAAGGTTGGATCACCGGTGTTGATGTTATTCCACCATAAGAACTTCATCTGATAGTTCATTCCCTGAAACATGCCAACATCCTGACTGTCCTCAGAGTTTAGAGGAATGAGAAATTCAATCACATTGTCGCCAGTTGCAAATTCAGATGAGTCTGTGCCGGTTGAGTCTTCAGCCCATGTACCATCGTAACGAATATGACCATCGAAATTCTGGCCATTATAGTTCACGATCCTCAAGTCAGAGTCCTGCGCTCGGTTGAGAGGTGAAAACTGAACTCCGAAGGCATCCTCGCCCAAGGTGTAGTTATTCATACGTATTCCATAGTACATATGAGTTGAGTTTGATTGAGCATAGACTTTTGCGGTATAGCCACCTCCGAAAGATATGCTATAGCTACTCATAGCCAGTTCAGTGCTTGTCAATGCACCATCAATAACGCCATCTAGATTATCTGACTGTAGAGATGGATACCATGCAGATGTTGTCTTGTTCAAATATTGATAGTACATTGTATAGTCAATCTCATAGATTTTGACAGTACCATAGGACGAGCTGATGAAAGGTTCCTTGAAGGCACCTCTAAGACTTACAGGCATATGATCAGTCCAGGCAGTATCTCGCCAGAGGTAATAATCAACTGACATGCGAGTATTGGATAGTCCGATTGTATTTGCCTCATCCTCGTTGGCTGGTTCTCCATAGACTAAGAGCTTGTAGAGAGTCGAACTATAGAATGCATCAAGGGTGTCATCGTTGGCATCGAGGTATGTTGCATCATCGATGTATTCCGATCCGAATTTATCTTCTGCGATACGAACCATCCATGGCCACTTACCATCATCTCCACCAAAATTTGAGTACCTATGTCCGAAATAGACAAGGACATGGGTTGCATTCCAGAGTTTGAATGTCTTCAAAGATGCTGTATAGTTCAGCGCCATTAAAGCATAACCCATCAGCGCTATTTGCGTAGAGTTCATCGTAGCATTATCCACTATCGTTTCCGCGCCGCTAGCACCATTTATCCAATATCCATAGTCCCACCAACTAGCAATTATTGATCCTTGCGGCAAGACGTTTCGAATATATGTCATTGCAACTTGCCAATCAGTAACTTGAATTGTTGATGAGAGAGAAGCCTGAGCAAATTCAGAACCGCTTACCTGTGTGGAAACATATTGAACACCAAGAATTATGTTGACTGACAATAGCAATCCCACAAAAGCAAAAGCTGTAAGTGCATGCTCCGAAGTTAACGATGTACTCATTCTGAATCTCCGACGCTCAAAGACCGAGCGTTGTGTGACCACTTTTGCATATGGTTCTAGAATATTGTATGCAGCTACACCTGCAAGAAGTGCAACTCCTGGTGCAAGTATCAACGATAGACGAATCATACTTCCTGCAAAATAGACTGATGTCAGACCATAGAGAAAAATAAACCAATCCTCATCACGACCTCTCTTGAATAGAAAATACATTCCAAGTGGGAAGAAGAATATCAATACCAGAAGCGTATTGTAGAAACTACTCCAAGGACTTGGAAGATGTTCTGCAACAGATGCTAGAATTCTTTGGTCCAATCTTGTAAAGGGATTGATTACTGTAAGGAATTTTGATCCAATTTTCAGAATCGGATTGGAGTTGTATGGAGAGATTGTAAGAGATGTGCTACTTGTATAAATCAAATAAGAGACCACACCAACAATAGGGGTGATGAGGCCGAAAATGATTGGTTTCAAGTGAGGGCCTAATGCGGAGGCAGTAACCTCTCGATAGCCACCAACACGTAACCAAATCTCATACAAGACCAATAGACCACCTACACCAATAGGAGCGAGCATTACAAAGTCTGTAAGATCTCCAAAACCAGTACGTGGAGTAAGAGATCCGAGGAAGATTCCCAATGATACTGTTATCAGATAACTTGAGAGTAATCGTCGGCTGTAACGACCCATTATAAGCATGAGAAAACCATAGAGTGCGAGTAGACCCAGCATGAACTCAGAAGCTCCCCAAGATAGAAGAAGATAGGCCAAGGATATACCTGCTCCAACAGCAGATACAGTGGATTCACGCTTCAGACTTCTCATAAATAAGAGTGTAGTGAGAACAATGGCAAATACTCCAACACACTCATTATCATAGAATCCTCCAACGGTTCGCTGGAGAAATGCAGGAATGAACGCAGTAAATAAACCAGTAAACATGCCAACACTATTGTTATACAATTCCTTACCAAGGAAGAAAGCTGCAACGGCTGTAAGAGCACCCATAAAGGCTGGGAGAGCTAGTGAAACAGTAAGTACACTTACATCTATACCTAGACCATTCAAAAGGAAGTAAAAGAATGCACTTGTGAATGGAACGCCGATGTTTGTTGTAGCAGCCATGTCGCGCCCAAAAGGTACCCAAGTTTCGCTATCAAACCATGAAAAGAAAGCCGCATACCCATTATTTGCAATGTAATCTGTGACTTTAAGCTGGAACCATGGGTCAAAAGCACGTACGACGGGCTGAGCATCATATAGTGGTATTAGACGCAACACTAGTGCAGCTGTGAAGATTATCAATAATCCTAGCACAAGCATTATTGAACCACGTGAAATCTTTGATTTTGGTCTATGGAATACCTGTCTTAGGAATCTTCCACTGGACTTTTTGAACTTACCAAATGACATGTGGAGTGCTCTCTCCGTGTTTTCTCGAACTATCAGCAGCGATTTTATGATGCGCTAAAAAGGTTGCTGTTAATTATAAAGTCGTCCTAATAGGAATTGGAAGAAAGAGAAACAAAAGATCATGGGGGGATTAGAATTACCCCGCCATGTCCTTTTCTTAATTTACTCTACAATGACTCGATAAAGGACCTGTAAGCCTTTGCATCCATCAGTGATGCAAGATCTGAGTCAAGATTTGATGGCTTGACTTTGAACATCCATCCTTTACCATAACAATCTTCGTTGACAATCTCAGGTGCATCTTCTAATTCTTCATTCACTTCGACTATCTCTCCACCGATAGGTGAGAAGACATCTGAAGATGCTTTCATCGACTCTACTAGTCCACACTCATCTCCAGACTTGACAGTTGTACCAACCTCAGAGACCTCAACAAAAGTAATCTCGTGCAATGAATTCTGAGCATAGTCAGTTATTCCAATGACTGCCAAGTCATCTTCAATTCTAACGTACTCGTGCTCAGAGCTATAATATAATCCATCTTTGACTTCGGTGCCACCCATTTTAGCCACCAACATCCTCCGTCTTGCTGTACTCGGTTTAAATGAGTTTGGATATTACCCAGAACGCGTAGCACCATATTTTTCGGAATCGTAGAAAGGCCAATCAACAACGCGAGCTCTACGATTTCGGCCTTTGATATCGATATCAATGATATCACCCACTACGACGCTATTAGGTGGAACATAACCTAGACCTATGCCAATTCCTAGTATTGGTGATAATCCACCGCTAGTAGTTTCACCGATGACCTTACCTTGGAAGAGAATTGGGTATTGTTCTCTTGGAATGCCTCTATCCACCATGACAAGACCAATACGTGTCTTTGACACACCCTCTTCCTTATGGCGTTTGACCGTATCATATCCGATATAGTGAGGGTCAACTTTGAACTTGACTGCATAGGGGATTCGTGCTTCAATAGGCGAGGTATTCTCATCAAGTTCATGACCATAGAGAACAAGACCTGCCTCTAGACGGGTGGAATCCCGTGCGCCAAGACCACATGGTTTGACTCCAAATTCAGCACCTTCCTTGAGGAGTTTCTCCCAGAAACCTATTGCATGTTTCTTTCCCTCTTGAGTGAAAGGGCAGCCCAAAACCATGACCTCTGCACCATCTTCGCCAGTATAACCGGTTCTAGCTACATAACAGTCATACCCTGCGATGCTGATACGATGACACGTGAATCGGTCAAATTCAGTCATATCCTTTCCAGCCATCTTTAATAGTAATTGGAGTGCTTTTGGCCCCTGTACAGCAATCATGGCAATTTCTTTGGATCTATCGATGATTTTGACGTCAAATTTGCCTGATTGCTCCATGAGGTGTTTGGAGATTTTGGGACCGTTTGCCGCATTGGTGACCCAGATGAATTCATCCTCCCCGATTCGATAGAGCATCAAATCATCATGGATGCCACCATGCCCATTAAGACATGTGGAATAATGGCCACCATTAATTGATAGTTTACTCACGTTGTTTGTTGTGACCGTCTGAAGAAACTCTATAGCTTGATTTCCTTTAATGAAAAATCGAAACATGTGTGAGGTGTCGAATAAGCCTACTGCCTCTCTCACAGCCATATGTTCTTCGCGTATGTCAGTGTACCTGACTGGCATCTCCCAACCTGCAAAGGGGATGACATCGCCATGTTCTTTATGCCAATCATAGAGCTGAGTTCTTTCAAGCTTGTCATTCATAGAGAATCACCATCTTGAGCTGGTTAGAATCAAAATCGGCTACATTTTATGTCCTTCTATCTAGTCTAGTATAGAGGTAATCATGTGAAGAAGTATCATGTTGATATCGGTAAACTTCGAGTTGGAGAAGGTTATCCGGTCAGGTTGATGGGGGTAGTCAATCTCTCTTCAGAATCGTTCTATAAAAAATCAGTTGCAACGAAACAAGAAGACATCCAGAATATGATACAGAGATTGGAAGAAGATGGAGCGGATATTATTGATGTTGGGGGAGCATCAACAGCACCGAAAAATGTGTATGGTACTCCAGATATCTCAGAGGATGAAGAGTTAAACCGTGTAAAAACAGCAATGAAAATAATTCTAGAATGCACAGAACTCCCCATTTCTGTTGATACAACATCTTCACGTATTGCAAAGATGGCTCTGGACATGGGAGCGCACATTATCAATGATGTGTCTGGCCTAAAGGGCGATTTAGAGATGGCAAAAGTGATAGCAGTCTTCGAAGTGCCAGTAATTCTAATGGCAAATTGTGGGAGTCCCTGCGAGAAATTACAAGATTCTCTCACTGCAGTAGAAAGGAGTATTAGAGTTGCCTCGGACTCAGGAATACATCGTGATAAGATAATAGTGGACCCTGGTCTGGGCTTTGGAAAACCTAGTGAGGTAGATTATACGATACTTAGAGAACTTGGTCAATTTGCCAATTTTAATCAACCTCTATTAGTAGGAATCTCAAGAAAAGCATTCATAGGTGCACTATTAAAACAGAAAGATCCTGCAGAGAGACTGATTGGCTCTCTTGCCGCGGCCGCTATCGCGGTATACAAGGGAGCTAATATGCTTCGGACACATGACATCAAGGAAACGAAACAAGCAGTGAGAGTTGCAGAAGCTATCAAGAGTGATCTATAGACCTGAATATGGATGTGACAGACGTTGATGAATTGGGAAGATTGGAAACCTATCTATTATACAATTGTGGATAGACTTCACCTCGATCCGATTCTAGATGAAAAGGCAACCGAATTACTCACCGAAATCTTAGAACCAATTAATCCTAAGCCACTACTGCAACATCTACAGAAAAAAATAAACAATAAGCCAGTGGTAATCTGCGGCGCTGGGCCATCTCTCGAAAAACACATTCGAACACTGAGGGAAGAGAACAAAGATAAGGGCGCCACATTCGTAGCAGCTGATGGCGCAGTATCAGTACTCTTAGATTGCGATTGTGATTGCAGTGTTATTGCAACCGATTTAGATAGTGATGTAAAGTATATCAATGAAGCAATAGACAGAGGAGCTCTTGCAATCATACATGGACACGGGGATAATATTCCAAAAATCAGGGATACCGTACCGAATCTTGGAGAAGTATTAGGAAGTACGCAAGTTAGACCCACCAATCGTGCATTCCTCTGGGGTGGTTTTACTGATGGGGATAGAGCATGCCATATAGCAGCAGAGTATGGTCCAAGTAAACTAATTCTCGCTGGAATGGACTTTGGAAGTATCGTTGGAAAATGGTCGAAACCAAATCACACCGACCATTTTCAGGCACCATTGCGGAAGAGGGTCAAACTTCAGATTGCTGAAGAATTGATATCATCTCTTCTACAACAGATGAATATATCCTATGTCATTCTCAAGTAGAATCTATCCTATTGCGCCGGTCTTGATTCCCCAGAGATAACTGAAGATAAGAAATGATACACCAGTTAGAATCATACCAAGAACCATCAAGCGGGTAGCATAGCCAGGTTGAAACACGTATTTTGATCCGTAATAGACTAGTCCGAGGCCTAGGACTCCGACCAGAATGACTACAGATGCTACAATACCTTCGAGACCAAGTTGCTGGTCGATACCAGGAGCTATTAGTATCGGATTACCACTAGAATCTCCAGCAATTGCAGGTGGTGTTCTGACCAGAGTATAGATATTTCCACCAAGGACAAAGAGAACAACAAGGAAAGCAAGTCCAAAGACGACTATGTCTGGCGGACGGCTTGGCATTCCAAATCTTGGTCTTGTGAATCGGATTCGTGGTTTTACTATAATCCTTGGCCACCATGGCTGCATGGTCTTACCTCAAGCGGTTTCGAATTTGTGTCTGCTTTTAAGAGTATCGAGAAATGCATTGATGTACTATTAGAATGGGTCAATAAGAACAGGCTTTCAAGTATTAGGTGTATTTAAGACAGACGACAAACGAGATAGTATCACTCAGGAATGAAGGGACGCACACTGTCTAAAATGATGCTTATCACCGAGAAGCCATCAGCGGCTAAAAAGATAGCCAAGGCACTTGATGATAAGAAGGCTCCAAGAGAGATAAAGAAAGGAAAAGTAAGCTATTTTGAGTGCACCCGGGAAAATCACAATTTGGTTGTGGTTTATGCATTAGGACATCTCTATGAACTCAGGCAGACAGAAAAGGGATGGACATACCCACGATTCGAGAATGAATGGGTTCCAAAATATGAGGTTGACAAGAAAGCAGCAAATGTCAAACCAGTTATTAGTCTGATATCAAAGCTTTCCAAAGATGTTGACATCTTTGTTATTGCTACAGATTATGATATTGAAGGGAGTCTCATTGGTTATCTCACACTAAGGTACGCATGTAAAGCAAATCCTGAAAATGCCAAAAGGATGAGATTTTCAGCACTGACTGATTTAGATCTTACATTTGCATTTCAGAATATGACTGACCTTGATTATCCAATGATAGAGTCGGGATATATTCGACACGAGGTGGATTGGCTCTATGGAATTAATCTTACAAGAGCATTGACGCTATCAATCAAGAGAGCAGCCGGTTGGTTCAAAATAGTTTCAACAGGACGCGTTCAGGGACCAACTCTCTCATATGTGGCGGACAGAGAGAAAGAGATCAATCTCTTTATTCCCCTCCCATATTGGATTATTTCGGTCTTCGGAGAGAGAGACCGAGAGAGGTTTGAACTTGAATATGCCACCAGACAAATTCAGAACAAGAATGATGCTAAGCAAATAGCGAAAGAACTGACTAACCATGATGCAGTAGTCAAATCAATCAATAAACGAATCGTTGAGCAAAAACCAAATCCACCATTTAATCTGAGTAGTCTTCAATCTGAAGCTTATAGATACTTTGGGTTTAAACCAAGTCGAACGCTAGATATTGCACAGTCATTGTATCTTGATGCACTCATTTCGTACCCAAGAACAAGTAGTGAGCAGTTACCAGAAACATTGGATATCAAGAGTATCTTAATTGGACTATCAAGTTTGAAAGAATATTCTTCAATGGCAAGACAAGTCTTGAAAGGGCAATTGAAACCAGTTCAGGGGAAAAAGACAGATCCTGCACACCCTGCAATACATCCCACTGGAGAGAAGCCCACCAGAAAGCTCTCACCACATGAGAAGAAGCTATACGATTTGATAGTTAGGAGATTTCTCTCCCTTTTTGGAGAGCCACTCGTGAAGAATCATCTTCGTGCAGATATTGAGTGTGGAAAACATATGTTGTATCTAAGGGGCTTACAAATTCTAAAGATCGGTTGGACTGAATATTATGTACCATATTTTAAAACAGAAGAGAAGGCACTGCCAAGTATAAGAGAAGGAGATTTGATTACAATTGTTGAAGCAGACCATGATGAAAGATATACTCCACCTCCGGCTCGTTTCAATCCTTCAAGTTTATTGAAACTATTAGAAAGGGAAAATCTTGGCACAAAATCTACACGGGCTCAAATTGTCGATTCTGTAAAATCAAGAGGATATACTATTGGAAACCATTTTGAACTCTCCAATCTAGGATATGCATTATATGAAACTCTAGAGCAACATATGCCAATGATGCTCTCATCAGAGATGACAAGACAACTTGAACAAGCGATGGATACCATTCAAAATGGAGACACAAAAAGAAACAGTGTGCTTGAAGGAACAAAAGCAGATCTCTTAGAGATTCTTGGAAAATTCAAGCAACAAGAGGAAGAAATTGGTCAGGATCTTGTGAAAGGTCTGCAACGATATTGGAAAGATACTGAAGAACTAGGTCCATGTCCAAAATGTGATGATGGAGTACTAAGAATTATTCGATCTCCAAAGACCGGAAAACGATTTGTTGGTTGTTCAAATTACAAGGAAGGAATATGCAATCAGACATATCCACTGCCACAAAAAGGGACTATTGCACCTCTAGAGAAGACCTGTCCTTATTGTGACCATCGTATGATCAAGGTGATTTCTGGGAGAAGAGCATGGGAAACCTGCATCAATTGGGCGCAATGCCCGGGAAGACAGGATGATCTTCAGGCTCTTGAGAAAAGAAGAGAAAAGCAGAGTCTTGATAATGAAGGAGGCAAAAGAGATGAGTGAGTGTCATATATGCGGCCGTGATTTGAGTAGCGAAGAATTCTGTGAATATCATGAAACAGCTTATACTAACTTGCGTTTGGCATTTGAGAGATGGAAATCTTCAGCAGGATTAACATGGAATGAATACCTTGACCAAGTGAGTAAGCTTGAAACAACTGGTCGATGGGTCATTGAAGTGATAGAATATATTAAGATACAAGATGGTCTTTGAGGACTTGGAGAAGTTCCATCATCACCTCACGAGTTAATTGAGGAATACCCATTATCATCATGCAGGTATTATTTGTCCATGAAGCAATTTGCTCTGCAAGAATACGTACAAATGTAACATCCAAACCGGCTGTGAATAATGCCGTCGAGGTTGGTTCAGTTCTCCCTTGACCAGGAGGAATAGCTACTGAAGAGAGTCCAAGACGATACTGATCCTTATCAGAGATTAGGAGAAGTAACCCGTTTGTAAGAGTGATTATCCGAATATGGACAACACCAATGGAGGTTTCACAGGTGAAATCAGCTATATCATCAAAGCTCATTGGAAATCACATAGCGTTAAGGAGCTGGACATGAATAAAGAGATACCGACCGATTTGATTCACCTAATTAGCGCCTTGAATCAACATGATTATCAAGGATAATGTTTGGTTCCTCTCGATAACCTCATGACTAATAACGTATCTGGCTACAAGGAGTATTTTCCATATCTAGAGACCAGACAGGGTCAGAATGAGATGATGCAAGAGATTGAAAACGCAACAAGAACCTCTGCAAATATTTGCGCAGAAGCACCAAATGGGTTTGGAAAGACCTGTGTCACTCTAAGCGGAATACTGCCTTGGATCAAGGAGAATAATGGTAAAGTACTCTATTGTGCACGAACACATAGACAACTTGATCGCGCCATGGAAGAGTTAAGTGAGATCTCCAAACAAAAAGATGTTTCAGGAGTTTCATTTCGTGGAAGAAATCATATGTGTTTGAATCCCTTCGTTCTTGAGAATGCAGATTTTGTTGCACCAATTAGTGAAGTATGTGGACAGCTCAAAGCTACTGGGAGATGTTCATACTATGAGAAGTTAAAGAAGGCTGGAGAACCAGAGGACATACTAGAAGACTGCCAGAAAAAAGTACTAACTGCTCCCGAAATAGTAAAGATTGCAGAAAGCAAATCTATGTGCCCATATGAAATGGCTAAACGACTTGCCAAAGTAGTAGATGTCGTTGCACTCTCATATCTCTATGTTTTCGATCCTTGGATTCTTGAGGTATTTGTACCAGATTTGGGAGCTCCACCTTCGAAGATGATACTAGTACAGGATGAAGCACATAACGTTCCAGCGACAGCCTTAGATTCTGCAAGTGATTCACTTACTGTTAGAGTTGTAAGACAAGCAACTAGAGAGGCTAGTATAGGACCATACAAAGATAGTACATCATTTGAATTCTGTAAGGCATTAACAAAATTGATGCTTGACACCTCGTCTACATTGAAAGACAATGATGAAAAACAATTGGACCCGAATGAGATTGTTGAATCATCTGTAAAGGCGGCAGGTCTTGATTCAGTAGACAGAGTACTCCATCATATGTTAGAACATGGCATAAAGATTAGAAAGGGATTTCTCAAGGCAGGTAAGTTTCCACGTTCTGCAATTCATAGGGTGAGTGAATTCCTCCTCAGATGGTTACGCTGTACAAAACGCAATGATTATTCATTTTTGATTGCATCAGGTCGAACTAGTGGAGGAGTCAAAAAGGTTTCATTGGATTTGGTGGCTCTTGATCCAACCTCTGTCACCACACCAGTGCTCAATATGGTACACAGTTCAGTGGCAATTTCAGGTACGATATCGCCCTTGGATGCGTATTCAGAGATGTTGGGATTTAAACCAGATTCCATAAAAGTGGCTTATCAAAGTCCTTTTGCAATAAAAAATAGATTAGGATTGATAGTTGGCGGACTTGATACATCATTTGAAAATAGGAATAATTTGATGTTTGAGGAACTTGTCAATCACTGTTTAGCTGTAGCAAATGCAACACCAGGAAATACTGGAATTTTCACCTCTAGTTATTCAGTTGCAAGATCCCTTGTTGATGCGGGACTGGAACGAAAACTAAAGAGGAAACTCTTCATCGAACGACCTGGAATGAAGGGCACTGACAATGACAAGATGATTGAAGAATTCAAAGCTCAAGGCACCAAAAGTGGAGCTGTATTGTTGGGAGTACAAGGAGGACGCAACTCCGAGGGAGGTGACTTTCCTGGACCCACAATGGAGAGCGTTGTTGTTGTTGGCGTACCCTATGCCAAGCCAACACCACGGATGGAAGCCCTCATAAAATACTATGATAACACCTTCAATCAAAAAGGCAGAGATTATGCGTATGTACTGCCAGCAATGACCAGAGCAATTCAGGCTGCCGGAAGACCAGTACGAAGGTTAGATGATCGAGGCGCCATAATCTTACTTGACCAGAGATTTGCCTCCAATTATCTCACACGTTTTATTCCATCTTGGCTTAGAGAAGTACTTCAGACTGTTCCAAATGATCCGAAGGTGATTGCGCATCATGTTGAAAGTTTCTTTATGACCTGAAATCCTTTAGTGTGTCTTCTAATGCAGTTTCTCCAGATAGTATTCCACGTGCATCAGTTGATGATAATGCATATTGCCCACGAGTGAGTTTCTTGACAAATTGCTTTAGAGATCGTACATAACCATCCTTAGGTTCGAGAATGATATCCTGAGATGTCACAGCTCTTCCATTCCTGCCGGCTATAAGAATTGCAGAGGATTCATTAGAATGAGCACCGCCAATAACAGTTGTGTGTTTTTCATTTACAAGTTCGATGACGAAATTGGGATTAGTTATAGAGATGGATCTAAGTAATAATGCAGCAAACAATTTTGACCCCGTTCCAATTCGCACTATCTTCTGACATTCAGGAAAGAGTTCTTCAGCATTAAGAATTAGACTGCAACATAGATTTGCAATCATATCAGGGGACACTAGAGAATTCTTGTACACAACAATGCCATCAATGACCAGTGCGATACCAGTAGTCATTCCTGGATCTATGCCAACAATGGCACGAGAGGGGTCTTTAATATCATTCAATTTCGCCATAATCGCAATTCTTACAAAATCAACATCAAAGTTCTCTCTTACTGCTATTCGGCCCTCATGAAACTCATGCCCCTCATCAAGTCCTGTAATAATCACATGTGATTGGTCGCATCTCGTATCTTCAGGGGAACATATGATAAATTGTATACCCAGTTTCTTTAGAAGCTGAACTGAACGATAGAGTATTCGTGGGTTTTGGGTAGCAACTGCAGCATCCCATTTTGGCATAGATTAGTCCTTCTAGATACGCTTATCACAGGCGAGATATACTATTCGATTAGTGAGATATTTTTGATTCTTCCGTCGGGCGTTTCACAATTGGATCGAATAATGAATGGCGGTCTTAACACGGGAGTGTTCACACATATCTATGGTGAAGCAGCTTCGGGTAAGACCACCTTAGGTCTGCAGTTTGTTAACGTCATGTGTAGACAAGGATTCGGTACAGTATACATCAATTCAGAGGACACGTCTCCATTTGAACGTCTTGAACAGATGACAGATAAGAAATTCAAAGAAATTGAAGCATTGGTCAAGATTTTAAAACCAAGAAACTTTGTTGAGCAGGGTATCCTCATTGAGGACATCGATTTGTATATGAAAAAAGAAACTCGACTAATCGTCATCGATACGCTGACAAAACATTATCGTCTAGCATTAGAGGATAAGAAGACTAATTATTCTAATCATAGAGAATTAAATAGACAGGCGGGAGTATTGAAAGGACTTGCATATAATAGAGATGTTGCTATTCTTGTTCTTAATCAAGTGACTGCAAGCATGAATGGAATTGTGGGTGTAGAACCGGTTGCAGAGAATATCATGAATTATTGGTCAGATTACACTATAGAGTTACAAATAGGAAGAAAGGTAGGACAACGGATAATGAAACGATTGCGACCAGAGGGAGATTGTTCAGAGGGAAAGCTTTTACTCACAAACAAGGGATTTGTAGCTGAGAAAGAGTGATATTATCTTTGTCTTCCGCCGAATTGGAGTTTTACTGATGTATGAAGAACTTGCCATTTTTGTGCTAGCAATCTGGTTTGGACTACCAGCATGGATAGCCAATGCAACGCCGGTACTTGGTGGAGGTGGACCTACAATAGATGGAGGTAGATTCTATCGAGATGGCCGACGCATCTTCGGGGACGGTAAAACAATTCGAGGATTAATTGTAGGTATGTTTTTTGGTACTTTGACTGGATTATTTCAGACGCTATCTGTACCTTTTCTTTATCCAGTGCTTGAAGAGTATGTAGTTGTGACTCCAGCTATGGAAGCGGTGTTTTACATGACAATGCCTATTGCTTTTCTTATGTCGGTTGGAGCTTTAACTGGTGATCTCATTGGGTCGTTTATAAAACGAAGAATGTGCGTAAAAAGTGGAGATCCCTCGCCAATGCTGGATCAACTAGGTTTCATTATACTGGCGCTTATATTTGTAGCACCATTGATACAACCAAATCCAATTTTTACCAGTGTTCTGATACTTACCACGCTTGCGATTCATTGGATGAGTAATGCTCTTGGGTATGTGATGGGATTGAAAAAGCATCCATGGTGATGACAAAAACAATGTTTTCTTTTTAAGGATAAACATAAAAGGTTCTCATAGTTTTACTCTATAGTGTCAGATTTATTGGATAAGCCATAGCTCTATCAATCTGTACGAATCTTCGAGTTTCTATTGAGCCGGAGTGATCTTGTCAATGATGGTCAAAGACTGTATGCAAACGGACGTAATTTACGTTTCAGTACCAGGCACTAGAGAAGATGTTCTCCAATTGATGGCGGAAAAGCAGGTTAATGGTCTGCCTGTTGTAAAAAAAGGAACAAAGACTCTTGTAGGAATTGTTACTAGAACTGATCTTCTAAAGAAAGCAGATGAGAATCAATTAGCAATGCTTATGGTTCGTGATCCCGAAACTGTAACTCCAAGAACTGACCTGAAGACCGCCACAAAGATAATGGTTGAGAAGAATTATCGAAGACTCCCGGTCGTTGAAAAGGGAGAATTAGTAGGTCTGATTTCAATCCCAGACATCTTAGGAGCGACTCTAGAGAATAACGAGAATATAGGATCAAAAGAAATCTCAGAGTTCGTAACAAGAGAAGTGACAGCAGTATGGGAAAAGACGCCCCTTCCTCTGACATATATGATAATGGATATGGCAGGTAAAAACTCACTCGTTCTTATCAATGAAGGAGGCGGAGTGACAGGCATGATTACAGTTAGCGATTACATACAGCTCTCTGAAGAAACAATAGAAGATAATGTCTCTAAGACTTTTAGTGGACAAGAGAGTTCAGTAGAATGGGGTTGGACCTCAAAAGACTATCTAGTAGTCACGAAGAAACTTCTAAAATTGCCAAATATCATTGTGGCTGATACTATGACAAAGAACCTCATCAGTGTGAGTGAGATAGCAACCGTTTCCGAATGTGTACAGAAATTGCGAGATGAAGATATTGATCAGGCTCCAGTGCTGTCAGTGACTGGAGATTTGGTGGGGATGATTGAAGACCGTAACTTACTACAACTTGCGCTAGAAGTCCAATCAGATTAGTCCTCGAAGAAATCAGTCAAGGATGTCTGTTCCGATACAAACAGAGAGTCCATGTATGAGTTAATCAGTTTCAATCGTTCCTGCATATACTGATCGAGATGATGCTCGTGGATTATCTTCTCCGTGACCTGAAGATATTTCGAGATATTCTTCTGACGTACAGTCAGAGATAGCTTTGATTCGCCACAGATACACTTTCCCGAAATTGGTATTCTTCGATATGTTCGATTACACTTTAGACAGCGAAACTTTTGTGTTGAGTATGCTCGGAGATTTCCCCTAATATCTCTAAAGAAATGAGTTGTTAGGACACGCTGTGCAACATCCTGTGAGTCTACAGCACTAATGAGCATTGCAAGGCGGAGTTGAGCATCTAGCTTTTCATCCATTGTTTCCAATATCTTGTACCTCGAATTTCTTGGACCAATATCAAAGGAACTAGTATTATGAGTAAAGCCAAATCCCTCATATTGAGCAGGAGAGTCCAATCTGGAGGCAATGATATCCACAAGATTCTCCACCTCTTTGGGAGGTCTTGCATTTGCGACCATTTCATAGAATTGTAGAGGATATCTTCGACAGACCTCCATATTATGACTCTCATCATCTACCTCTTTAGGATTCAAAATTACAGAGAGAACAAGAGGTGCATCCATAAGGCCGCCTCGTCCTGCAGGAAGGTAGCTCTTTGAGAAATTCAACAATGCATCCATAACCAAGATGACAGCATCTTCATCACCGTCACAATTCCTTCTTTTTGCGGCATGCCAATAGGGATGAGCATAGCATACACTTGCATTAGTAAATCCAATTATGCGACCAATAATTCCTGCAGAGGTGTGTGGTGCAAGCCCGATTACCAATTGACCAATGACATCTTCTTGAGTGTTAAACTTGTAATATCTAGGGAGTTTGTATATTTTCTCCAAGCAATCATCAATAAATCTGCCAACCCGTAAGAGATAATCCGCGCAATTTTCAGGTACAACAATGTCCTGTACCTTTAGTTCAAGAATCTGGTCTTCTGATACTAGCGGTTGACCATTATAATCAATAAGATAGCCTAATTCTTTAAGGCGACTCACAGGAACGCCAACTTCTTTCGGTGTGAAATGAGTAAGAGGTGCATCGGTTGCATCGAATCTGGCTGTACCGTCCCTGTAACAATAGACATCATGTTTAGCTCTAAGAATTCCTTTTCCGAGGTATTCAGGGATTTTGAGATCGTTTGTTAGACCAAGAACTCCCCGAATGCCATAGGCTTCATGCTCGCCAATCTCATTCTTTACGCGTTCGAGAAGACTCTTTAAGTCAACTGAGATTGTTCGTGTTTTTCGTACTTTGTTCACATCATGACTGACTGAGCACATCTTCTCTCCTGCTTCTATGAGGCGCCCACATCCTTCCTCACTACACCAAGGTTGTATTTCTGTGTGTGCTCCACAGCGAGAACATTTTGACTCGAAGGTATCAAGACCGCAATCTGGGCATCTGCGAGAAACAAGCTCGACTTCAACACCAGAAATTTCAGGTGACTCAAGGTTTGTGTGACTATTTGCATTAAACGAATCTAATGTTGTGATATATTGGACATTTTTTGCAACTTCTTCAATCCGTCGCTCGGTCCCTTTTGCACGACCTACTGGAAACAATGATTGAACAGGAGGTTTCATTCTTCTTGCTTCTGCTTTCTCAGGACGACCCATTCGTGCACCAATAGAGAAACCAGCCTTGTCACGGAGGATTACTTCAGAAACTGAGTTCAATATATCAAGGGATTTCTGTCCCTTGGGAGTTTTTGTGTTATTACCAATCTGTGCTAGAATTGTATCAGGATTATCAGAGAGAATTATCGTCTTCTTGTCCTTAGAATACCTATGGGGAATACCCACTCTCTCTAAAAGAAACTTGAAGTTCTTATCAGAAGGTAGGACAATATACCCATCATTTCCCTCATTTTCAATTCGATAGTTTGATAGAATCCAATCCCGGAAATTCTTCACTTCTTCACCTGAAAGGACTGCCCATCTATAAAGATAGAAAGGATGAAGAGGAATTTTGAATTTCTTTGAGAGATACAATGCTTGGTTGGAAAGTGGTTTCTTTGTCAAGGGCGACTCAATGATGTCGTTAATTATATTGAGAGTCAAATCGGAACCTTTCAGTCTATTTGTGATCTGTGTGAGCGTAAGAGAAGACATGGCATATTCTAAGTCATGAGACCACCACTCCTCACAATATCCAGATGGTACTAATGGATGATTATTCTCAAGAAATTCACCAAGAGCGACTAAGATATCCCCAATGAACAAAACTCGTTTCACTTTTCCTTCTAATCTATGTGCATATTCAGCGTCTGTAAGACGAACTACTGAACCATCTTTCAACAGGACAATCGGGCCTTCAATGGTATCTACAGGAGCAACAATAGATCCCTTCCCTGGGCGTTCAGTACGAATATGAGTTCCAGGAGCGAGAAACTCCTCAACAATGTACATTGTAGCTGGATGAATGCCTACACCTGCAAGTCCTGTATTTCGAGACCTACCATATCGTAATCTAAATCCTCCAACATGCTGCGGATGCGAGAATACTGGGCGACCTCCAATAACATCTGCCAGATAGTCATACTTCGGTTCAAGTTTCTTATCTGCTGAGTCATCTTCCTTCTTTTTGGCCTTAGAAGTTCTTGCAGCTAGATCATCCAACCACTCCCAACCCTTGATGTCAATTTGGTTGACGATTTTAGCTAGCTTTGCGGCTCGCCCTACTACTCCATCATTTAGAACTAATACAGCCCCACCTCGAACCCTGTTTGTTTCTATGCGATTAAGGTCTCGACTGCCAGATACCTCAAATTCCTCGGTTGGTTCTCCTGTCAGGAGTATTGGAAGTCGTTCGGCAGCGAAGGTGATAAGTTCAGGATGTACTGGATATTGTAAATGGACATTACGCGCATAGAGCTCTACTTCCTCCAATGCACGCTCAGTTTCTTCTGGTGTTGACTTGAAGGAAGGAAGACCTAATACTTGACGAACATAATCTGCAACAAGAACAGTCATTGCAGCTTCTGTTCCACCAGCTGCACGAATAGGACCTGCAAGATAAAGAGCAAGATACTGATCAGTACCGGACCCTCCGATTCTGACTTTTGCGATTCCTTCAAGGGGTGCTGCAGTTATGCTTTCAGTCAAAATACTTAGCGCCACTCGAACAGCTTTGTCTGCAGCCTTCTCTTGATTATCAATATTTCCAAGGGTTCCTTCAGCTATCTCCTTAGCCACAATGAAAGCAACCTGCTCTCGGGAATGTTCCTTCTGAAGTCCACGAATCCGATTTGCAACACCTTCAGGTCCCTCTAGAGTTGCTTCGACACGTGCAGCAACATCATGAGCTGGAGGAATTTCCACTCTTGTTGTGGGATCATAGCCAGCAAGTCTGGCGGCTCTCGCAATATCATATATAGTATGTACTTCTTTACTCAACGATTCAAAGTATTGATCATAGCTTATACTATGAGAGGGGAGTGTAAGTTCAGATTCTGTCACAACAAGTCATATTCACACAACCATGTAACGTATTTTGTGTTTCGCTCTGTGAGCTATTGAAATTCTCCTAGCTCGTATAAGATGAGCAGATTACTTTAAAGCATGTAAGAAGAGATGATTATGTGGTAGGCACCACCATATGTACGCAGGAAGGTAGAAAAATTGCTGACTCTTGAAGAAACGATTGAAATAATTTTGAAGCACAAGTCCGAATACGAAAGAAATGATATTCTTCAGATGATTGAAGAAAAACGTCAGGAGTTAGGTCCTGAAGTCATCAATGATGAGTCTGCAGCAATGATTGTTGCTAGGGAACTAGGAGTAGACCTCCATACGATGTCACCCAACGCGCGCCAACGAATTGAAGATATTTCAGAGTCGACAAGAAATATCGCAGGACTTGTGGGTAGGGTTGACAGTATTGGAACCGTAAGGACATTCCAACGGAAAGAGGGAGGAGAAGGACGAGTTGCAAACATTTTCATCTCTGATGAAACTGGAAGTATTCGAGTTGCACTGTGGGATGATATGACTCGGGCAATAACTGACGGTGATCTTGTAGTCGGAAGTATCATACAAATACGAGGAGCATATGTGAAAACGGGGCTTGGAGATTCGTTAGAATTGAATCTTGGAAGAATGGGAGGAATCAGGATTCTTGAAGATGACGAGATAGAAGAGCTCAATATTAATTTTGTAAAAGATTCTACTGCGACTGAGATTAAAATATCTGATCTTCAGGAAAATATGTTTGATATTGCTCTGAGAGCAAAAATACAACGAGTATTTCAGCCATCAACATTTTCGAGGAAAGATGGTTCAGATGGAAAAGTTCTAGCAATGATTGTAGCCGATGAGTCGGGTAGCACAAGGTTTGTGTTCTGGGATGAAAAAGCTGATGAAATGGAGGGAGCAGAACCAGATGAAATCATTAGAATCTCAAGAGCTTATACTCGGGCAGGAAGAAATAACAATGAAGTTGAAGTGCATGCGGGACGGTCAACAATAATTGAGAGAGCGGTTAAGGGAAAACTGGATGCAGTAGAAACCTCTTTTGAAACAACTAAGTCAGAACCTCTAGGAATGAAGAATATACAGGACCTAAGCACTACAATGTGGGATGTAGACATTGAGGGCAAGGTGATGACAGCATATGATGTGAAGACCTTCACGAGAAAAGATGGGAATGAGGGCAAACTGAGAAATGTTGTTATTGCAGATCAAACTAGCAAGATACGTGTCACATTTTGGGATGATGATGTAGATAAAATTGCCAAAATCAAAGAAGGAGACATACTAAGGATTCTACATGGTTATGTAAAAGAAGGTTTTCGTGGGGGAGTGGAATATCAAGTTGGCCGCAAGAGTGAGATTATCATAAATCCTAAAGACTCTGATTTGAAACAAGTTGACTTGTCAGATATTACTTTTGAAACAATAGCATCGAAAGCATCGAGAGTACTAATTGGTGAAATTGATGATTCAACCGAGGGGAAAAATGTAGAGATATGTGGAATCATAGTTGGAATAGGAACTAATAGTGTGATATATCAGGCATGTCCAACATGTAATAAGAAATTGGAATTCACTAATAATGAATACATGTGCAAAGTGTGCGGAAAAGTCGAAAATCCTGAACCAAGAATGCTATACAAAATTACTGTTGATGATGGCTCAAGTTCAATCAAGGCAACCCTATTTGGTACGGTTGGAGAGAAGCTTCTTGATATGACTGCTGAAGAAGCAGACAAAATGATTCGTAAATCAGGAAAAGATGAAGAACCACTTCGAGTGACATCAGATAAGATTCTCGGAAGATATGTTGCCATGTATGGACGTATTAAAAAATTTAGAGATTCCATAGAATTATCTGTAAATGGTTTTGAATTTGCAGATCCAATTCATGAGATAAAAAGACTCAAAGAAACCATACAGAAAGAAGTCAAATAGATTGAAACGGTGGAACTTGATTTCATGGTCATTAGATTTCAAGTATTCTATGAACTTATTTCAATTAGTGATTGAAGCCCTTCTAGGAAAGTTGCCACATCATCCATATTGTTATAGATATAGAAACTTGCACGGACAGTTCCTTTCTTTGGATCTATGTGCATCTGATAATGGAAAGGTCCTACACAATGCCATCCACTACGTACCATGACGTTGAATTCATCATTGAGATATGTGGCTACATCATGAGCTGAAGGAACGGTATTTACTCTAAAGGTGACCAGCCCTGTCTTGATACTCAAATCATCTGTTCCAAGAATCTGTACTTGTTCCATCTGGAGTAACTGCTTTACAGCACGCTCAAGGAGACCCCGTTCATGCTTCTCAATTTCATGCATTCCTATCGATTGAAGATATTCAGCTGCAGCACCTGCGCCGATTGCGCCGGCATAATTTTGCAATCCAGCCTCAAATTTTTCAGGAGGGGGTAAGTAAGTGGGAATGATCTGCCCATTCTCAAATCGTACATCACTAACAGTATCTCCGCCATAGTAGCACATGTTCATGGACTCTAAATGTTCCATCTTACCATATAGGACGCCCATTCCTGACGGGCCACACATCTTATGTACAGAGATTGCTGAGAAATCGATGTCTTCCATCTGTACGTCTAAAGGATGATGAGGTGCATATTGCGCATCATCTGACATCACAAGTGCTCCTCGATCATGAGCAATTTCAATAATCTCACGGAGGGGAGCAACAGTACCAGTGACGTTAGATGAATGTACAACTGAAATTATACTTGTGTTAGTATCGATAGCATTTTTCCAATCTTCGATATCAAAAGTGCCATCATTTTTTGCCTTTACTATTTCAATTTTGAAACCATCTCTCTTAGCACGTTCAACAAATGGAAGTGAGCCGCTGTGATGTTCCAGTGAGGTTGTAATAATTTTGGAACCTTTTGGAAGATGAACTGAATTTGCTACGATATTGAGAGATTCTGTAGCATTTCTAGTCCAAATACATTCAGCCTCTTCTGAAGCATTGATGAATCTAGCAAATTTTCCACGTGCCGCAGAATATGCATTTGATGCCTCTTCACCGAACTTGTGGATACTGCGACCGCCACACGCAGGGTATTTTTCATAATACTCATTCATAGCATCAATGACCTGTCGTGGTTTTAAGGCCATACAAGCACTATCTAGATAGACTACTGGACGACCATTGATTGAACGTTCAAGAGCCGGAAAATCTTTGCGAACACGAGCCCAGTCGGTCATTAAATCACTCCCTTATTAGTTGCCATCGATATCCACCCTTTCCAAATTTCTTTAGTATACTTCCTTTCTCAACGAGCTGATTAGCGGTGGCAACAATAGAATCTCCACCTGCGCAATCTGAACAGAGATCAGCAAATTTATCGGTTTTAGCAATCTCAAGAATTTCTGTTGTTGTCAATGACTCAGCAGTTTCAAGGATTTTAAGAACACATCGAGCATTTTTAGAGAGATCGGACATCATTAATCGGGCTGTATCACTTGGCAATAAGAAAGCTTCGCAATAGTCTCACTTTCACTTAACAAAATGCTTAAATTAAAATCGGAGAGCAGGACTTTGCGCTATTTCTCTTGGGGCTAGTGTCCATGCATGTGTGAAATAGGCATAGGTGAAGGATAATGGGAAGAAGACGAAGGCAGAAAGTACGTCGACGACCACAGAAGAAGATTCCGGACGTCTATCCATGTCCGGACTGCGGAAATACTGCCATCAAGATAGAACTCTATAGAGACAACGGTATGGCTACTGTCCGATGCGGATCTTGTGGTCTTGAGATGACCATTGATGAGGTTAATCCCTTAACTGAAGCTGTCGATATCTATGGATCTTTTATAGACAAGTTCTATGAGAAGCGATCCATCAGTACATAATGTGTACATGTATTAATATTCAGCAATGGTTATAAGCGGAGTTAGTCCGAGGGCACGCGATTCCAATGGATGCAGAAACCATAACAACAATCGTGCTAATTGTATTAGCAGCGCTGGGCATTTTAGCTCTATTACTTACAATGGGCTACATGGTATATGGTGAGCAGGAAGAAGACTAGTCCTCGGGATGTTGTTCCCTATGACGAATTCTGTATTAAGAACTGCTTTTGAAAACATAGCAGGACATCTGTCAAATCTAGAAGTAATGAAAGAATTAGTAGAAGAAATAGAGAAACATAATGATTCTACTGAGAATACTATCAAAGCACTAGAAGAAAAATGTGAAAATACTGAAATCACTCTTAGAACAGACATACGCATCTTAATCAACGAATGTCAGCATCTACAGAGTAGGATGGCAAGTAAATGAGTAGCGTTAGCCCTCTTAATGATAAAATAGTTCAGTTTCTCAGAGCACGGGGAATAGTTAATCCAACTCCAATACAGAAACGTGCGATTCCCATATTACTTAACGGTGACCAGAATGTGCTCTTGCTAGCTCCTACAGGGAGCGGAAAAACTGAGGCTGCGCTCTTGCCTCTATTAAACAGGCTTTACTCTATGGGAAAAGAGAGAGAACTCTTTGGATTTTATATAATCTATATTACTCCTTTAAAAGCTCTTAATCGGGATGTTTTCAAGCGAGTGACTGAACTTTGTGAGCTCCTTGGAATATCAGTAGATATACGACACGGAGATACAAGTCAATATGCCAGAAGAAAACAAGCAATTAAACCGCCAAATCTGCTGATTACAACACCTGAAACTCTACAGGCAATTCTACCTGGCAAAAGACTTCGATATCATCTTCGAACAGTGTTTGCAGTCATCGTTGATGAAGTTCATGATCTTGCCGGGAGTAAGAGAGGGACTCAACTCAGTCTCGGACTAGAGCGACTTGAATGCGTAGTTGGTTCGAAAATACTTCGTATTGGTCTCTCTGCTACCGTAGGAAATCCAAATGAAGTGGCACAGCTTCTTGGAGGAATCGAGAGAGCCAACACAATCTGGGCAGGATATGATGAGAGAAAAATAGATTTGCATATCGAAATGCCTGAACCAACATCTCAGCATACGATACTTGCTAAAAAATTGTCATATCCACTTCATTCAACAGCTAGACTTGATACTATTGTGAATCTTATAGACACACACAAATCAACTCTTGTTTTTACAAATACTAGATCTTTTGCGGAGGTTCTTGGGGCTAAGATGAGATCCTTGAATCCATCTTTCGATTTTGATGTGCATCATGGATCATTATCAAAAGATGTGAGATTATCTGCTGAGGATCGCTTGAAGACAGGAATTTCAAAAGCTATTATTGCAACTTCAAGTCTTGAACTTGGTATAGATATCGGACAAGCAGATTTAGTGATACAATATTCTTCACCACGAGAAGTATCAAGATTGTTGCAACGTGTTGGGAGATCTGGACATGGTGTTGGACGGATAGCAAAGGGCATTGTAATTTCTACTATAAACCTAGACGATATCTCAGAGTCAGCCGTGATTATTCGACGAGCTAAAGCGAATAAGGTTGAAACGGCAAATATTCCAAAAAAGGCATGGGATGTGTTATGTCATCAAATTACAGGAATAGTACTAGATAATGATGATATTGATAGAAGCAGACTCCAAGAGATAGTAACAAACGCGTATCCATTCAAAGATCTAAGTCCATTTGAGTTGGAAAAACTACTCCAGTTTATGTGTGAGAGAGAACTGATTGAATTAAACGAACCCATGGTATCTAGGGCAAAACGAACACGAGTTTTCTATTATGATAGACTTAGCATGATTCCTGATATTAGACAAGTCAGCGCAGTAGACATTACGACTCGATCAGCAATTGGTGTTCTGGATGAAGACTATGTGTCAGCAAATGTTGAAGCAGGATCAATCTTTGTGATTAGAGGTAGACCATGGAGTGTCGTCAGTATAGATGATGAAACGGGAGAAATAATGTGTGCACCAGTTACAAGTACAGATACAGACGCTCCAAAATGGATTGGAGAGATGATTCCTGTTCCATATGAGGTTGCAACAGAAGTTGGAAAGGTCTGGAGTATAATTCTTGGAAAGAAAAGAAAAGATATTGAGTCATGGCTTGAAGGTGAGTATGGAGTTCCAATCAATGCTCAAGAACATATGATGAAAGAGATAGAACAGAGTAAAACCATATTGAAGAGCCTACCAACAAAAACGTGCCTTGTATTGGAATCATTTGAATCTGGAATTGTTTTGCATTGTCCACTTGGAACACGAACTAATGAAACTCTTGGTATTGTACTTACAGCGCTTTTGACAACACGTCTTGGTACATCAGTTGCAGTAGAAACTGATCCATATCGAATTCTCTTTACGGCATCAGAAAAATTAGAGCCATCTCATATAGTAGAAGTACTTCGAAACTATTCAGGCGAACAGGTGTCGCATATTCTAAGACTAGCAATAAAGCATACTCAGAATTTCGCATCGCGTTTTGTCCATGTTGGTCGTAGGATGGATATTATCAGAAAGAATGCCAAGTCAAAGCAAATACCGGTAAAATGGTTGATTAAATCATTTGAGGGAACTCCAGTATTTGACGAAACGATGAGAGAGGTTCTAGAGGAGAAGATGGATGAGGCACGGATGATGATCATTTTTGATCAATTCTCAAAGGGAGATATGGAAATCAAAACAGTAAAGACAGACAAGCCATCTCCCTTGGCACGATTGATAGTAGAAGAAAAAACACGTTTTGAGGTCATGGGAGAGATTACCGAAGAAGACGAAGTATTAAGGATGATGGAGGAACGCCTATTATCTAAGCAATTCAGGTTATTCTGTATGGCGGAAAACCATTGGAATTCTGTCAGGACTATATCAACACTTGATGACAAAATAACATGTCCACTATGCGGTTCAAAAATGATTGCAGTGTTACAGGTTGTAGATAGTGATTTTGGTAAGATTATTACAAAACGTACTAAAGGAGAACATCTTACAAAGGAAGAAGAGAAGAAATTCAAAGATGCGGCTTTGACAGCTGAATTGGTTTCAAGGTATGGAAAGACTGCCGTACTTGTTTTAGCAGGAAGAGGAATTGGAGCAAGAACTGCATCTCGAATTCTAAGACCAGAACTTAAGGAACGCCTTGAGATTTTAAGAGCAATAGCTAAGGGAGAACTTGAGTATGAACGAACGAAACCCTACTGGTAAAATGAAACCAATCATTGTATTTACAGGAAGAAGTAATGTAGGCAAGAGTAGCATTATACGAGTCCTCACTGGAAAAAAAGTGAGGATAGGAAAGCATCCAGGTAGCACCCGATGGGAGCAAATGATTGAATTTGGTCCGTTAACAATAGTTGATATTCCAGGTTTTGGATTCATGGCAGGAAAAAGTAAGACTACTATTGAGGAAACAAAAACGCATATTGTTCATGCCCTCGAGGAGTGGAGTGACCAGATTCTTGTCGCAGTGCATATAATTGACTTATCACTATTCAGAGAGATTTTTGAAAGATGGACTTCACGAGGAGAGATAGCCATAGATGTTGAATTTTACTCATTTCTGTGTGAGATTGCACCCCGAGTCATAGTTGTAGCTAACAAAGTAGACAAGATAAAGAAGCATCTCATTGATGATGAACTGGATTTTCTTACACTTCAGTTGCGAGATGCAGTAATTGAGAGAGAACCTACAATAGTCCTCACATCAGCTATGAAAAAAACAGGCGTGATTGATTTGAGAGACCTGATTAATGAAATCTTAGATGATGAGGGCTTAGAGAGAGCGCCTTGGGCGCTCACTTAAGCTTCTTCAATAGATAAAATGCAACTCCAACAACGAGAATTACTGTTGATATCACCAACATTGGTAATATTGCACTCGGAGCTATGACAAAATCATCGGAAAGCCAATCCATAATGTTCATGAATAGACGCGCATTATCGCCCATATAGAACCAGTTGAGATCAGTATCAGGTATATCAATTGGCCTTCCAGTGAATATAATTGTCGATCCTGATATCACCACTCGTGCTTGTCCATATTCAAATGCTGAAAGCCATGATGGAAATGTTGCATTCACTGCAGAATATGCAAGTGGATTCTCTTCATATTTGGTGATGTTTGGCAAAGACCAATTAGCCCATGAATTTGCATCCACGCGATATTGTGCAAATGAGCTTTCATAGCTATTTCCGATACCGCTGCCTAAAGGTACAGGTTTCAGTGTTGCAGTCATTGTATACAGGTCATTGATGTTCCTAAAGATTGGATGGGTCGTATCCCAAGTAGTGGAGTCTAAATGGATGACCCAAGGATATGAACTATTTACAGTGTGATCATAATCAAACATAATATCAGCATAGTTATCTGATGTCGTGGCATTTATACTAAAACGGGGACCAGTCATATTAAGATCATCAAGAAGTATATTGAGTGCGATATTGTCTCCTGTATCTTGAAGCTCACTCTCTGACCAGTATGTGGACTCTGAAGATAATACAGGGTCCCCAAGAATAAATAATGAGCTCCCATTAGCCATCATCTGTGTAATTCCAGATAATTCTTCAGCACTGAAAGGAGAACTATCATCAGGACTGGCGACAATCAGGATATCAACATCATTAAGAAGTTCGTTGGTCAACAAAGCGTCTTCATTTATGCGTACAATATAGCGAGATGACGAATTGACCATATCAAGTACTAGTTTTAGACCAAGGTCTTCACTATCAGCAGCAAATTGTTGAGAATGACTAGCATCATATAAGACTACAATGGGATTCAAACTAGTCTGCGCGTGGACTGTAGTTTGAAAACATGAAAGAAGCAACATGATTGTGAAGATTGTTGCAAGAAACTGCGGGGCTTTATTGAGCTGATTCATGAGTCGTATCCGACCTTGTTTGGCTATTATCGTGCGAAACCTGAGCCATTGTTTTAAAGTTATCTTCAGTACGAAAGTTGACTCACTAGAATCATAAGCATCAATCAGTTCTACGCCACTCAACAAACATCTTTCTTCTTTCACTATCGGTAGAAGGTATTTTTTCATAGATGCCTCTTCTTTCAGCAATCTGCTGGGCTAACATATGATAACACATTTTACTCTCTCCTGAAATAACAACTTCCTGATAGAAACTTCTGCAGGTACAATAAATCTTCGGGATTACCATATATTGACGCCGTCTACCAAGTACTATCCAAATTGTTGAGTCGCTAGGTTTGAAACTGTATTTTTTCACCTTGTTCTCTTCGACGACTCTGAGTGCTCTGACGAACTTCTTGCCATATCGATTTCTGAAGTATTCTATATCACTCTGGGTTAGATTTTCTTTCGAGAGCTTCTTCTCCTCTATTATTGATAGAGCCATCTTCCTCACAAAGCATCATGTATAACGAAGTTAAAATGTTGTACCTTCAAACGATTATCAGCCATGGAGATAGTATTCGAAGACAGAGGAATGATAATTCATAGTGAAGAGTCCACAGCTCTGGTTATTTCAGATATTCATCTAGGAATCGAGGAAGAAATCTCAGAAGAAAGAGGTGTACAGTTTCCAGATCAGCATACTAGTATTCTTGAACGGGTCAAGACTCTTGTGACCAAGCATGTGGTTACTCAGCTATATATCATTGGAGATGTGAAACATACTATTTTGACTGATATACCCTATAATTGGGATATTGTACCAGATTTTATGACAGATCTAAGCAATATTGTAGAAACTGTAGTCATTCCGGGAAATCATGATGGTGACTTGGAAGCACTGCTACCACGCAGTATCGAGATGTGTGATGTTCGAGGAATTGTACTAGGTGAAGGAAAAGAGATTGTAGGAATACTCCATGGCCATACGTGGCCAAATCCAGCACTTCTTGACTCTTCATGGATTATTACAGGTCATAATCATCCTGCAGTAAGTAGATTCAGAGTGGTATCCAATCCCGAACTGGGAAGACCAGAAATGAAAAGGTTTGTAGGATCTATACCTGTAATTCTTCAATCCCCGTTAAGTAAAAACTGCATTCGAAGACATATGGGATTACTAGAGGTTGATGATGATAAGGCAGTTCTTGTGACACTTCCAAGCTTTAATCAACTCATCTCTGGATTGGGAATCAACTTATCAAAATCGGAGATGCAAGGCCCTTTCTTTGAAAATGCATGTGCAAATCTCTCTGATTCGGAGGTATACAGTACAGAGGGTATATTTCTTGGAACTGTTGGTTGGATGAGGGAACGTTTTAACGAAATGATTAAATCCAAGCCAATGGGGGATTGACTTTAACCATGGGTCGGTGGTCTAGCTTGGTATGATTCTTGGTTCGGGACCAAGGGATCGGGCGTTCGAATCGCCTCCGGCCCACCATTTCTCTTGTATGGAGGACATCTAAAATTCCGAGAAACGTATGAATTTCTATATGATATTTTTAATCTTACAAGAAAATTGAATACTGTCGAAGGAAGACTTCAAAAGCACCGATTATTTATGGCGGATTCACTAACCCGTAATATGAGTGAGAGAACATGGGAATAGGTTCTGGTAAAGGAAAGACCATTCTTTTTGGTGAGCATTTTGTTGTCTACGGACTTCCTGCATTAGCAGCTGGAATTGCCGCTGAAACAACAGCAAAACTGACTCGTGTGCGATCTTTTGGACATACTCTGGTTGACAATAGGCCTGAGATGCCGGGCTACAAAAAGGAGAAGTATGAAGAGCAGAAAACCTCACTGGAAAATATTTTGAAGTATCTCAATATTGATACTACCAGAATGGGATTTCAGATAGACCTAGGAGGAGATCTAGTCTGTGCCTCAGGAATTGGAGCAAGTGCAGCCAGTTGTGTTGCTATTGTGAGAGCTCTGAATGATGAATTCAAACTAGGGCTTAATGACGAACAGGTAAATGAAGCAGCTTATGAGGGAGAGAAAGGATATCATGGTACACCTTCAGGACTAGATAATACAGCATCGACTTATGGAGGACTAGTCTGGTTTGAGCGGGATTTGAGCGGTGGACCTCCAAAATTCAAGAGACTCAAGCTCGACAAGGCTATGCATCTTGTCATCGCGTCAACTGGTATAACTGCGAGTACAAAGGTAGTCGTAGGAGATGTCAAGGCGAAGAAAGATGCAGATCCAGACTGGTTTGAAACAATAGCACAGGAGTACACTCAACTTGTTCATGACGCAAAGGAATCTTTGATAAAATTAGATACCGATAAAGTTGGGAAATTAATGAATAGGAATCATGAACTACTTCAACAACTGATTGTTTCTTGCAAAGAACTTGATGAATTAGTTAAAATTGCACGTGAAAATGGCGCAGTTGGAGCAAAAATGACTGGGACTGGGAGAGGTGGAAACATGATTGCATTGGCGCCTGATGAGTCAACAGCAGAGAAAATTGCAGTAGCTCTTGAGAGGGCTAGAGCTGCGGGGGTTTGGACAACATCATTTGGTCTATGAGGTGAATCTAATGATACTTGAGAATTATATCAAATCGCTACAGGAACAAGACAAGATTACGACGATAAGGAGAGAGATATCGAAACATCTTGAGATTGCAGGTGTCTTGAAGACACTTGAACCAACACCAGTATTATTTGAGAGAGTCAAGGAGAGCGAGTTTCGAGTAGCTGGAAATCTCTTTTGTAACAAGAAACAGGTTGCAGATTATTTTGGAATTGAACCTGAAGAGATTATTCCCACCCTTACAAAAGCAATTGAAAATCGCAGTCCTCCAGAACAGACAGGCAATGCAGTATGTCAAGAAGTTGTTGAAGAATCTGTTGATTTAGATAAATTGCCAATTCTATTCCATAACAAGGTGGATGGCGGCCCATACATCTCTTCAGGTGTTGTCGTGTCTTCTGACCCTGAATATGGACAAAATCTTGATTTTCACAGAGCAATGCAAATTGGTAAAGATAAGATGGTAGCAAGGGTAGTTAGTGGGAGAGATTTCTATAATTTTCTAAAACGCAATAGTGAAGTTGATGTAGCCTTCTGTATTGGAAATACGCCGGAGGTACTCATAGCTGCAGCCACTTCAGTAGACACTGGTATAGATGAGTTGGAGATAGCAAATGCACTAAGCAGTATCAAAGTCACTAAAGCAAAGACTGTTGATTTGATGATACCAGCAGACACCGAATTTGTGTTAGAGGGTAGGGTCTTCTTGGAGGAAAGACACAAGGAAGGACCATTTATTGATCTAACAGAAACCGTAGATGTCATCCGGGAAGAACCCGTTTTTGAAGTTAAGAAGATAACACATAGAAAGACCGCTATATGGCAAGGTCTACTTCCAGGAAGATCAGAACATAAGATATTGATGGGAATGCCAAGAGAACCAACAGTCTTCAAGAAAATCAAAGATAGAGGCATTGATGTTCTAGATGTATACATCACACCTGGCGGGGCGAGTTGGCTGCATGTCGCAGTAAAGATTCGAAAGAAGAATGAGGATGACGGAATCAAGACCTTGGAGGCGGCCTTTGCAGGACATAAGAGTGCGAAACATATCTGGGTCTATGACGAAGATATTGACATCTATTCAGATGAGGAGAGAGAGTGGGCTATGGCTACGCGATTCCAAGCAGATGATGATTTACTCATCAAGGATCGAGAACCAGGTAGTTCATTAGATCCTAGCGCAGAACCAGGTACTAAAATGACAACAAAATGCGGCTTTGATTGTACTAAGGTATTAGATACAAAAGGTAAAGGATTCGGGAAAGCAAGATTCCCCGAGGTGGATTTGAAAAAGTTTCTTGGTGATTGAGATGGGACTTGAATTAACAACTGAAGAGAGAGAGATGCTTGAAGGGAAATATGGGAAAGCTACACGGAAAGCCATGGAGATTATTGTAACCCTGGGCGAAATCTATGGTGCTAAACGATTGATTCCTGTATCAAGTGTACAGATTGCAGGTGTATCATATGATAACCTTGGAGAAGCAGGTCTTGAATATCTTTCAGAGATGGCTGAAGATGGACAGACAAGGGTCTTGACAACTCTCAATCCTGCAGGAATGGACATGCTGGAGTGGGAAAAGCATGGGATTAGTCCGGACTTCGCTGAGAAACAGCAGAGAGTTGTTGATGCATTCGAAAGAATGGGTGTAGTAACCACATGTACATGTACACCATATCTCATAGGAAACTTACCACATTATGGAGAACATATAGCATGGGCGGAATCATCAGCAGTGTGTTTTGCAAACTCTGTTGTTGGAGCATTCACAAACAGGGAAGGTGGACCAAGCGCACTTGCAGCTGCACTAACAGGTAGAACTGCTGAATATGGATTACACCTTGAGGAGAATAGAAAGGCGCAGGTCAAATATGAAGTTCAAGCAGAACTGAAAGATACAGATGACTTTGGATTACTGGGACAAATTATTGGAAATAGAACTGAAAAGATGATACCATATATCACAGGAATATCAAAGGCATCCACTGAGGAACTAAAGTCATTCTCTGCTTCTGTAGCAACTTATGGTGGAGTAGCTCTCTTTCATATGGAGGGGATAACTCCAAATCGAACACCTATTCCTGAAAAGACGGAGATAGTCACACAAGACGATCTTGAGTCAGCCAGAGGACAACTTGATGATGAAGGTGCAGAGATCGATTTCATTAGTGTTGGATGTCCCCATGCAAGCATCAAGGAAATTGCACAGATAGCAGAGATGCTTGATGGAAAAAGCGTCACAGAAGGAAAGACTGTATGGATTACTACAGCGAAACCAACAAAGGATTTGGCAATAAAGATGGGGTACTATGATAAAATAGAGAGAGCTGGAGCATTTCTTGTCGCTGATGCGTGTTGCGCAGTGGCTCCATTGAAGGGCAGATTCAAAGGATTAATGACCGACTCAGCTAAGGCATGTTACTATGCAAGAGGAAAGAACAAGTTCAAAACAGAGATACGAACGGTTGATGAATGTATCAAGGAGGCTGTATCGTAATGCAAGGTAGGAAAATTTTCCGCGGCAAAGTGATTGGTGAAGCATTAGTTACGAGAGATGATATCTCATTTTATGGTGGATGCGATCCTGAAACAGGAGAGATAGTGGAGAAAGACCATCACTTGGAAGGAAAATCAATTGCGGGAAAGATCCTCGTCTTTCCGAGCGGCAAGGGTTCTACAGTAGGATCTTATGTCCTCTATGCATTGAAGAAAGTAAACAAAGCTCCTCTAGCGATAGTGAATAAGACAATGGATCCAGTCGTCGCAGTAGGGTGTATCATCTCAGAAATACCTGCAGTGGACCAGATTGAGATTGATAAAATAAAATCGGGTCAAAAAATAGAGGTAGACGCCGATAACGGCGTCATAACTATTATTGAAGATTGATTAAAATCGTTGTACTTGTGGTTCGAAGTCGTCTGGGGTGTATGCAGGCTCACCATCCTCTGGAATGTCACCCCTCTCTTTGAGAACTTGTGTGGTCATAAGGTAGTATATCAATGCAAGTGATTTACGACCTCTATTATTAGTAGGAATCACAAGATCTACATTTGTAGTCACGTTATCCGTATCACAGAGAGCAACAACAGGCACTCCAATTCTAGCTGCTTCATTGAGAGCTTGTTGATCCGTTCGAGGGTCAGTCAAAATGACCACATCAGGCTCGATATATTTTCTTGGACCTGCAATATTAGGATTAGTAAGAGTTCCAGGCACAAATCTCTCAGTGAATGCACTGGCTCCTACATAGTAACAGAAAGTTTCAACAGGCTTCTTACCATAGACACGCCCGGAAACAACTACTATCTTTGCAGGATCAAATCTAGCAAGGAATTTTCCAGCCTCACGAATACGTTCATCGGTCTTACGAACATCAAGAACATACAGGCCAATAGGGCGCTGTCTATAGACGAAAGGCTCCATATCTTGTGTCTTGACCTGGGTGCCAATATGGCATCCTGCGGCCAGATATTTGTCCATTGGGGTCAGGAGTTCTAGGTCTCCGACTTCAATCTCACTCATTCTATTGTACCTCCGCTGAAGAGGTCGTGGCAAATGCCATGAAACTGTCAATAATATCTATGTGTGCAAGTAGCATTCTTCGACAACAGTATCTAGTCAAACCAAGATTATCTAAGACAACGGAGGGATCCTCGCCCTGTCTAATCTCTCGTTTGAACTGCTCGTATTTGTCTGCTACTACTTTGCCACAAGTGAAACATCTTACTGGAATTATCATTTTCTTCTCCTCACCTGTATGATTTCTGGTATTTTGATCGGGCTGATGGACCGCCAAACTTCTTTGATTCTGTACGACGAGGATCACCAACTAGCATGGTTCTGTCATGCTCAATCATTTTCGATCGAGCTTCGAAATCTTGACTCATACGAATCAAGCCAGTTGCAACAGCCATCCTTACTGCATCAGCCTGACTCATGAAACCACCACCCTGTACTCTTACCTTGATATCATATCGTTTCCAAGTATTACCGAATAGTATCAGGGGCTCCATGATTCGCATCCGAGCAAGTTCAGGTTGATGAACTTCTAGAGGTATCCCATTGATTCTGATTCGACCAGTGCCATCTCTAATTGTGGCCTTGGCAAGACTTGTCTTTCTCTTACCAGTAGTAACTACGACTCTCATTCTATGCAACCTCCGGGCTTCTCCAACCTAACTGATAACTTAGGTCTTTAACACTCATATACCTCTGTTTCAAACTTCTATAACGAGAATCCTCAAGGACAATCTTTTCGGTATCTGCATATTGTTCAGGGACTCCAATGAATACCTTGATTCTTTTGTAAGCAGCCTTACCTCGTGGTCTTGGCCAAGGAAGCATTCCACGTATTATTCGTCGAAGCATCTTGTCAGGTCGACGATCATGGAATGGACCCCGTTGTGGATTTGATGAGGTTCGAATATTTAGCTTCTCCTTGAATGCTGAAATTAGGGAGAGAGGATTTCCAGTAATAATAGCCTTCTCTGCATTGACAATCACTACATTGTTACCAAGTAATGCATCTTTTGCAACTTTAGTACCAAGTCGACCAACAACTATTTCCTCGGCATCATAAACTTTGATATTGTCTGTACTCATTTCGACCACCTACACAATTATTGTAATACCTCTTCCCTTTGGAACCTGTGCAAGTAATTCATTAATTGAGATTAATGATCCACCAGCTCCCACAATGGCTGATCTAGCCGTTGAAGATGCATTTAGAGCTGCAACTGTTACTTTGTGTGATATTTTTCCTGAACCAAGTACTTTGCCTGGGACAACAACGATGTCACCTGCATTTGTATAGCGTTCAATCTTTCCAATATTTACTGTAGGGCGCTGTCGAGTTGGACTAGCAATTAGCTCAGCTACTCTTTTCCATATGCCCACATTATGTTTTGTAGATGTCTTTTTGAGGGCGTTTATTAGCGCGCGTGTATTAGGGTCCGATGGGCCGGATTTCACAGATTTCTCCATGCGTTCACACCTCATAGTGAATTTGCATAATCTAAAGCTAACCGAATTCGTTCTTTCAGAATTTCAGCTGCTCGTTCAATAATTTCCTCAGGACTCAATGCACCTGTTGATTCCACCTTGAACAGGAAACTGTCCTTCTTCGAATCTATTGTGATTGCTCCGGGTTCGCAGACTTCGACGCATGCCTCGCAGAGGCTGCAGTCCAAAGTGTTCTGTGTCGCAATTGTGTCACCTTCAACAAGCAAAATGTTCTTGGGGCATACATTGACACAGTCCCCACACTGGTTGCACTTCTCCTTATTTATTTCAACAATAGGCACATACTTGTAAGATACCGTTGAAACCGGTTGGAATTTAGCATTTTCAACGCCTTTTCCCAAACGAGCATATGCTTCAATTACGAGACTCTGATTTGGAGCAAGTTTTACTAGGGGAATATCACCTAATGCAGGAACAACTTTTGGGTCTTGAGACGATAGGTCGCGGGAATAAACGATCATTTCCTCATCACCAGCTTGTTTCTCTAGTGTGAGTGTACATTGACACAGACTGCAACCCTTTCCTTCGCAATCACATTCTTCTGGGAGATTATAGCTATCCAAATCGGTGATGAGTGGAATAAGTCCCATTCTGTGAGCCAGTATCTCATCATACATGACACTGGTGTTTTCTAAAACCAGTACTTCGTCTATTGCCATCGCAGGCAATCTAGTAAGCATGGTTCTCCTTAGCGCGTTTGCAAAGGCAACATCTAATCCTTCAGCTAGAAAGTGAATGATGTTTTCTTGCTTGCGTATAATCGTGATTTCCATTGACTCACCTGACCGCGAGGGTTCTTTTAATACCCAAAAGACATGTTCTTCCCGGATGGACTCGCCAAGTAATTTAGATTAATCAATTGGCTCATTCGCCCATGCCTTGGGCTATTTCGCCTGCCTTTTTTTCGCATAAAAGGGTTGTCCTAGGACAGCAATGAATAGAATAAAAATTAGGCTGCAACCTGCATCATATCACGGAGGCCATTTACGATGAGCTTGTAACCATTTAGACGCTCCTTTGGATCAATTGCAACCATTCCGTATGTTGGAACACCTAGCAAATCTTGTACAGAAGCAGGTCTCATGGATCCAGGAAGGTCCTGCTTATTGGCAATTGCAATTACTTTGGATCCTGCAAGAAGATCCCTGTACTTTTCAAGCAGTTGACGAGTCTTGAGAACTGCCTTTGGATTGCTCTCGGTAACAACGACGACCATTGTGCTACCTCTCATAAAATCAGGCCAGAGGAATTCAAAATGAGCCTGTCCACCCATCTCAATAAGTGAAACTTTTGTGCTGGCATCTATTGTGATTGTACCACAGTTCATACCTGGTGTAGGCTGATAATTGGTTTCCAACTTTGGAGCCTTATCAGTGAGGAGTTTGATTAGGGTTGACTTGCCTGCATAACCAGATCCCATTAGCGCAACCTTAACGTAGTCAGTCATAAAGGATAACTCCAAGTTTGAGATGTTTGTTCAATGTATAGACTGTGGTATTTCGTGGGTAACACTCACTTACATGCCGCTGCCCCTCAAAGTGCTACTTAAGAATAATGTAATATGCAGGGATTTGGAGCGATAGAAGTCCTTAACAAGAGAATAAATGTCCTAAAATGGGAGCTGATGATATGTCCTGTGATGGACCTGTAATTGTTTCAATTGCTGTAGGTGCTTTAGAAGAGCTAAGACACCTTATGAAGGACTATTCATACCCGCTTTGCGTATCTGATGAAGTAATCCAATCCCAGTACTCGCAACACCTAGAGAGTATGATTGGAAAATCCTGCAAATGGATTATGGCTTCATCATATACTAAGAATTCTTCTCAACAGTTTGAGAATGTAGACATTATCATCGGATTTGGTGGGGGAGCCAGTTTAGATGTTGCAAAGCTGATTGCAAGAGAAACTCGCCTAAATTGGATTTCCATCCCTACAGCAGCTTCGCATGATGGTATCGCTAGCGAAGTAGCATCAGTCAGTCATGATGGATACAAATACTCTGAGAGATGTAAGGGACCACTGGCAGTCATTGCTGATGTGTCAATTATTTCAAAAGCGCCTCCACGACTCAAATTGGCAGGTCTTGGTGATATTATTTGTAAAACATCCAGTCTTGGCGAATGGAAACTCGCTCATGATATAAAAAATGAGGCTTTCGATAAAGGAGCCTATTTGATTGTTGAAAAAGCATTAATGGCAGTCCTCGCAGACGATGGTATTGAAACTTTAATCCAAGCTGAGATAGATGCAGGAAGAGCTATGAGTGTCTTTGGAAGTTCCCGCCCATGTTCGGGAACTGAACATGCAATATCTCATGCCATGGATAGGTCCAGTCCAGAATTGCACGGGCTGCAGGTTGCCTTTGCTACACCAATATGTCTGCATTATCTTGACCAAGTCGGTTATTCTGAGATAAGTCCTGATAGAATTTTGGGATTTATGATGGATCATGAAATGCCTGTTTCATTTGATAGTATGGGTATTACCTTGTCATCATTTCTGGAAGATATTCATCATGCCTTGAAAATTATGAAGAAACGTGATAGATACTCCATTCTTGAACATCTCAACGTCAGTGACCATGATCTTTCTAGTACCCTGAAAGATCTTGGATATTAGTAAGCTTACAACTCTAGCAGCGTGTCAGTTCGACAGTTTTAAAAGAACTTATTCAGACGGCGCAGAAGAGTCTTCTCTGCTTTCTACGCAAGAGAAACTCAATACCGATGAAGACCTTAACTGAGGTAAATAATAATGCCAAAACCAAGTTTTGTTGATTGGGAGTCCACAGAGGAACTCCAAAAGAAAGCCCTAGAGGCTCTTGAAATCGCCAAAGATACTGGCAGAATAAAGAAGGGCATCAATGAGGCAACAAAAAGCATAGAGCGAGGCGTAGCACGTCTTGTTGTGATTGCTGAAGATGTTGAACCTCAAGAGATTATCATGTATCTTCCAGGTCTCTGTGATGACAAGAAAACACCTTACATCTTTATTCAGAGTAAAGAAAATCTTGGAAAAGCTGTTGGTATCGAGAGACCCACTGCAGCTGTTGCAATCATAGTCGATGGTAAAGCAAAGGATCTAGTTGATGACCTTGTCGAGAAGATTAACGGTCTCCGAAAGTAAATACTAGGTGATGACTTTCGATGAGTAAAGAAGAAGAAACGACTCCAGTAATTCCTGCAGAAGTAATCCAGCTCCTTGGAAGAACTGGTGTTACCGGAGAGATTACACAAGTTCGTGTCAAGATTCTGGATGGTAGGGATAAAGGACGAGTCCTGACTCGAAACGTCAAAGGACCAGTAAGGCAAGGAGATATTCTCATTCTAAGAGAGACTGAAAGAGAAGCCCGTAAAATGAGGAGGCGTTAAACCAATGGTTGGCGTCATGAAGTGCAGTTTCTGTGGAAAAGACATTGAACCTGGGACAGGTTCAGCCTATGTCCAAACAAAAGATGGAGCGGTCTTTTGGTTCTGCTCTAACAAATGCAAAGTCAATCGTGTTAAACGCGGCTTCAAACCCAGAGATACCAAATGGACTGATGGTTATCAAAAGGGTGGAAAAGCAGCTCGTTAAATAAAAATCCAAATTGAAACCGAAGGTGGCCTAAGCCACCAGTGGTTTCTAATCCTTTTCTACTTCTTCTCTGATAAAATCAAAAACAACCTTGGCGAGAGTATCAGTATCTTTTCTATTGATTCCCTCTGCATCTCTACTGAATAGATCTTTTAACGTGAGAAGCACTTTATCTGATACATCATGATTTTCAATTGCATCTTTCACAGTTGTTCTTAGTGCAAGAGTAAAATCACTGTCACCTGAGATGTACCTCTTGATATACCTGTGACCCTCATCTTCTGCATCGGGGGATTCAACGAGACCACCTTCTCCCGTCCATAATGCGATCTCGTTTTTCGCGGTTTCGGGAGCATCAGATGCGTGAGCTATATTAATTCCAGCCCAGATACCATATTTTCCTCTGAGAGAGTCCGGCGCAGCTTTCTGTACAAAAGTCGCTCCTAGGGCATCACGAACCCCTTGAATGACATCATTATTTTCGAATATCATAGCTAATACTGGTGCTGAAGAGATGAAATCAACGAGCCATGGAAAGAATGGCTTTTCTTTGTGAACGGCATAATGCATCTTAGCAAGTGAGTCAGGTACCTTCATCTCTTTGAATGCAACAAGTCTGTAACCTTTATCCAAAAGTGCCTTGAGGACCAAGGCACTAATTCGTCGTCTTACAGTCCCATCAGGTTTGATAATTACAAGGGAACGTTCCAAGTCAAATCACCTATTGATATTGATACAGCTGTATCATAGTTCACAGCAGAAAAAGCGTAGGATATAACACATTTCATCTAGCAGTATCAAAGCATCAAGAAATAATTATAGAAAGGAAGATAACGACACTTTCATAACGTATTTGAAAAATCCAGAATTAACTCTTTATGAGGCGTCGACCATGACCGAGAAGGGTAAATTACGTTCTCCAATAGTAACAGTACTAGGACATATTGATCATGGAAAGACATCTCTTCTGGATAGAATGCGTGGAACAGCTGTACAAGATAGAGAAGCAGCTGGAATCACCCAGCATATTGGAGCATCGTTCTTCCCAACTGAAACAATTCTTTCAATTTGCGGTGATTTACTCAAGACTGTTAAGACTGAATTGACAATCGACGGACTTCTCTTTATCGATACGCCGGGACATGAAGCGTACCTCAATCTTAGACGCCGAGGTGGAGCTATTGCGGACATTGCGATTTTGGTCGTTGACATTAATGAGGGAGCACTCACTCAGACCTATGAGTCATTGAAAATTCTTCGTTCTGGAAAGACTCCATTTCTTATTGCAGCAAACAAATTGGACAAGGTCCCTGGGTGGAGAGAGAAAGAGGGAGCAACTCTTATCGAATCCATTCAATCTCAGAATATATCTACCCAGACAGAGATTGATCGACGGATCTATGAGATAGTTGGTGCTCTGTCAGCAAATGGAATTCAATCAGAACGTTATGACCGCGTTACTGACTTTCGAAAGTCTGTAGCTATTGTACCTACAAGTGCAAAGACAGGAGCAGGGATTCCTGAACTATTAATGGTCCTTTCAGGATTGACTCAGCAATACATGAAAGATCGTCTAACAATTTCACAGGGTCCGGCAAGGGGTGCAGTACTCGAAGTACGAGAAGAAACAGGGCTTGGAACCACGCTTGATACAATAATTTATGATGGTGTCCTGAAAAAGACCGATACTATTGTTGTTGGAGGCCTTAAGGGAGTAATAGTTGCAAAGATTCGAACCCTATTGCAGCCAAAACCACTGGATGAGATTCGAGATCCTCGGGAGAAATTTACTGCTGTCGATATTGTACATGCAGCAGCAGGTGTGAAGATAGTAGCGCCAGATATAGAAGGTGCTGTAGCAGGAGCACCAGTATATGCAGTGGAGAATCCAGAGAATCTTGAAGCAATCAAACAGAGAGTCAGAGACGAAGTTAGCTCAATTCGGATTCAGACTGATAAGTCAGGTATTGTATTGAAGACTGATACCTTGGGATCATTGGAAGCTGTAACTCAATTCTTGCAACAACGAAAAGTCCCTGTGCGTGCAGCAGACGTTGGCCCTATTGTCAAGCGTGATATTACAGAAGCCCATGCATCTGGAGATAGTGACCCGCTTAATGCTGTTGTTCTTGGATTTAATGTAAAAATTTCACCAGAGATTGAAGATTTTGCTGCAGAAATGGGTGTTGAAGTATTTCTCAACGAAGTCATTTATCGTTTATATGATGATTATAATGCATGGATTCTTGTAAAAAGAGAGCAGGCAAAGGCAGAATCACTAAGTGCAATTATCAGGCCAGGGAAGATTGAATTAATACCAGAGTATGTCTTTAGGCATAATAATCCAGCTGTAGTAGGAGTAAAGGTACACGGTATAGTCAAACCCAAGACTAGCTTAATCAATGAAGAGGGAAAACGAATAGGGACCATCCTTCAGATTCAGGATCGAAGTGTTCCGATAGATGAAGCTACTGATGGAATGGAGGTAGCTATATCGATAAGAGGACCAACTATAGGAAGACAAGTCAAGAATAACGATATCTTGTACGTCGATGTACCCGACAAACAGATTCTTGCGATTAGAAAGAAGTTTATCGATGAGCTATCCCCTGTAGAGAAAGAAATTCTGGAAGAACTCACTGGAATCAAACGTGCTGCTGGGTCATTCGTATAATCTGTCATCATCAACAATGTTTTTAGGGATTTACTAAAGAAGTCCAATTGCGATGGGTAGGGCTGGGTCGTTTGGCGCGACCTGTCACCGGTAATGTCAATAACCGGAGCCAGTAACCAATCCTGAGAGTGAAACGGATACTCGGTGGGTCCAGTCGCAGGACGTTGACGTGCGGTCTCTGGAGTCTGTCACGGATATAGCAGCATTCGTAGGTATGCTGTGAGTATCATAAACTTCCGAAATGGGTCAGGCCCTGGCGGGAACAGCCCTAAGGGAGAGTGTTGGAGCCCCAGAGGTAGCCGCATTGAGAAATGCACTGATTCGCCTACTGACGACCGACACCCGAAATTGAGGAGCCATCGCACCTTTTCAATGATGCATCGAGATTTTACTAGGCTGCTTGTTCAGCCTGCACAACTATTGCTTTGTAAACAATATGAATGTAGTTTCGATCAAACTCATATTCTTCCTCTAGCATCGCATCCTTCTCTTCTTTGGCAAAATACTTCATAGCTGACTTGAAAAAGCGTTTATCCTCTTTTTCAATATGCTTGGGGTAAAAATCTGCAAGCTGATGTAAGATGCTTACGATTGTGACAAGTACTGCGCTATCGCCCTTTTCGTACTTTTTCTTTGCTTCTATAAGTTGACCTGTCAATTTTCTGCCAAGTATATGGTCAGCAACGAGCTCATCCATAAGCTGTTTATCATCAGGTTTTAGATTCTTTTTCGCTAAATCGCGAAACAGGATTTTCTCTTCTTTTCCGTGGTGACATTGATCTGCGTAGATTCGAATAAAATCAACTGCAATATCAATGAATTTTGGATCTACAGAACCGCTCTCTTGTATTTTGTCAATCTGCTTTCGCATTACACCTATCATTCTCTCAATTAGTCTGTGTTCAATCATGAGAGGACCAATTGGAAGTACCATTTCTTTTTCCTTCTTTTGTGACTTAACTATAATTCATTCATGTATATATTGACATTATATTGTAATAAAGGAGACAGTTTCCAGTTAGTAACCATAGCATTATACAATTCTGCTTCACGGTAATGTTTAAGAGAAAATCAAGACCAGCGAGAGTTCAAGCTGAGGTATCCAAGCTTGGAGGTGCCCGGTTTAAACGGGTATCGAGAAGTATGGAGATGGATTGCTAATCCATTGTCGTAAGACTCACGAGTTCAAATCTCGTCCTCAGCGCCACTCTATTTTCAGTAAAACAAGGATGATTTAGAAGATATGATAAAAGTTAGTGAAAAGGAGAAGAGACGGAGAGATTGCATCTCTCAGCGCCTGTAGTAGTAAACGTAAGTGATAGCATCAGTGGAGATCTTCTTTCCTGAAGCCTTGATTCTCATGTCCTTAGTGAATGCCATTGTTGAATTACCTCCGGTAAAGGTATGCGTATGCTACAGCCTCTGTGGAGAGGGGATTTCTCTTATACTTCACAAGTTCAGTTCGGTTGTTCGTTGTTAGAGCCATAATAGTTCACACTGAATACTGCTCAGAATTAGTATATATACCGAAGCCACTTTTGAGGGACACAACATGAAGTCACAACTTGTGACTGTCTAGGAAGGCTGCCGTGTGGGGTTTGAAGCAATCAACACGATTATTGAACGTGTAAGCGGGAATTGCAGTGAGGACAGAGATAGACATCTTTCTCCACGGGTATTGCGTTTCCGATATCAAAGTCCGTGCCACAATTATCACAATGAAGCATGCCTCCAAGAGACCCACTCTGTGTAGGAAGAGCATGTTTTCTCATTGACTCAAGAATTCTTTCATC
>JAEOUN010000063.1 GCA_016839245.1 Candidatus Thorarchaeota archaeon
TGCATCCAAGGAGAGATGGCGACGGTCGCCTGAGCTTCTTGAAGATGCGTATTCTGCTTGGAAAAAAGAAGGTGGAACGCTAAATCCCAGTTCTATCGTGGCTACTGTTGATGAAGATGGGTCACCACGAGTTGCTCCCTTTGGAAGTCTGCGAGCTGTAAATCCACATCTACTCCGATTCATAGCTCATAGATATCATGATACACTAGCTAATATCAAACGTGAATCTCGTGTAATGGTCTCTATGATATGTCCCCCTGATATTGCTGTAAGTGTTCGTGGTCGGGCACGGATAGTTGAGGAATCCTTCTCAATCGATAACAATTATGCATTGATAGAGATAGATATCGAAGAAGTGAAGAATGATATGCCAGTCAAAATCGGAATTGACTCTGGTATTTCTATTTCGCCAAGTGGACCCTTCGTTCAATGGTGGAATACCATCTGGAAACAGATGGAGTCCTAGAGTTATCCAAGATATACATACAAATCCTTGCAGAACCCTTAACACAGTGTAATCAAATCACACAATTGCCATGGATTGTGAAGTTACGATGAATAGCGACTCTAATAGCTTCTCTTGGAAAGGACTAACCGTACTCATAGTAATTCTCATCATTGTGAGTATAATCGCTTTCATCCTATCCAGCATAGAGGGCTTCCTTGCAGGCGTTGTTGTCATCTTTATAGGATTCCTAATCAGCTTCTTCCGAGACGATTTGAAACGGGCTCTCGGACTCTCAGCTCAACGGAAGGAATCTACTCCTGTCGCTGAAATTGAAGAAGCCCCTCTTGACAAACTGAACAAAATGATTAGCATGGATTTGGATAGAAAAATTGCTAAAGAAAGACAAAGTATTGCGAAGACAATCGCAAAATATAACGAGAAACCTAACAAACAGCGAAAGACTGCTCTCGAGATTGTTGAAGAAGCAACTGCTCTGCTTGCATTACTCGATCAAGCGAAATCGCAGGCTATTCAATCTGGAAATTCTGATCTGGTTACACATTACGACCAAATAGCCTCAGAAATGGAAGAAATCCGTGAGAAATATCTTCAATAAAAAGTGGTGGGCCCGGGGCGACTTGAACGCCCGGCCGACAGGTTATGAGCATCAACACACTAGAGAAATTCTTGGTGTTCTGCTGCTCTACCAAGCTGAGCTACGGGCCCGCAAATGCTTTGCAAAGCTTTTGCCTTTGCTCTGGAATATTAACATTGCGAAATGAAGTATTCAACTATCTTTGTTTTTTGGTATATATAAAAATCAAGAATATCCAACAACTTTCATCGCTGTTTTTCTCCGACTTTAAATTGATACATCAAAACTCAGAGAAAACGTTGAGGATTTGCCGTGCATGATTTTACTCTTCACCTCTGACCACTGTACTTGGTGTGATGTTATCAGGAAAATGCTAGAGGAAGAGGCTGAGGAACTTGGCACACTCCCGGATATCTTTGAGGTGAATGTTGATAGATACCAGAATATTGCAGAGGTGTACAATATCCTAGTAGTACCAACTTTGGTCTCTGGCATGCAACAGATTACAGGAGTTCCTACACAATCTGACTTACGGTCATTCATACTCCAGATAAGTACAGGAAAACATGCTGAGACATCCTCAAGAAATCCCAAATCCTTGTTATGTTTCGTCAGAAAGATTCAAACTACGCAATCTGAGAAGCAGTCAGTGATTCGAACAGCATAGACAAGGTCCTCTGCGGAATCTTAATAACTACTTGACAAAGTTCGCTTCAAAGACTGCCCCGGTAGTGTAGTCCGGCCCAGCATCTGAGGTTTTCGACCTCATGACCCGGGTTCGAATCCCGGCCGGGGCACCACCATCTTCTGGACATCTTTTTATCTTCTTAACTTAAGGAAAGCCGCATATTGAAGTCTACAGATTCATATGAATGTGTCAGTGAACCGGAAGATATCACATCGATCTGGTTACGAGCATAGTCTTTGATGTTTTCCTCAGTTATTCCACCTGAAACTTCAAGGATGACCTTGCCAAACAGTTTCTCGCTCTTAAGAACCTCGATTACTCCGCCAATATCTTTTGGTTTGAAGTTATCAAGGAGGATGATATCAGCTCCTTCGCTGATTGCCTCTAGAGTTTCTTGTAAAGTACGTGCTTCACACGAAATCTTCTTACTGAATGAAACCGCTTCTTTCGCAGCACTTACAGCCTCACGAACTCCACCTGCTGCAGTAATATGATTGTTCTTGATAAGGACCATGTCATCCAGCGCATAGCGATGAGGATCTCCTTCGCCAATAACTACTGCACGCTTTTCGAAGAATCTGAAACCTGGAGTGGTCTTTCTTGTGCATGCTACCCTGATTTTCGGATTCACTTCTCGAGCAAGGCTCACCATCCTGTAGGTCTTTGTCGCAATGCCACTCATTCGCTGTATTATGTTAAGGCACACTCGTTCGATAGTCAGGAGTGTTCGTGCAGAACCCTTTAATCGCATCACAGGCTCTCCTGGATTCACCCAGTTTCCTTCAAAGGCTAGAATCTCATGTGTGAGGTTCGAGAACTCAGCAATAGCTGCCACTTCTTTAATTCCAGCAAGCATTGCTTTCTCTCGCGCATAGATTGTAGCAATTGCTCTCTTATCTTCGGGAATAGTCACCTGTGTTGTTATGTCCCCAGATCTCACATCTTCTTCAATGAACTTCTTTAGAGTTTCGATAATACTAGGAGGAAGTGTATTCATTGTATCACCAACTAACACATTTTGGGATGTTTCGGGTCTCGAACAATATTACCTCTAGGTTGCTCTTCACCAAAGATTTCAGCTTGAAAAGACATGAACTCTGTCCTTTTATCCTTCCATGCATCTTTCGGGAGTCCAGCTTTATTGCAAGTATGTTCGAGAAACTCTTTCGTATTCCATTTCCATTCTACTGGTACCTGTGGAAGCAATAGACCTCGCCACATATCTCTGATAGCAATGAGCCCGTCTCGACCAATCTTCACAAGTTCTAGTAGGTCTTCTGGTTTTGCATACTCGATTTTCTTGGGTGGTGTGAGAACGCTTATCTCTAGCAGAATTGAATCAAGTTCTTTTGGCGACACTGGGCGAAATCGTGGATCATGTACTGCTGCATCTATTGCTGAATCAATTGTGGCCTCGATAAGTGGTTGGTTGGGATATGGTCTACCAATACACCCTCGTAATGACACAGTGTTTCCATCTATGATATTTAGAGTCACAAAAACACCAGACTTTTCTTTCAAACGTTCAGATTCGACTTCTGGTTGTTCAAGCTTTATCTTCTGTGTAACATACTGGTCTATAGTGCTTCTAGCTAATTTTGCAAGGAAGATGCCTTCCTCGTCAGAGTATGCATGAGACACAATACATCAACTCGATTATATCTTTAAACCTGCACCGTTATTTGTTTTACAGTACTACCCTCTTTGTATCGGGACACGTCCAGCAATCCCTGGTCCTACCATGAATTTCCCCTCATTATACACAATTACTCCCCCTACAATTGTTGTAACTGGACGAGCAAGAACACGACGTCCCTCAAAAGGTGTTATTTTAGCCTTTGAGAAAAACTCTGATCCCAGAATCCACCTCTCCTCCTTGCGTACAAGTACGATATCCGCATCAAAGTCCTTTGCGAGTATTCCCTTATTGGAGATTCCAAGAATAGTTGCTGGTCCCGAACAACAGCACTTTAGATAATCTACCCATGATAGTCTTCCCTCAAACACTTCCGTAAGCAATAGTGAGAGGGTGGTTTCAAGTCCAGGAAATCCCGAGGGGGCCTCAAGAAATGGTTTGGTCTTTTCAAGGGCGGTATGAGGTGCATGATCTGATGCAACGCAGTCTATTGCACATTGTTTACAGAGTGCATGTGATAGCATATTAGCATCATACGGTGATCTTAGTGGAGGCAATACCTTCGCAGAGCCATTATCGTGCGAAAATTGGTCCCCTGATAGAAACATATGGTGAGGTGTGACTTCTGCAGTGAGTGTCTGTTCAGCTCTATGTTCCAAAATCAACCTAGCTGTTGCTGCGCAGCTTACATGACAGACATGAAGTCTTGCCTCGTACTCATCTTTTGCATCTAGGAATGTTTGAAGTGATTTAACTTCACTCTCACAGCTATGTATCTGAAAGAACTCCTCTCTATTCTGTGGGATATCTGTTCTTTTTGATGCATCTGGATGGAATAGAAGTGGCAGATTATGATTTTTTGATATCTCAAAGCACTTTCTTATTCTAGTTTTATCGTACTCGATATCTCCTGCTAAAGGAGCATGAGGATAGACCTTTAATCCTAGAATGTCTGGTATCATTCTAACATCAAAATTCTTGGGATTCTTAGGAATTCCAGCATAGAATCCTACATTCACATAACGCTTCAATGTTGCACTTTGGATTTTTTCATTCAATATTTCCCGAGAAAGAACTGGCGGATTTGAATTTGGCATATCGACAACAGTTGTCACGCCACCAGCCGCTGCCGCCATTGTCCCTGTTGAATAATCCTCTTTCTCTGTCTGATTGAGATCACGCAAATGAACATGCATATCAATTAGCCCAGGCAGAATGTATAACCCTCTGCAGTCGATTACCTTTCTAGCTTCAGGTTCATTATCGTGTTTGTACAATCCCTCTATTTTACCACAATCAATAGCTATAGATTGGATTGTTTCTTTATCATTCACAATAGTGATACCATCTCTGAGGACCATATCCACAGTCATTTAATGCACACGCCAATGCAGCTTGCCCATCAGTATGAGTTGTTTTATTGAGTTTCTTCCGGAACCTTAAACTTGTTTGCCACAAAACGGGTCAAGTCTGTAGCACTAATCATGCCGATGAGTCTGTTACCTTTTTCTACTACAGGAAGTGTATTCAATTTTGCCTCATTCATCTTGGTTACTGCAACAGTAATAGAATCATCTGGCGAAACGAGGGGTGGTTGTTGGAGCATTGCATCCACAACGCGAATTTGCCTTACTTGATTTGAACGGTGTTTATCTGGGACCTCTACTGTAAAGCGAGCCATTGCTTCGGCAACCATTCTCTCAGTGATAAGTCCGAGAACACGACCACCATCTGTGACTGGAAGACCAGAATAGCCTGCTTCTAGCATATCTCCTCTAGCTTTAATCAAGCGTGTCACCGGATTGACCTGAAGGATATCGCCTTTGGTCATCAAATCCGATACCTTGACCTTCTCGAAACGCTCGACGAGTTTAGAAATCTCTGTTTTTGTGATGACCCCAACAAGGGTTCCCTCCGAATTCACAACAGGGCAACCACTCATTCCTCGTTCTACCATCAATTGAGCCACGTCAGTTACTTCGTCATCCTGACTAACTGTGATCACAGTATCGGTCATTGCACTGGATACATGGAGTCTCTTTATTGAAAGTTCAACTACCTTACTCACACCAAGTCTATCAGCAATATCCGCATAGGTTATGATACCACTGATATCTCCATTTTGGGAAACAATGAGTCTGTCAACTCCCTTTTTCCCAAGTAGTTCAAGAGCTCTTGATAGTCTCTCATCTTTATCAATAGTAACTGGTTCTGTCATAATCTGACTTACTTGCATTTCCATTTCCTCCTAATGTGACCTGACGATTTTGAATGAATCTATGTCATTCCTCTTCTTCCCAACTTTCGCGACAGGATTCACAAAGATACTCGCCATCTTGTAAGATTAGGTCGGTAGAATATTCACCACAGCTAGAACATTCTCCACCATACGCAATAAGGTCTTCGTCCTCTTCACTCATTACATCTCTAGATGACTCTTCATCTCGAAGCCTCAATGACTCGACAAGAATATCGATAAGTTCAGGAGACCAGCGAAGAATATCCCTTGATGTTATAATGCCAGCAAGGGAGTTATTTTTCAAAACAGCAACTCGCCTAATATTACTCTTTGCCATTACCCTCATTGCATCGGTGAGTCCGGTCCCTGGCTCGACATGGATAATTGGAGATGACATGATATCTGATGCCTTTGTTTTCTTCACATCTCTCTCTTCCGCAATCACCCGTCGTACAATATCCGCCTCTGTAATTATGCCAACAGGTTTATCGTTAATAGTGACAATTACTGAGCTAATATCCATCTCTGACATGGATTTTGCCACTTCGAATACAGAGGCATCAGGAGGCATCGTTACAACGTTAACAGCCATGATATCTCTTACAAACATTGAGTGCGAGGGGTCGGACATTATTTGATCTCCATATGATAGTTACTTGACAATTGGCTGAGTGTCTTCTCAAGCTCAACACCCTCTCGTTGGATTTTAAATCTGTTGAATCTATCATATTTTGTGCAAATTCAAAAAATGAGATGCCTTACACTGAATTCTTGGTCAAAACTCGTCCATCTCCTGTTGGAAGGATACGTATGATGTCTTCTTGAGGAATTTGAGAGATCAAACTGGTTTGATCTTCTGGAACTAACTGCTTTAATTGATATATTATGTCTTTGACCAACTGACCTTTTTTGTTTTCCCCGGGAACTATACGAACCGAATATTCAGTCTGCGACTCAATCGCTGAAGGAGGTCCAGAAACGGGTATTGCAAACTCTTCCTCAAGAATAATTCCCACAGAGAGTTGTATGGATACATTCCTAATGTAGTTCTTCGTACCATAAAGCATGACAGAACCTGATGGAAGATATTCTCCAGATGGAGGTGTAAAACTAACTTGTTCGGGATTCACCCAAAATGCGTCGCCACTAGTAAGTCCATCTTGCCAAGCTCTTGAGAAAGTCACTGCAAATTGAGCTGCTTCATCTAGAGTTTTTTCACCCGGTGCCCTGTCTTGTACTTTGATGATTGTGTAAGGCGCTCCATGAATAGATGCATGAAGGAAGATATCATTAGGACTCATATGTTTCTTAGCAAGATTCTCGTTGCTTCTTGCATCTCTTCCTCCTAAAACCATGAATCCTTCTGAGGATTCAAACCAACGGAACTTCTCATACCAGCGTTTCTTCCTGATTTTAATAGGCCCTCGTTTCTCCTCAGGTTCCGTGACGTTTACATCCAATTTTTCAAGTTTGCTCTTTGTCTTTTCAATCTGCAATTGAGCTCCCTTAACTTTTGCCTCTGCTTTTTTGGCTTGATCATAGGCTCTTGATGCATTATCTTGAGCTGTGAGTCTAATATCCAGAGTCACGGATGTATCATTTAATCGAGCGATAATCTGTCCTTGGGATGGAAATATTCTTTCAATCCGTTTAGCTGATTCAATACCTCTCTCTTTTCCTTCATCAATTTTCTCAATAATATTGTCCCATGAAACACCACTACTTCTTGCTTGAGTGATTGTTTCAAGAACTTCTTGAATGAGGCTGAAATGAGAGTATATCAACTCGCCAACTTGTCTCATTTTTTCAGCCTTTGTCTGAAGATTCTCAATTCCTTCTTTCTGTTTGCTAATGATTGTTTCTAGACGCTGTCGCTCTTTGGATAATGCGTCTTGATACTGTTCGTCTTCAATCTCATTCTCACTGACTCCAAAGAATTCATCAATTGCACTGCTAAAGGTCTTGAATGTCTGACTTGGTAACTCTCTATATAATTCAAATTGAAATGGTAAAAATGTCACATAGTTGGAATCATCATCTTCTACTGGTTCATCGTTAATAACGACATTGGGTTGAGATATACCTGTCTTAAGAAGGTCAGAAAATTCTGCAAAACCATGTCTAAGATCCGTCAGAGTTTGATTATCCATCTCTGAAGTCATTAATGTTGGAGAAACATGAGAACGTGCACAAATCTCTTCGCAGCTCAATGAGTCAAGATTGAGTCGACTTGAAAGGGTTCTCACAATGTTTGCACTAGAGTCTGAAATTAGATTCTCAAGAGCGTCTGCATTGATACTAAAGATGTCTTCTCCCCTTAACGGTGGGAAGACATACTGTGCTTTGGGTACAATATCACGATCACGCATCTTTTTGTAATGTAGAGCTATGAAAATAGTATCATTTGGGTCCAAGAGCAAGAGGTTTCCAGAACCAAACAATTCAGCAACGAGTTTGTAGCTCTCATTATCGTCTCCGACTTCGATGATGACAATTCTATCAAAGTCATGCTGACTTATTGATAAGACTCGTTTATCTCGTAGATATTTCCTTAAGACAGTACAGAAATGGGGTGGTTGTCGTGGGGCTTTTCGTGCATACTCAGTTAGGTGAACACGTCTTCCTGGTTGAATGAGTAGATTCCCAGTTCCTCCACCGGGTTGATAGAGCTTGAGAACGAAGATATCTGAATATTGATATACATTTTTGATAAATGCTCCATCTGCAACTTCACGTAACTCAGGCATAATAAGATGGATGTCAATATTACTCATCGAGTCTTTCATTATCTTCAACTCTTCCACTAAACCGACATGATTATAACATAGTCGATTGAACCATCAGTAACCAAGCAGGTGAGAAACTATGAATCTAACTCCACTGAAGAATATTTTCAAACGAATGTTTGGCAGATGGGAAGACTCACCAAACGACCAGCAGTATTATGTGAAGATCTTCTTTGCGTTTGTTGCGGCCATAGTCTGTGGAATCGGTGGGCAGATGTTTGCTGGCACGCGTGGAGTTCTCTTTGGTTTTCTTGTCTACATTTTGAGTCTCTATGTCATTCGATATCTCTTAGACATCGAACCTTCACAACTTGGTGGCATGCAGAAGATGATTACAAACTCTTTGTTCTCATATCTCATGTTATGGGTCGTAATCTGGACTCTCTTGTATGCTTTCTCAATTCCATCATCTATTCTGGAGTCAATCAATATCGTCACAACGACTTGAGAAAATTGCAAAATTCTTATATCGTGGACTATATTTTTTGCCGTTTCTTAGTGAAATTCTCAAAATTATGGTAATATGTTGCGAATCGCACAAAAAATCCTTAATAACCTACTAGAGAAGATATGTAATCGCGCAATCACACTCCTGACGAATAAGGTGGTTATCTAGACAATGGACCAGTTAGATCGAGATTTAATTCGTATCTTGCAGAAGGATGCAAAAAAGCCATTCACTCAGATTGCAGAGGAATTGAACCAACCGGATACCACAATTCACTTTAGAACCCGAAGACTCAAAGACAATAATATAGTGACTCGTTTCTCTGCATTGGTCCGTCCTGAAGCTTTAGGATACACTACATCTGCCTTCCTGCATATTGAGATTGGAGGACACATTCTACCAGATATCAGTAAGGACAGAACACAGACATTTGCGCAGGAACTTGCCCAAGAAGAGCATTTCCTTTTCGTTGCAATAGATAACAAACCGATGTTAATCCATGCTATAATGATGGGTACTAGTAACGAAGACTTGCTCGAACGTATCGAAACTCTGAAGAAATCTCCGGACATAGTCAACGTTTCCTTTGACTCGTTGAATCACATTGTGAAAGGATGGGAAATTGGTGGAAATCCTGATTGAAGAGATGACAAATAGATGAACCGAACAAAGACTGGAATTTCTGGTTTTGATGAACTAATAGGCGGCGGATTGATAGAAGGAAGTACAGTTTTAGTATCAGGAGGCGTTGGGACTGGAAAGACGATTTTTGGTCTACAGTTTTTGTATAACGGTGCGTCTAAATTCAATGAACCGGGTGTTTTTGTAACTCTGGAAACGCGTCCTTGCGATTTAAGACTTGAAGCAAGACAATTCGGATGGGACTTGGAAGAGCTTGAGAAGCGGAAAGTTCTCATCATAATCGATGCTGCTTCAAGCAAAGCTGGATTACCAACTTCAGAGAAATATGCACTACGTCGAGGATTTGATGTTAGTACATTGGCTGAAGAAATCTATAGAGCGATAGATGAATCAAAGGCAAAGCGTCTTGTCATTGATTGTATCTCTGCCCTTGGGATTAAATACACCGAACCTCTGGATATTCGTAATGAGCTATTCAGAATCAGTGCTTTATTGAATGAACTAAAAATAACCTCTCTCCTACTAAGTGAAAGTATTACTAATGACGTCCAGAGTAGAGCCGGGGTTGAGGAATTTGTTACTCAAGGATTAATATCATTGAATCTCGTTCAAGAAAAAGATCTTCTGACAAGAGAGATGCTTATCTGGAAGATGCGCCAGACACCTCATAGTATGAATAAGCATAAGTTCACGATTGGAAAAAAGGGCATTGAACTTGTGTCAAAGGGGAAGTCAACTTCGAAGACTCATTAAAAAAGGGCCAATAGTTGTAGTAGAAGATACGCTACAAGTAGAAAAGGAATCAAGGGAATTGGTTTCTTTCTCTCTTGCCAATTCATAATCTTCGAGTATCCATAGCCCCCTACTAGCGTCATTATTATCTGCAAACCAGCTATTAGTACAGCTTCGAGCACTGGATTCTCCCAGGAAATAAACTCCAGGCCAGGGCTTACAATGGAAACAAGTATGACAATCTTGACATCTGCACCACCAAAGGAGCCTATACGAAAGAGTGCATAACCTACAACCATCATAAAGAGAATGGACGTCACATGAAGTATCATATCTTGCAAGAGGTGTCCTGAGAAGATCACGACAATAAATCCAATGAGTCCTCCTGCAAGTACTAATCGGTTTGGAATTTGTTGATTACAAATGTCCAAAATGGAGTACCCGCCTAATAATATCGAAGTTACCATACAGACTAGGACTGCTGAAATCGTGATTTCTATCATCTTGGATTTTCTACTCCTCTTACAATCGTTAGTCACTACAATATATAGTCACCATGGTTGAACAGCAACACAGATTAGACAATCTTTTTTGCTCGATAGTGTTAGATAAAAAATCATTCTCCTCTAAAACGCAATCCAGAAGTTGATCAGATGAAAGATTCTTACCAAGTAATTCATGATACTACATATCGTCTACTTACAAAGGCTGCTACGGTGCTTCCCAAGGATGTGGAACATGCACTGAGAGCCGCTCATGAACGAGAGACAAATGACACTGCAAAGACCCAACTTGCTGCAATCCTTACAAATATTGAGATAGCAAAGACTGGTGTTCCAATGTGCCAAGACACGGGTATCATGATCTTTTATGTAAAAGTTGGAAACAAATTTCCCTTCATCGGAGAAATCAAAACTGCTCTTGCAGACGCAACAAAGAAGGCGACAAAAAATATCCCTCTTAGACCAAATGCAGTCAATCCAATTGTTGGTGGTAATTCTGGTGACAATACTGGTGTGAAAATTCCTTGGATTAACTGGGAGATTGTCGAAGGAGATTCCCTTGAGATCACTGTATTCCCAAAGGGCGGTGGTAGTGAGAATGTTAGCATTATTGGAATGCTTAAACCAGGTGTTGGTCTTACAGGTGTGAAAAAACTTGTAGTAGACAATGCGATGAGCTATATGGGAAAGGCATGTGCTCCAAATATCATCGGTGTCGGAATTGGAGGTGGTTCTGATATTGCCATTAAGATTGCAAAACAACAGCTTTTGAGACCACTTGACGACAAACATCCTGAACCCGAAGTTGCCAAAATTGAGGAAGAGATTATGGAAGCTATCAATACAACTGGTATTGGTCCAATGGGATTGGGCGGAGACACAACTGTACTTGGAGTCAAGGTTGATTATGCTATGCGACATCCTGCAAGCCTCCCAGTTGGTGTTGCCGTACAATGCTGGGCTGCACGTCACAGTACCGCCATAATATCAAAAGATCTCGATATCGAATACATCACACACCCCGTGGAGGAAAACTAGAATGACAGAATATCACTTAACCACACCAATCTCTGAAGAAGATGCTCGGAAGCTCAAGATTGGAGATATCGTCTATGTTAGTGGTAAACATGTCTATACCGCTCGTGATGAAGCCCATGAACGTGCTTTGAAGCTGTTTGAAAAAGGTGAAAAACCTCCAGTCGACTTTGCAGGTAGTGTTGTTTATCATGTAGGTCCAGTTGCCTGGCAAAAAGAAGGCAAATGGATTATTGTATCTGCAGGCCCTACTACTAGTGTGAGAATGGAGCTCTTTGAAGATGAGTTTCTTAGAAAATACAAGGCTAGGATTATAGTTGGAAAAGGTGGAATGGGTAAAAAGACACTTGGTGCTCTAAAGGAAGTAGGTGCAGTCTATTGTAGCTATACAGGAGGCTGTGGGGCTCTTGCTGCAAAGGGTCTGAAAGAAGTGACTGCCTATCTTTGGTCTGATCTTGGTATGCCTGAAGCCCTGTGGGTGATCACAGCTGAAGAATTTGGTCCGCTTCTTGTCACCATGGATTCACATGGGAATAGCATGCATGAAGAAATGGATAAAATCGTAGCAGAGAGAAAAGCTGCAGTCTATTCTAAGATTGGTATTAAAGAGTGAAAATGAGCGCAGATTTGTTTCATATCCTATTGCACTCCATTTCAATGTCAACACATTTCATTTTTGAAACGCACCCAACAGTAAGTCTTAAACGTGTGGTGCTGACTCGACGATAAACGAATGGACAGTTTTCTGGAGGAAGTTAGTTGGACTATAAGACAATTATGTGCGATGTTCTCGTTGTTGGTGCTGGTGGTGCTGGATGCCGTGCTGCAATAGAGGCTGCATCGCATAATCTTGACGTGATAATGCTCAGTAAGGAACTCCTCGGTAAAGCTCATACTGCAATGGCTGAGGGAGGTTATAATGTATCCTTAGGAAATGTCGACCCAGACGATAATCCTGAAACCCACTTTAAAGACACAATTGTTGGAGGTAACTATCTGAATAACCAGAAACTAGCACAAGTACTGGTTGACGAAGCACCTCAGAGAATCTTTGATCTCGAAGACATGGGTGCAGTCTTTGATCGTACACCGGAGGGCAAGATTGCCCAGAGACCCTTTGGAAAGCAAAGTTGGCGTCGAACTGCCTATGCATCTGATAGAACTGGATCAGAGATTATGGTGACCTTGACAGAGGCAATCAGGAAGACCTCTGTACGAGTATTTGATGAGATATTTGCTACAAAGCTCCTTGTTACTGATGGTAAGATTGCAGGTGTTTGTGGAGTCGACCTGAAATATGGTGACTATCTTGTGTTTCGTGCAAAATCGGTAGTGATGGCCACTGGTGGAGCTGGTAGAATCTTCCAAGTCACAAGTAATGCCCAACTTGATGTTGGCGATGGTTATGGCATGGCATACGAAGCCGGATGTGATATGGTTGACATGGAGATGGTCCAATTTCATCCTACAGGTATGGTCAAACCAGAATCAGCAAAGGGCAAATTGGTAACCGAGGCGGTCCGCGGCGAAGGTGGAATTCTTCTCAATAACAAAGGTGAACGATTCATGAATCGCTACTATCCTGAAGTCATGGAGCTTGCTGGAAGAGACCAAGTTGCTAGATCTATTATGACTGAGGTCCTAGAGGGAAGAGGTAGCCCGGATGGAGGCGTCTATCTTAGTATAGCTCACCTACCAAGATCCATTGTTGAATTTCGTCTTGAGAGTATGATTGAGCAGTTTGAAGACACTGGAGTTGATATTCGTGATCAACCCATGCAGGTGTCTCCCACAGCTCATCATTTCATGGGTGGTATACGGATTGATGAGCATGCTGCTACAACAATTCCTGGATTGTTTGCATCAGGTGAATGCACTGGTGGAGTTCATGGTGGAAATAGACTTGGAGGTAATGCCTTGGCTGACACTCAAGTCTTTGGTGCTATCTCTGGAGATAGTGCAGCAATGTATGCTAAGGGAACTAAGCATTTAGGTATCAATCGGGATAAAGCCGTACAAGAATTCAATCGCTTAGAGGCTATGCTCAACAGAAAGGATGGCATCTCTCCTGCTGATGCTCGAGCCGAACTTACCAAGCTTATGTGGGAAAAGGTGCAAATTTTCCGAAAGGAAGAGGATATGCAATACGCTGTGAAAGAGCTGCGTAGAATTGAGAAAGAAGTTGTACCTAACATAAAGGTTGATGTTTCTGTCAAACGGTTTAATCCTGGATGGCATCAAGCAATTGAATTTGCACACATGGTCACTACTGCAAGGATGGTAGCAGAAGCTGCTGTGATTCGAAAAGGTAGTAGAGGTGCGCACTATAGAGTTGATGCTGATCCAAATGACAAAGGCTACTATAATATTGTAATTCGAAGGGGAAAGGACGGTAGTATGGAACTAAGAAAAGAAGATCTTGTGATTACCAAAATCACACCGCCATAAGGGAGGTCCAGAAGAATGGCACAGATACTAAAAGTAAAAGTTCACCGGTATAATCCTGACAAAGATGATGAACCATATTTTCAAGACTTTGATGTGGAATACGAACCTGGAATGACGGTGCTTGACGTTTTGCTGTATATTCAAGACAAGTATGATTCAAGTCTGGCTTTTCGTTGGGAGTGTCGCAGTGGTCAGTGTGGTTCCTGTGCAGTGCGTGTAAACAAGACTGCACGTATTGCATGTCGGACAAAGGTACAACCTGACAATGACCTCGTCCTTGAGCCGCTTGAGAAGATGCCCATTATCAAAGATCTTGTCACTGATATCTCTCAAGTTACTTATCGCCTCAGACGAATTAGACCCTACGTCGCTCGTGATAAACCAGTTCAACACCCAGAGATTATCCATGCTGAAGAGATAGAAAAGCTACGAGAGATTCGGAAATGCATCGAATGTAGTGCTTGTCTTTCAAATTGCCCCATTGTCCATGAAACTTGGGACTATCCCGGTCCTATGATAATCCGTCAGCTTGCGCGACTCGAATTAGATCCACGCGATGTTGAGGATCGCATTGCAATGGCGATGAATGAGATGGTCTATAGCTGTACAACCTGTAAAATGTGTGAGGATATCTGTCCAAAGAACATCAAGATTCCCTCTCTCGCCGTTGAGCTTCTCAGGGCAAAAGCTGTTGAAGCTGGTTACCCTCTTGCAGAAGGTCAACAGGGATTTGTGGATCAAATCAACGCTACTGGTCGGTCGGTCCCTGAAAAAGACACACCTCTTCTAAAAGAGATACCACATGAAGAGTTTCTAGTAGAGAATCCACGAGGTAGAGTGGCTTTCTTCACAGGTTGTTTAATTGATTATAGGATGCAGAACACTGGAAAGGCTCTCATTGAAGTCTTGAATCGTAATCACATTGATGTGATTGTTCCAAGAGAACAATGGTGCTGTGCTTCTCCTGCTTTCAGGACCGGTGATCTCAAGACTGCACATGCAGCAGCAGAAAGAGTCACCGAAATCTTTGAAACAATAATGGAAAAGTATGATTTGGACACAGTCGTCGTTGCATGTGCTGGATGTGGAAAGACTCTCCGTGAAGACCATCGTCCACTCATCGAAGAGAAACGTGGAACTCCTCCGAAGTTCAAGGTCTATGATCTTGCAGAATACCTCCTCGATATTGTTGGTGAAGAGAACATAGTTCCTCCCAAGGGAAAAATCGACCTTAAGGTGACATATCATGAACCATGTCATCTTGGTCGGGGACAGGGTGTGGTGGAGCAACCAATCAAATTGCTAAAGATGATTCCCGGTGTGAAATACATAGATGATCCAATGAAGAATCGCTGTTGTGGAGCTGGTGGTGGTGTTCGAGCCGGTCAACGTGAATTATCACAGATGATAGCGAAGACGAAGAAGGAATACATCGAAGCAACCGGTGCTGATATGGTCACTACTGAATGTCCCTTCTGTACTATACAGATCAATGATATGATGAAGGATACTGCTATGAAGGTACGGTATATTCCTGATCTCCTTGCAGAGTCATACAAGAAAGGTGATGAGTAGTTCCTAATCAGATTAGGGAGAGGATGTTACCTCTCCATTCTCTCTTTTTATCTATTCTTTAGTTGTTCTCTAAGAAATCTATGAACCTGAAGTGCTGCGACTGGTTCTGTTATTAGTCCATTATCTACAAGACCCCAGACAGCTTGAGTAAATATAATCGGGTGTGCAGTTTCAATATCTCCATATATAGCACTCAGTCCATATTGAAGAGTTCGTACGATTGACCAATCGGTATCTTCAAGCTTTATTATATCATTTTCAAATGAAGCAGACTTACGGTCTATCATTGAATTCCATAGATGCCCATGTTCCGAGGAAAACCACTCCCTAACAACACTTGAGCTGGGAAGGCTGATGTCTTTTGGTATTGTGTCCCAATCAGTTCCCATCGTCTTTTTAATTAAGTCGTGAGTTGTGGTATTGGTTAGATTGACTATCTCTGAACCAATATTCCTTTGAAGCATTCTAAGAAGCCATTGAATGGTCTTAGAATTCACAAGACCTAACCGTGCTGCTTCAGATATTCTATGAGCAAATATTGCGTTGTGTCCTAAAACGCCATATTTGACTACTGCATTAGTAAACAAGTTTTTTTCTTCTGTAAGATCTGTTGGCTTTGCATACTTACCTATCTTCTCATCCATGCTAAAACCATCCGCAGCCTTTGATGGTATCTTTCTTACCAGGAATTCTGTAAGATGCCATAATGTCGCCATATGAGGTCTAGTGTATTCTGCTGTCGGAAGTTCTGTGACAAGTGATACTGGCATGATGAATGTGTGTCCCAATTTATCGGGCTCCTCTGCAGCGATTGATGCAGTAGCACGAACTAGCATAGTCAGATCATCGCGTGCCCCAAGAACTGCTGCAGCCTTGAGGGCACTCATCTGTACTTTTTCTCTGATTGATTGGACATAGATTTGCACGGCATTTCCTCTTGAGTCTAAACGAGTTTCAATATCATAACGTGGTCCCTGTTCGAATCGCCAATGATCTGTATCTGCCAGATGATATGCTAGGTGTTCAATAAGAACCTCTTGAAGCAGCGTCTTTTTTTCTTCAGGAACATCGATCACTTGCTGCACAACAGGGTTCTCTTCTACAAGAGTTGAATGTGCTCCAACACTCTCAATCATCCGATGAACTGCATACACAGAAATTGTCGCATGTGACGTGTCAAAAGAATGCTCTTCATGCCAGGCTGCGCCATGCATAATGATAGCCCAGATTGCGGAGGTACGAACTGAAGGCAACATTGATTTTACTGATTTTACTGCAGCTCTTCCATTTGCATGTAGGCATGCTTCAAGAAAGTCCATCGGGATAGATCACCTTGATTTTTATGAAATAATGAATGACTCTCTACAGACAGAACAGGTAATGGTTTCACCTTTTACAGCAACTCTATCAAGTTCAGCTCTGCAGTATGGACATCCATGTATTGTCTTTGGAGCTGGACCTGTGCCTGTCCCAAGAATGAAATCACCCGAATCATGGTCAATCCTACCTGATAACTCTCTGCCATCAAGAAGATCACTCAGAATCTTCATGACATTGTGTGTTGAAACGCCAGACTCCTGTGAAATTCGTTCAATGGAAATTTTCCTCATTGATTCTACAGTTCTCTTAACAGCTGTCACTGGGTCAACTGTGGCTTTCTTTTCTGGTGGACGTGGATGCAGTTTTGCGGCTTGAAGGTCGGATGGCTCTATCTTTCGAGTGACTGGACTCTCTATGGGAGCACCTCCAGCTTGGACAAGATTTTCTCTTAACTCAGCTATTCGTTCTCTATACTCGTCCTCTGATACTAATCCGCGCATATAATCAAGATCTAAATCTTTAATCGCAGCTTGAATCTTTGCGATATTATCACTAAATTCCATCTTGTCATCTCCAAGATTCAGGTACCTGTTACAAATACGAATAATCCATCAATATAAGCGGAGCTATGTCATAGTCTTTTCATCAAGATACTGGATTATTCAGGCAGTCGATGCCCTTCTGGTAGTTCATCAAGGAGAATCCCTTCCTTTTCAGCTTGAGAAACGGCCTTCTTACCTTTAGCAATCCCAATGTTTTCAAGAGCTCCCGCAGCAGTCTGTCTCACAAATATAGATTCATCATGAAGGGATTCAATAAGTGCATCAACTGCCATACGGTCCTTTCTCTCTCCTAATTGTGCAGCAACTTGAATTCTAACCATATGTCTTGGGTCCTTTAGTCCATGAATTAAAATCGTGGTTGCTCTGGGATCCTTCATTTTTCCAAGACGACCAACTGCGCCAAAACAGACCTGTTCGTCATCACTTGCTAATTCAATTTCAAGCTCTTTTAGTATTTCATTATCTTTTGTACTAGTGAGCTGTTTTTTCTTTGTGAGTTTCTTTGCTTTTGGTTTTGTTTCCGTCTTTTTGCTTGGTGCCTTGACAGTTGTCCCTTTGACCATGGACGATTTGGTCTTCACCTTTGCTGACTCTTTCGTTTCTGTTTTCTTTGTCTTGGTTTTTATTGGAGTTGCTTTCTTTTCAGCACCTTTTTTCTTTGACTTTTCCTCTTTCTTCGTTCCCTTTTTTGCCTTGGACACGATAACAACTCCTAACACTGTTACTCTATATTCACGCATTTAACACTGAATCATATAAAGTGTCTGAGTGAACGAGACCATAACGGAAATGCCTTAACAGGCATGATTCCAACGAAATATTGGTGTCATAATTTGCATGAATTCTCAGCTGCATGCTCAATTGTCGATACAGCTCTGGAAGCTGCGCGAAATTACAATGCAGTCAAGGTTAAAGTTGTTAATGTAGAGGTTGGTGAATTTACTTTTCTAATCCCTGAACAGCTTATTTTCAACTTTGAAATTGCAACCAAGAATACCATTGCAGAAGATGCTGAATTACGAATTAAGACCATCAAAGGTCGATTAGCATGCAGCGATTGTGGCTATGAGGGTGAATCTAAAGTTGATCCTGACATTCCTCCTCAGATAGCTGTATTTGCTCCTATGAAATGTCCAAATTGTGGTAGTAGTGCAACGATAATAACAGGGGGCAAAGATTTCATTATTTCTAACATTGAAGCTGAAGTTGCAGATACCTCTGCATAGAGATATCTTGATCCTATACTAACCGACTATAATTCAGATTAGGACTGCATTCAAAATTCCGTTCTGTCCTGGGCGGCTTGTCACTTTAGCTCTACCCTTTGATGTCTTGATGATTGTACCTCTTGTGATGACTTTTCTTCTCTGGTAGTCCATATTTGCAGGATTCATCTCAACATCTTGGATTTCAGCACGAACTGTGACGCCCTTAGTTGGATCGGTTACATTGACATATTGTACTTTTAGAGCGGGTCTCTTCTTGCTCTTACCTTTACTATCGATTGATCTTCTCTTTGTTTCTCCCATCACTGTTTCTGTAGGAGTACGACCCATCTCGTATTTTCTTTTACTTCTGAATCGTTTTAATCGAGCGCCTGTATTTGTGCGTGTTGATCTTCTGTGCCATATGGCCATTGTGGACTACCTCCTCTGAGGTCAATGAGTGACTCTGCAGAGTGGTTTTAAATCTTGCTTAGTGACAAACTCATTATTCTGTCATTATGTCCAAACCAGCCCCTTCAAATACATCGAGAAATAGTAATTTTACATACCCAATCTGGGGAATGATATATGCCAAAGATAGAGTCTGCACACGGTGCTGGTGGAAAGATTATGCAACGTCTCATTGAAGACATCATAATCCCATCTTTTGACAGAAGAAAGATTGGGACAATCGGTCTTGATGAGATGGATGATGGTGCAACCTTACAGATTGGTGACACTCGACTGATAGTATGTACCGATGCCCATACAGTTCATCCCATCTTTTTTCCAGGTGGAAACCTAGGAACTCTGTCTGCATGTGGTACCGTGAATGATATCGCAGTCATGGGAGCTCGTCCAATTGCTATGACGAACACAGTCATAGTTGAAGAGGGAACAGAGATTGAAACCCTTCATATGATTCTAAAGTCTGTTAATGAAATCATAGAACCTCTAGGAATTGCAATGATTGCTGGTGATACCAAGGTCATGCCACCTGGGGCACTAGATGGAATAGTCATGTCCACAACTGGTATTGGGGAAGTCTATTTGGATAGACCTATTGCCGACAGTGGTGCCCAACCCGGTGATGATCTCATTATCTCCGGTCCAATTGGTGATCATGGTACCGTTCTTCTTGCCCATCGTGAGGGATTACAATTCGAAACCGACTTGATCAGTGATGTAGCACCTCTCTGGAATCCTATTCGTGCCTGCCTTGATATCGGTGGAGTACATGCTATGAAAGATCCTACGAGAGGAGGTACTGCTGTGGCATTAAATGAAATCGCATCAAAATCCAGAGTAGAAATTGAACTCCAAGAGCGAGAAATCCCTGTACGCCCTCAGGTGCAATCATTATGTGATGTACTTGGACTAAATCCTCTTCATATGAGTTCTGAAGGTCGTTTTGTTTTGGCAGTCGATTCAAATCATACTGATGGCATCTTGCAAGAGCTGCTGCAATTTAAGACAACCAAGGATGCCAAAGTCGTCGGGTCAATTAAGAAAGGAACACCACGAGTCATCATGAGAACTGCTATTGGTGGTAGAAAAGTCATCCAGGTCCCTTATGGCGAACCAGTTCCCAGAGTGTGCTAAAGAAAGTCCTGCGCTGTCGCTATACTCTCAGACTCAGCTTGGTCATCCAAAATCTTTCTCATCTTATATTTGAGTTGAGCTTTTAATTTGATACGATCACTCTCAAGCCCAAAATAGTCTGCGAATAACTGGGTCGTTGTAAGGATTCTAGACCTTCCCTCAGGGACTGCCTCAACAAATTTCTTCTCTACTAATTCCTTTATGTGATCATAACAATGTGTTCCTCTTTGGTTTACAAGATCCGATTGAAGGATAGGTTGTTTCAAAGCAATAAAGACCAAAGTCTGCAGAGTTGCATAGGAGAGAAGTCCTCCAGGTATGAGTTTTCCCACTCTTGGAGTAAGCTCTGGTTTCAATTGTAATGCATAACGATCCCGTGGAAGTGCAACAACCTCCAAAGCACCTTCTCGTTTATTATATTCAAAACTCAATTCATCTATCAATTTTTGAGTATTAGCCTGTGATTTTCCAATTATATCCGCCAATTCTTCAAGAGTCATAGCTCTACCTGAAACATAGAGTGCGGCTTCAAGGGTCACTATATCTTCATCCATTTTAACCACCCTGACTCTTTATCTCAGGTTTAATCTCTTCTTCTCTCTCTCGACTCTCTATTGCTGGATGATCTACTAGTTTTACCCAGATTACATTTTCTTCCATCCATATATCGACAAGAGCTCTTGCATAGAGGTAGAGTAATGAAAAGAACACCCGAACAATCTCTGTTCGTGTAGTATTCATCAATATCTCAGTGAACTTAGATGCCTCTCCGATTTTTAGAATCCGTTGGAGGTCTGCATATACATCAGCTATGGTCTCTTCAATATTAGCCTGATCTATATTCACAGTAAATGTGATTGGGTCGTCTTTTGTTCTGTATTTTTGTTTCTTTGTGACTTGTCTAACACGTGTCTCCTTGTTCAATACTTGATCCATAGCTACGAGTAACTCCTCTATAGTTACCCGACGATTGGTAAGTCTAAAGGGTGGTCGAATGAGCGGAATTTGAATCTCATCTTCATCCTCTTCATCTGGTGGTAAGATTCCAAGTTGGACTAATTCTCGGGTCTTTCGCATGAATATCACTGATGCAGAATAGAGTGCATTCCCTGATATTCTAAAATCAATATCTCCGAGTCTTTTCATTTCATTTAGAAATCCCACAACGAGTTTGCCTACGTCTACATTCCACGGATTTACCTTATCCAACTGGAGTACATCAGTAAGAAGTATGTATGGTGGAGTTGCCCAAAATGGAGACTCATCATCCATCATGCTTCAGATGCAACCTCCTCTAAATCAACAGAGACGATCTTTGATATTCCATCTTGATTTGATACTCCAATGAGTAGATCAGCTTTTCTAACCGTCGTATCCCGAAGTGATACCACAATAAATTGCGATGCTTTTGACATATCCGAAATTAGTAATGCGACATTATGGGCATTCACATTGTCAAGTGCAGCATCAATCTCATCAAAAATGTAAAAGCTTGTTGGATTATACATCTGGATTGCAAAGATAAGTGCGAGACCAGTCAGGGTCTTTTCACCACCACTCATGGCATCTAAGGTCACTAATTCCTTACCCCTTGGTTTAGATCGTACAGTGATGCCCCCCATGAGCGGGTGTTCAGGATTCTCAAGCATTAAGTTTGCTTCCCCGCCAGGAGAAAGTTGTGCAAATACACGTGAAAAATTGTCTGCAATTTCATTGTAGACAGTCAAGAATTTCTGAGTCTTCTCAGCCTCCAACTCTTCCATAAACGTGAGAATCTCTTTTCGTTCTTCTTCGAGATGAGTCTTCTTGTCTACAATCTCATCATATTTTTCGCGTTCTAGGTCATAGTCTGTCAACGACTTTAGATTCACAGGGCCCATTGCCTCAAGTTCTCTCTCAATCTCCTTTATTTTCTCCTCGAACTCTTCAAGCTCTTTGTATGTTGGTTCTCTCTCTTCTTTTCGTTCTGCAAGAGCATCATCAGCATCTGTTAGATTTCCAAGTTCTGCTTGAAATGCTACAATATCTGTCTCGAGTCTGTTCTGTTCCGTCTGTAGTCTATATACTGCCTTTTCATTTGCTGTCTGTGCTTCTCGTATCTCTTCCTGCCTTAACCTAAAGTTTCTCTGCTGTTCTCTTAGTTCCAATTGACGAACGCGTTTATCCTTGACTGCATCATCAATTCGTTCTCTCTCTTCTTTCAGCTTGACGAATTCTTTCTCTCTCTCGGAGAGGCCTAGTTCAAGCCGTTTCACTTCCTCTTCCAGTCCCGGACGTATCGCTTCTAATTTCTGTATCTTTGACTCAATCTCAATTGCCTTGGGTCCAAGTCTTTCATCAAGGGCAACTCTCAGAGATGTAAGATCAGTCTGGAACTTCTCTCGCTGTCTCTGATATTGTTCCAGTACTTCCTTCAAATCTTTCATATCTTGAATCAATTTTGAGGAGTCTGCCTTTGCTAAGTCCTCATTACACTGATCTCGTTGTGCCATTACTCTCTCGCGTTGTACCGTTAGCTCCTCATCTCGCTCTGATAGACTCTTAACCTGCACTTCAAGTTCTGAGATTGTAAGGGTGGCCTTCTCAATACGTTGTTCAAGGGTTTTCTTTTTATTCTCTTGTTCTTCTTGACGTTCTTCAAGTTTTTCAAGTTCCACTCTCTCTCGATAATTCGTCTTAGAGAGATTCTGGACTTCTCGATCTAATTCAGTTCTCTGTTCTCTTAGGGTCATCTGTCTCTTCCGGAGATTACTCAAAATTGTTTCAAGTCCTTCAAGTCGCTTTTCTATCTCTGGGCTAGTATCTTCAACCTGAAGTGATAGGCCTACTGCAGTTTTTTGATAATAACCTCCTGTTATTAGACCTGACCTCTCAACTAATTCTCCCTCAAGTGAAACCGCTCGTTGACCACGGAATCCGAGTCGTTTGGCTGTTGCAAAATCCCGTGTGACAATAGTATCTGAGAAAACAAATTCAAAGGCTGGACGCATCTTCGGTTCGAATTTTACCAAATTCAATGCAAAATCAATTACACCATCCTCTTTTGGAAGGTTCTTTGGTGGTTGGGACTTAATCTTATCAAGTGGGATGAATGACGCCCTACCTGCCTTATCTCGTTTTAGAGCTTCAATACACTCTGTTGCAGTACTCTCATTCTCTACAACAATATAGGATAATCTATTACCACCAGCAATCTCCATGGCAATAGCATAATCTGGATCAATCGTACCCAATTCTGCAACTGTTCCCTGTATACCTGTTATCTCTCCACTGTCCCTAAATTCTAATACTCGCGCGACTGCACGCCGTCTCTTTAGAAATGTATCTTCTGCCTCTTTGAGTGCATCCTGTCGTGCTTGAACTTTGATCAATTCTTCTCTTGTGTCTGAAACAATTTTAGCACTCTCAGCTACTTCATTATCTATTGTTGCGAGTTGTATGGAGACATCATCCATTTCTTCCTTCAGAGATTCTTCAAGTTTCTCAGATTTTTCAAGTGCATCCTTTTTCTCAGGAATAATTTGAACCAATTCCGTGAGATCATCCTGAGATCTTTTCATGCTCTCTGTTGAATCTCTCAACTCCTCATAGGCTAAACCAAGTTCTCTATTATCAGATTTTACCGCAGAGCGTACCTCTGACACTCCTTCATCTAATGCCCTCAATTGATTATTCAAATCTTGAAGACGGAGCGTAGTTTCATAATATGTCGTTTGCTCGCGTTGAGCAATCTCTTCCATTCGAATGATCTGAGCGCTTGTTTCACTTATCTCCTCTTCCAGTCTATTGTGTCCCTCTTCTTTTTCTTTGATTGCTCTCTCAGCCTTTGTAATTTCATCTTGAATCTCTTCTAACCCATCAATCAGTGAAGTTTTCTCATTCGAAATTTTATCATATTCTGCTTGAGATCTCTCAAGATCTGAGCGTACATGACTGACTGCTGCAGACACAATTCCGTATTGTTCTGATATTCTTGCAGAATCGCCTCCAGTAATCTGATCGATTTCATGGTCAATAGTGTCAATCTCTGTTTCAGTGGAAGTTATTCCTGTTTCAACTTCAACTAATTCTTTCATCAGCTGCGTAACTTCATCCGCACGTTGAGCAAGAGTTTCATTGATTGTGTTTACTCTTGCTTTTCCTTTGATGACACTCCATGCTAAGATACTGATTTTGTGTTTTCGAATCTCCTCATTGAGCCCTTTATATCGTAACGCGTCAGACCTTTCCTCCCCTAGTTTCTCTAACTGGCGTCTTCGTTCCTGAAGTTGTGCATCTACTTTGCCAAGATTACTATCACTCTCGGCAAGCTTTTTGAGAGCTCTGTCCTTTTGTTCATCGTATGCAGAAATTCCTGCTATCTCTTCGATGAGTTTTCTGCGTTCATTCGGACTGGCCTTAACCATTTGAGCTATTTCACCTTGGAGTACCAAGTTGTATCCATTAGGATCCACCCCAATGGCGCCAAGTACATCAATAACTGAAGTTCGTGTAACGACTTTTCCATTTATTCGACAGACGGATTTTCCTGTATCGTCTAGCTCCCTCTCAATCACAACTCTATCTGCTTCTACCTGTAGTTTTCTATCCTTGTTATCAAAGTGAAGTTCAACAATAGCTGACTTTGCCTTTGGCGGCATATTTGGTTTAGGGGGAGAATAGAGTAAATCTGAGAAAACCGTTGCCCGTAAGGTTTTAGCACTTAATTGTCCTAAGACAAAGAGAATTGCATCAATTACATTTGATTTTCCTGAACCGTTTGGACCAACAATACAAGTAAAACCCGGATTGAATTTGATGGTAACGGGGTCTCTACCAAATGATTTGAAGCCCTTGCATACTAGCTTCTCTATGTAGACCAAGTCCCGTTCCCTTCCCGGCAGTTTTAATCAGTTAAGGCGTGTCTGTTTGTGTGTTATTCCGATGTTACAGAGTCCTAAATATCGTTGGTATGACCCAGGTAATACCACAGCTACATTAGGATATCTCTGAGCTAGTTAAATGCCCGTTACATGTGTAAAAAAGTCTAACTCTGGTGCTGTTTTTGCTTATTTTAGCATTGATAGCAAGGCTCTTCGTAGAGCTAATAGAAGAAGTCCAACTGATTCTCGTGCACCTTCTCCTGCAACAGCAGCCATGACGATCTTTACATCACCCATAATAATTATGAAACCGTGGTCTGAAGAGATATTTACTTCTTTGAGACCTCCTTTGTCCAGACCTGCACTCAGTTGAGATGAATTAGCTGCAATCTTCACTGCAAGAGCCGCCACATCTGAATGCTTGATTCCTCCGGTGATTGTATGTCCAAAGAGTACGTTACCCTTTGCATCACACACGATCATTCCCTGTAGGTCTGCATTATCTGCCATTGTTTCAGTTACAATTTTTTCAATTTTCTCTTTGTCTACCATTATCGGGTTTCCTCCTAAGAGGTCTCAATTATCTATCTTCGTGATTGTACCTGATGTCTATATATTTTATCCGTTAGACATCTCTTTAACTCTTAGATAAAAAGTCACTTTTCAATGATATAAGAAGCAGTCGATTGACTTAAATTTCTTCATGCGAAAGGTGGCTGAATAATTTTGGAGGCGAATAATTAGATGCCTATGTTGAGAACTAGCTCAGAGGCTTTTCCCGCATCGAAAGACGTTCTGAGCGACATTCCATATGTCTTACGTGTGGAGTTTGGTCATCTCGCACACGAAACCACAAAAATCGTAGGGAAACCAATAGCATGCCACAAATGTAATGGCTTCCTACTTAGTGTAGACCAAATTCAGGAAGACCCTAAAGTTGGTAGACATTTTATTTGCTCTTTCTGTGGTACCCTGAATATCATTGAAGGTGAGATTGTAGTTGCCGGTGATGATACTGACTTTGTAATAGAACCTCCGAAGACAACATCTGATACGGGTAAAGGTTCTGTATCCACTGGTGGTAGGTCATTCTTGGCGCTTATTGATGTCTCAGGTTCCATGGGTGGAGCGAACCTATCTGCTGTAAAACGAAGTCTCAATACATCCATAGATAGTCTTGCAGCTAATGCGCCAGATACAATGTTTGGGCTCGTTGAGTTTGAGAGTAGTGTTCTCGCCAGAAATCTAGAAACTGGAGAACCAATTCAACTACCTCATGAATCCTTTGCCAGTCTGAAAGCTATCATGGAATCAACCAAAAAGATGCTTGACAAGATCAAGCTTGTTGCTGTTGGAAAGAATGCAAAGAAGCTCAAAGAACATGTTCAAGATCTCCGAGATCAAGGTGGTACTGCCCTTGGTCCGGCTGTAGCCATGGCCTATGTCATTGCTAAACATCGCGATGTTGGTCGAATTGTCTTACTCACTGATGGTCTTGCTAACGAGGGAATTGGCGCCCTTGAGGGTTATCAGGTGACTCCAGCAAACAAGTACTATGAAGACTTGGGAAAGATGTTCTTAGATATTGGTGCAGCAGTTGATGTAGTAGGTATAGCCTCAGGAGCTGGCATGGAGCTGAAGACTCTTGGTCTTCTTCCAGAGGCTACTGGAGGACAGATGTATTATGTCACTCCTAATGAACTTGATAGGAGTATTTCAGAACTGGCAGGTGCATCACTTCTCGGTCGTGATGTTGAGGTTCGTCTTGTAACACCTCCTGGCATCTCTATCAAAGATGCATCTGGTGTGTCTCGTACTGTTGTTGATACTCTAAAGAAAAAGAGTGAGAGTAAGGTTGGAGTCGTAGGTGCAGATCATGAGATCTATTTTGAGGTTGCTCCTGAGAAGGAGATCAAGACACCCGAGGTTCCAATTCAAGTCCAAGTCACCTATACCGATGAAGAAGGAGCTCGACGAGTTCGAGCAGTCACTACAAAACTCAGGGTCTCTAAAAAGGAGGATGAGATCATGGCGACTCTAGATCCAACAGTTGGAGCGACTTTTGTCACGCAGAAGGCTGGTGAAGAGTCATTCGGAGGTGACCGCGAGAAGGGTAGGGCACGCATTGCATCTTTCAGGTCCGCAATGAAAAAGAAAGCAGATGCTGCGCCTAAGGCTGTACAGGCAATGCTTGACAAAGCTGATCGAGCTCTCGAAAGCGAGGAGAAAGAGATTCAGCGTCAGGAGGAAGCAATGAAGATGGCTCCTGCTGCTGCTCCATCTGGAGTTGCTGATGAGGCCTTCACAGAGAACTTGGCACAGATGAAGCGAAGCTCGAAGACTCTCTTCAAGAAAGACAAAGACGAAGAGTAATTTACAAGTATATCAATGACAAACGTGCAGCCGTGTAGTGTTTTTGCACGGCTCACTACTCTTTTTATAACGTAACACAACCTCAAATATGTTTAAAATGCGCAATTTGTTATATTGCATGGCAACATATCTCCACAAGTCTAAAATAGTCAACTGCGGCGTAGTTGTTGTCAGTGCACAGTTGAAGTAGCGGGGAATCCGTACAGTGATAACACAAGAAAAACTCCAAACCATCTTGGCAAGACTCAAGGCACAGGAAGGTGTACGTGGAGTCGTAGTAACTAACATGGAGGGTCTTCCACTCAGTAGTGATCTTGACCCTGATACTACGGAAAACGTCGCTGCTATCATCACCTCTCTCGTTGGAAAAGCCCTCGACGCAGTGAGGGAACTTCGTGAGGGGTCGCTGTCCTTTCTGACCCTAGATACAGCTAAGGGTCAAATTAATATCGCACCAGACGTAACCGAGGGACTAATATTAGTAGTCCTCAAGAATAATCAGTAGATAAGATAAATGGGTAACTAACAACTCTGAGGTGGAAAGAATAATGAGTACATCGGACCCGAAGGTCTTTGATCGCATTCTCACAGAGATAATACGACAGGACAAGGGCATAAAAAAGGTGATTCTCGTAGATAAGACAGGTTTGACCATCGCTAATGTTAGCAAGCTAAGTTACTATCCAGTAGATTGCAGTCTGTGATTTCCACTCACTGCCTACAAGTGGATAGTATCGGTGCCATTGCAAGCGCTGTCTTCTGTGCAAGTGAGGAGCAGGGCAAGAACCTGCAGATTGGGGAGCTTGAGATAGTCACTTCTGAATTCTCGGAGGGCAAGATCTTCGCCTCCGCCTGTGGAAAAGGTGTACTCTGTGTAGTTTCCGAAGCAGAGGTCAATATTGGTCTTATCCGGCTTGTAATGAAGAAGCAAGGTGTACAGCTTGCTGATGAACTTGACAAATTCTTGGCCGTCGAACCATTATCTCCAAAGGATAGTGAACTCGATGAGGAAGACCTCAAGTCTGCACTGGCTGAGCTCGAGCGTGTATGACCTAGAGACCACCTCTATTTCCATGGGTTGCACTACTTATCCCCGTAGCACCAGTCTGATTAGTAAATACTCCGATTCAAACCTAAGTGTGCTGTGTGTGAGTCCCAAGGCATCTCTTTGCCACTCCAGTGAACACTATCCAATACGTTTGCTTAAAGTATCTCTCCTACTCCTTCTTTCCAAAATAACTCGGGATAATACTCGCATATTATAAGTAAGACGTAGTCTGAAACATTAGGCTAAGAGATTCTTGTCCCACAAAGGCTTTTATGAGACATAATTTCTTACTCAATTAATCTCCCATCACAGGACCAAAGTCTCGAAGGCATACCATCCTCGGGTAGAGTCATGACAAAATGAGGTGTTTACGATTCGCAAAGACGACAAGGGCAGAATTCATCTGAAACTGGTCTTCTATGGTCCCAGTCTCGGCGGTAAGACCACAGCCCTCAGATGGCTCTATGGAAAAGTAGAAGGTCTACAGAAGGGAGAGTTCACTGCTATCGAAGACGAGACCAATCGTACGCTGTTTTTTGACTACGTGCCCTTAGCAGCTGGAGGTAGAGTACTCTTTGACGTATTCACCGTAGCTGGTCAGAAGCGTCACAGACACCAGCGAAAAGTGGTGCTACAGGGTGCAGATGGTATCATCTTTGTGGCTGACTCCTCACCGGACCAGCGTGATGAGAACACAGAGAGCTTCGAAGAGTTGAAATTATTCTTGGGTGATGCTCTTGGGCGTGAGATTCCGATAGTCGTCATGCTTAACAAGAGAGACCTACCGAATCGAATGTCACGTGACGAGATGCTTGACCTTCTAGGTCTTGGCAGCAATGTGGCTATCTACGAGTCCATTGCAGTGCAAGGCGTAGGAGTTAAGAGGGCGTTCCAAGCAATAGCACGAGAAGTCATACTGAAAAGGATGTACCGCTAGAAAAATAATAGACAGGTGAAGAAAAATGGGAGAGTCCCGTGAAAATACGCTTGAAGGTGTTCTGAACGAACTGCAGGGAAGTATTCCCGAGATAGAAGCCTGTGCAATTGTGAGTGTGGAAGGCTTACCTATTGTATCAGCTCTTCCAACAGATGTTGACGAGGCAAAGGTTGCCGCTATGACTGCAGCGATGCTGACGCTTGGTGAGAAGGCATCCATTGAGTTAGGAAAGGGAAACCTTGAACAGGTAAACATCAAGGGCATTGATGGCTGGCTCTTGGTCGTGCAGGCTGGGATGAATGCCTGCCTGACTGTCTCAACAACTGCGAATGCTAAACTCGGTCTCATCTTTCTTGACATGAAACGTGCCGCTGAGAAGATTGCTCAGATGATTTAGTGCATTCGCCCCCACAACGCCAAACCTATATGGGGTATATTTCAGAATACTGTCAATACAGAGGGTATTGTCTTTGAATATCTCAGGTCCTGTCTATCGGCTATACGAATATTTTCTCTACAGGCAGTTAGACAAGGATGCAGCACCTCGCCATGTAGGTATCATTCTTGATGGCAACAGACGGTATGCGAGAAAACACGGTATGGAGGTTCCGTGGTTTGGACATCAGAAAGGTGCAGCCAAGGTGATGGAAGTCCTGCGAATTCTCTGGGAGGCGAATGTAAAGGTCTGTACGCTCTATGCCTTTTCCATTGAGAACTTCCAACGACGGAAGGAAGAGGTCGAAGAGATCATGTCTCTTGCAAAGGAGAAGTTCTCCGAGGTTGTTGGGAATCCTGACGTTCACAAGCACAAAGTACGTATCCAAGCAATAGGTAGAGTTGATCTGCTCCCTGAAGACGTACAGATAGCTATTCATGCTGCTGAAGAGGAGACCAAGGACTACTCTGACCATATCCTCAATGTTGCCATCGGGTACTCTGGACGGACAGAGCTTGTCGATGCAGTGAAAGCAATCGGTGAAAAGATTGAGTCTGGTAAGATGCACCCCTCTGATGTGACTGAAGATGTAATTGAGAGTCATCTCTACACAAACGGGATTCCAGATCCGGACCTCATCATACGAACCTCAGGTGAGGAACGACTCTCTGGGTTTCTTCTCTGGCAGTCTGCTTATTCCGAACTCTATTTCGCTCAGATCTATTGGCCTGCAGTTCGAAGAATTGATATCTGGCGAGCTCTTAGGTCCTACGGTCAACGATCAAGAAGATACGGTAAGTAATACTCTCTCATATTATGACACAGTCTTTTATATGCCAAAAGGTCTGTTCAACACATAGGAGACTATGAGACATTGGCTAGAACCCCAGTTGATGTCTATCGAGGTCTCATTCATATACGACTCGATGACACAATCCCTGCACAGGTTGACTCAGTCGTAGCTAGGTTTACAGATTATATTTTTGCAGGAGAAAGACTATCCATTCATCTCAGACGTTTCCTTACTCTAACCACACAGCTGATTCCACTTATAGATTCGAGAGAAAAAGCTGAGTCCTCCGACCTTACAATGGCAGTTGATCTCCTGGATTACGTCACATCGACATCAAAATGGTGGACCTTATCTCGCGAAGAGCCTGGCTTTGTCTTGAGACCTCCATCACGTGACGCACGTGAGTTCATCAAATCGATTGCAGACCTCCATGTTGGTGGAACCACCCTGCAACGGATTTCAAATGCGACTGACAAACTGTCCCGCTTTCTTGAAGACCATGAGATCAAGGCATCTACCGGGATAGAAGGTCTCTGTAATGGAATAATCTCTGCATGGATTCTATTGAGTGCTTTTTCATGTAAAGGTCAAGGGCGGAATGTGACTACAGAGAAAGATTTCGAAACTGCATATGATTTTGTACGGATTCTCTTGTTCTATGCAGATTTTCTTGATTTTGAGGCACTTACAGTGGTTCGTCAATTAGGTAGTCATCCAATTCTCCCACGGGCTGCTAGTGTAAATTTCTCTCCAGGCTTTGAAAAGTTACTGAATGCTTCTGTAGCTGCGAATCTTGAGAAGATGCATGGGGCTCATCTTGTCAGCATGACAAAGGCAACATCTGGTGCATCTCGTTCCATATTGACTAATTCATTGAAATTACTCGGTCAGATTCAAGCAGTAAACATGGGTATTGGCCGTCTTGAAGAAGAGCACTATGATTCAATCATAGTAGGCGCATTAGAAATGATTGAAAAAATAGGTCTCTCCTCTGACTTCTTACAGGATGAAGCCGCAGCAATTGTCATCTTTAAAGGCCTACGTTCTGGTAAAGGTGTCGATGAACGGATCCAATTATTGGTAAGAAGACTTGAGAGTCTAATTGTTGACACTACTGGAAACAAAGATTTCCTCCTTCAGTATGCTCGTCTCGTACCAAGACTTACCGCTCTACTATTACTCATCGCTAGTAAGGCAAAGAAGTCCCCAGCCGCTCCAATCGAGGACTCAGATATTAAGAGAGGCCTGATTCTTCTCTATAGACTCATTGATAACTCGACAATCAGTTTGAACCACTAATCAGAATTCTCGCATCTACAACTAAGGCGCCTTTGCCTTTTTCATAGATAAAAGTCGGATTGCAATCCAACTCCGTGATCTCCGGATTTTCTTCTATCATTTTTGAAACTGATAACATAATTTTGACAAGTGCATCTATATCTCTGGGGGCTTCGCCGCGTATTCCCTCAAGTATCTTGTATGCTTTGAGTTCCTTCAACATCTCTCTAGCATCAGCTTCAGTGAAAGGAATCAGACGAAATGATACGTCTTTTAGCACTTCGACAAAGATGCCTCCAAGTCCTGCCATAAGGGCATGACCAAATTGAGGGTCTTTTGTTACACCAACAATCATCTCGGTTCCCATATCCGCAAATGCTGATATGAAGACTCCATGGCTCAAATCAACATCGATACCTTTCTCTTTTCCATACTCCTTTGCATTCTCCATTATTGTACCGAAGGCTTTACGAACCTCGTCCTCGCTCTTGAGATTAACTTTAACCCCACCTGCATCGGACTTGTGTAGAATGTCTTTGGAAAGAATCTTCAGCACCACTGGGAATCCAATCTCTTTTGCTTTGATTGCAGCTTTATCAGCTGTCGTTGCTGTACCATAAGGAGGTATTGAAATTCCATAGGCCTTCATTATGTCCTTTGCTTCGTTTTCTAATACAAATGTCCTACCCTCTTCAAGAGCAGTCTTGAAGATTTTCTTTGCATCTTTCATCGTCTTATTGGCCTCGCTTAATTCCTGACTCTACTAGTTCCTTTTATGGTTTATCAGAGCTCAATGTCTTGTTGAATTTATCGCCATATTTGATTTCACCATATTTTGCAAGTCCTTTTGCTGCAAGTGCGGCTTTTTCACCTGTCGCATAGGTCGGGACGCCCATTAGTTCCATAATCTCCCCGGCTTTTGTTGTGAATCCACCACCCATAGAAACTACAATGAAAGGTAGACCAGATTGTCGTTGATAATTAGCAATGACATTTGTTATGTCCATTCCTAGGCTTGGTGTCTGGAGCAGCATACCCACAACAAACATATCATATTCTCCACTCGCAATTGCTTCTTGGAGTACTATATCATATCGAGAAGCATCAGTATCACCGACCACATCAATTGGATTACCAACAGCACAATAACCCGGAAGGCGTTCATGAAACCGTTTTTCAAGATCCTCTGAGGGACTTGGAATTGCTAGTCCGATAGCTTCGAGGGCATCAGTAGTCATGACACCTAAGCCACCACCATTGGTGACCATGAGAACTCTATCACCTTTTGCAGGTGGTTGCATTGCAAGAGCTTTTGCCATATCGAACATGTGCTCGAAATTATCAACTCTGATTACTCCTGCCTGTTTGTATGCCGCGGCTGCTATATTATCTGAGCCTGCAAGAGACCCAGTGTGTGAACTTGCAGCAGCTCTCGCTCGTTTTCCTCTACCTGATTTCACAACAAGGATTGGTTTATGAGGTGTGACATCTTTTGCTGTATCAAAAAATGTTCTTCCCTTTCCTGAATCATAGCCTTCAGTATAATAACAGATAACCTGTGTAGTGGGATCATTTGCTAGATAACAGAGTAAGTCATCATCATCCACATCGCATTTATTTCCCAGACTGATTAGCTTGCTAATTCCGATTCCTAACTCTGCAGTCCAGTCAGAGATTGCTGCAGCAAAGGCACCAGATTGAGAGACTAATGATATATTTGCAACATTGCTTGGTTTAGGTCTCCCACATCTATACTCCGGCAGGAAGAACGTATCAATATGACTATGTGTGTCAATGACTCCAACGCAATTTGGTCCAATAACTCGAATTTCAGCCTTCTTTGCTATGGCTACAATTTCGTCTTCTAGTTCTGCACCTGCAGGTCCAGTCTCAGAAAAACCTCCTGAGATGATGATAGTTGCTTTTACTCCTTTAGCCGCAATATCTTCGAAGACTCGGGGGGTTATTCGAGCTGGGACTGCTACAACAACAAGATCCACAGGCTCCTTGATGTCCTGTAAGGTTGGAAAGCAAGGAATGCCAAGGACTTGATTGTACTTTGGATTGATTGCATAGACCTTTCCAGTGTATTGAGGTTTGATAAAATTTTGAATGATTGCTTGCCCTACACTATTTTGACTTGTCGATGCACCATATATTGCAACGCTCTTTGCATTGAAAAACAGACTCAATTGCTCCGTTGAACCACAAGACACAGTTAACACGCTCTAGTAGTCTATGATAAGTACTCTGAAATGGAAAATAAACAGTACTTGTTCTTTGTCATGTGGTACATAGGTAATAATAATAACAAAAATCGGCTCAGCAATATGAGGTTCTACATTGGGATTTGACATTCTTGCAGATGGTCAAGCTATTCTCAATGCATCTACTGGTGAATTTACAGAGTGGATGAATAAGGCATTTGCCGCGAGAATGACCAACTTTGGAAGTGCTTTACTATGCTATAGTCCTACAGCATATCCCTATAGAGTCCAAAATCACAGTCAGTCTTCCGCTCATAATTTTCTCTCGTTAAGTGTCACTGGAAATTCCTGTTCCTTACACTGTGAGCACTGCGATGGGCATCTTTTGAAAGGGATGGAATCTACACCTACCCCAGAAGCATTATTCAGACGTTGTAAAGAAATTCAGGAATCAGGTGGCGAAGGAGTCCTGATTAGTGGTGGGTCTACATCAAATGGTTATGTACCCTTGGAACGTTTCGGAGAGGTTATACGACGAATCAAAGAACAACTTGATCTACTAGTTGTGGTTCACACTGGTCTTGTCACTCATGAAACTGCATCTCAACTTGCGAAAGCAGGTATTGATGCAGCAATGCTTGACATAATTGGTGATAAGGATGTATCATCAAGAGTCTATCACATTCAAGATGGTCCTTTAAAGATGAGGAGATCTCTTGACATCCTTGAGGAACACAATATCCCTACAGTCCCTCATGTCCTCGTTGGTCTTGATTATGGGCATCTCAAAGGCGAACTTGAAGCTCTCGATATAATTGCTCAGGGCGCTCCATCAGCTCTCGTTATTATAGCACTTACTCCTGTTCGTAAAACGCCCATGGAAAATGTTACGCCGCCGGCTCCAGAGAGTATTGGTAGAATCATGACGGCTGCCAGACTTGGTTTTACACACATTCCCCTCCTACTTGGATGTGCTCGTCCAATTGGTCAACACAAGATCGATACTGACCTATATGCTCTCAAAAGTGGTGCAAATGGCATAGCAATGATTAGTCAGGAGGGTGTTGATGCTGCAAGAACTATGGGGCTTAAACCAATTTTCAGGGATGTCTGCTGTAGTCTTGCATATCAAGAACTATCTTGAAGTTTCTTCATGGACCATCCTGTCAATTCATAGCCAGCATCAAAGATCCATAGTCCCACTGCAGTAGGTAACAGTGCTGACCATAGTAACGTTAGCAATACCACTGAAATCTTCATTGTAAATCTAAATCGGAAAAATCTGTGTGCCCGTGGTGAAATATTCTGATCAGCCCAGTCATTCCCTTTTTCATCAATGACTGCTGCAAGAAACATAATGAATACCAAGGTAATCCAGTCTAGCCAGATAGTAGTAGTGGGTAATCCCATTATTGCAACTACTACAAAGATTAGCACAAATCCAACAGAGAATTGAGGACGATTTACTTTTCCTGATGCAAGTACTCCTATAATGATGCTAACTAGTAATGCAAAATCGTATTCTGATATAGTCATTAACAATCCAAAGAGTAATCCTGAGAGCGTCAATGGAAGCCATGCAAAATCTGGTCTTTCTAGCTCATCAAGAAAGTCATCTCCCATCTTGAGTGTCAATCCCGCTAGAAAATAAGCTGAAAAATACGCTACCCACTCTATCATTCTCTCTTCATCCAGAAATAACTCATGGTTTTTAATGGTGGCCCCTCAGCTTAACTATGACTCGTAATCGGACTGTTCAGCCCTACGATAGCCAATCACATCACTGGAGCCATATGAACATCCAATGAAGTATTGATAAAACTTCGTGAAGTCCTATACAAGAGTGACAGGAGTACCAATTGCCTGACCTGGAAGGTTAGTTCGGAATTTTGCTCGGACAGCACCACTATTTCCATGTGGTCCGAGAACTTTTCCTAATATCTCACCCTCTTCATCTATAGTCCATTTAACCTTCCGACCAACAAGAGCTGAGGCCTCTGATCTAGTCTTAACATCATTAAAAACTAGAATTACTTGATTAGGATGCTGTATATGCTTTCCTCTACGATAGCTTGCGACGACGCCTTTTTGGCCAGTTATTGTTGTCTTCGTGGACATATGGTTTCTCTCCTATAGGAGTTCGCGTTCACCCCTGTGGAACTGGATATAAGACTTACTGAATGAACTCTATTTTTTTGACTCAACTAATTTCGGGGCCACTATCTGTTTCAGGAGTGTCTTGACCTGATTTCTGTCTGAGTATCCGTGCCTCTTCTTCTTTTCCTTTCTCTATCAAGACATCTTTTATTGCCCAGCCTACTTGGTCTCGTCTCTGAGCAAGTTTGAACAGAGCAAACCATGTTCTTCCATCGCCCATTGGCCCTTGATGATAAAGCTCATCTATCATCCTTTTAGCAACACCAATCTTATCGCTTGAGGTCTTAATTGACGTGATGATTCTTGTTTCAGTATCATTAATCTCCTTGATTCGCCATGAATGTTGTATTGTGCTTATTAATGATAAAAACACGATAATGAGAATGATTGGAATTGACTGTATCAATAGTTCCATAGTGAATATCATTAATCCCAATTCTACAACCGATACCATGAGAATGAAGATGAACATGAATCCCTCAACAATTCCATTTGCAGAACGCTCCACACGCCAGTTATAGTATTTGGATAATGTTGATGATGGTGTTCTGAACCTCATAATGTCTTGAAGGTACTTGTCTCGAGAAATACGTCCGATAAGGAGCCACAGTGCCTGTAATAGTAATGCTAGTAACACTATAACAACTGTAACTGTACTGACCAAGCTCTGCATATGATGACCCCCCAAGTATTTTCGTTTAAATATATGGAATAACGCTAATCAGTAATACTTTCGGTTTCCTCTCTTGGATGTCCGCGTCTGCTTTAACTGATGAACTCCTGTAATAATACTTTACCAATAATCGCATACTCATAATGATGGGTTTATTCTGGATTGCGCGGGCCCAGGCGTTGCCCTCCCGGAATTCTGCCTGGACTCGCCTCCTTCCTTCTTCTTACAGAATGACTTATCATGGAATGAGATTTTCTTCAGTTGTGGTGACAATCTTGCATAGAGTACATCACATTGATCCTATCAAATCGCGTGATATATCATCATTTCTTAGTTCGATGAACACAGTTGGAGTCCTTGGAGCAGGTCGACTAGGTAGAGCTAGTTCCATTGTCCAGCGAATGTTTGAAGATCCCGATTGCTTCACCTACCTGTCTATGTCAGGACCAATGATACCTGGAGGACTCAGAAATGTCGTCTGTCATCTTGTCCATTACAAATATGTTGATGCAATAGTCACTAGTGGCGCGAATATAGTTCACGATTTGATTGAGGCTTATGGAGGTGCTCATTATCGGGTTCCTCAAGGGAAAGATGACTATGAACTTCGGGAGGCTGGAATGGGTCGTATAGCTGATATTTATGTAAAAGAAGAGGATTTTGAGAAATTTGAGAAGGGTGTCTATAATTTTCTCGATGGTCTTCCCCAAGAAAAGATGGTGGGACTTGCTCCAAGTGAATTTTTGCACGAACTTGGATTGAGTCTGGATGATAAGGCGTCGTTTGTTTATCAGGCTGCTTTGAATAATATTCCTATCTTCTCTCCTGGATTGATGGACTCAATGCTCGGATTTCACCTCTATACATACAGCACTACAAAGAAACTATCTCTAGACTTTGTCAAAGATCTTCGAATTCTTGGTGAGATTGTGACTCAGACTAAGAAGAGAGGCGCAATCATGCTTGGTGGAGGTCTCACAAAGCATTTCACCATGGGTTCCACTATTCTAAAAGGAGGTCTTGACATGGCCGTACAGGTCACGCTCGATCGACCTGAAGGTGGAAGTCTTGGAGGTGCTCCATTGGTAGAAGGGGTTTCCTGGCAGAAGGTGCAGACTGATGCAAACTTTGAGTCTGTAATTGGTGATGCTACAATCATCTTTCCACTTCTAATATTAGGTGTTTTACCGTAGACGCTAGATTTATTTGATTTTTTAACAATGGTTAACATCATTATAGAGAGTGATAAAATGAGCGTAAAATTACCGTATCGGAAAGACTCTGTATATTTTCAGTATTATGTCACTGACTTTAGTCGTGCAAGGAATTTCTATAGTGAGATTCTAGGATTCAAGAGTGCCTGGGATATGGGCGATGAGGTTGGTTGGATAGAATTCCATCTTCCTGTGAAAGGTGCAAAGATTGGTCTGAATCTCGTCACAAAAGACAAACTCAAGCGTGGCTCTGCCAAGCTCACTTTAGAAGTCACAGATCTTGTGAAGATGAAGGAGTATCTCACAGGGAAAGGTGTCAAGAGTGATGAAATCACAGATGTACCTAACATGGTATCTTTCTTCAACATCAAGGACCCGGATGGTAATCCAATCCAGATTGTATCAGAACCTCGAGTGAAGAATGAGTAATTCTTCAGTTCTTGTACTTGATAGATATGATGAGTCCGACTAGCATGATTAGGGCACCAATGTAGAGGTGGTGTAGCTGGAATCCTGCTAAAAGATATGGGTCAAAATCTGGTAAAAAGTGTAGAAAATCTATCCCTGCCACAAAGTCATGCAAGTCATCAACAAATAATACCAATCCAATTAAGAAAGCGAGAATACCAACAACTAAGCCTTTCTTTCCCATCTTATTCTCTCTCCTATTTCTTGTCCTGCACCCACCATCTTCTTTGCATATTCACAGAATATGTTATCAATGATTGCAATTATCTAATCCATGCCATACCCTTAAAGAGAACTGTTCGATGAAGAAATAGTAGTTGGAGTAATAAATGTCTGATTTGGCTGAGCGGCTCAATGAGAAGTACGTCATTTTGATTATGGTTCTAGTGACAGTGATATCGCCCTTCACTACCCTACTATCTAGTTTTGGAGGACATGATCACCATGTAAGTATATCAATCAACGCTCTCTTCTGGGCGATATTTCCCTCTGAGTTCTCTTTTGGTGGACTACAGGTCTTGAACCTTATCTCATTATCTTTTGGAATTCCACTTGGCTTCTTCAACATTGTCTTTGCATTTCAGGTCGTACGCTATTTCAGAGGCGAAACAAGCAAAAGACGCACGTTTCTGGCTGGTATCTCGACCTTAATCATTCCATTTGCCTCTCTGATAATGGCATTACCACTTATGATCTCCTCTGGCTGGTATGTCTACATTGGTCCGATTCCAGTGCAGCTCGTTACTGGTCTTATCCTAGTGTACTTTGCAGGTCCGAAAGAATCTACTTCCCCCTGGTGAAGAACCAGTAACTCTATTGTCTTCAGTCTAGAGTTTCTCTGTATTAGATACTTTCAGTCGAGAAATGCTCTCTCTCTCAATTTACATATTATTTCTTTGTTGGAAGTGTCATGAGGTATAGGATTCCCGTAATTAGAATATAACTTGGCAATGCTTGTCCATAGAATGCTTGAAACTGCCATGAACCAACAATAGCCACAATCAAACCTCCAAAGATGAGAAGGATGATTTCTGCTATCAGTATTGTTTCCAGAACCTTGTTAAGCGTCACACCTCTAAGATCTCTTGTCTTAGCAATAATTTTCTTCTCTACATCCAACCAGTCTGAGTGTTCTTGTTCATCCTCCACCCAAGACTTTGTTCTTGGTGAAGGCGGCTTATATCTCATCATAATGATTGCTGCAAGGAGTAAGATTGGAATTGGTATATGGATCAAGTATAATCCACGATGCATTATCAATATCATTGGAATATCAATAATGAGTGTTTGTAGCTCAATGAATAGACCCACCAAAAGAGTCTGTTTCATGGTTGATTTGCCTTGATACAATCGTACCATCTGATATGCAAACACCGGTCGAAGAAACGTGTACATTATTGAGTTAGCAATGATGAAAGGTAACCAATAATTATCAAAGTACCATCTCCCATATTCTGAGCTATAATAAAGCTCCCATATCATCCCCCACATTTCAAATGAAGGATTACTTGGTGGAAACCACCACATGAGTAGAAATGCCGGACCAAAGACAGCAAGAAGAGTGAAGTAGAATGCTACCAATCTGGCACTCACTGACTCTCCTTCAGCAGGCAGTCCCTTACTCTCCACACTCACTCACGAATCCACCATGTAATCATGCTGATGTAGACTTAGTGTTTAAGCTTTTCTAGACCAGGAAAGGTATTATCTCAATATGTAGTAAAGAATCGCATCATGACCTACTCTTCTATTCTCAACTATTATCTAACAACTAAATACTCTACCAATCATCATCATCGATTTCTGTTTGACCCCAATCTTCTCCTTCAGGGATCCTGATAACACCTAGGTTGAGCATACGCTTCAAAACTTTGTCTGCAGCCTCTGGTATCTGTTCTTCAAATTTTGCTCCAGTGATGACAAGCTTTCCTGAACCGAAAATTAGAACGACTACTTTCGGGTCGCGCATTCTATAAATCAGACCCGGAAACTGCTCTGGCTCATAAAGTGTATTCTCTAGCTTCATCGCGGCAAGTTCAAGATTGACATCTGCCCCCAGACTTGCACTTGCGACAATATTCTGAACTGTAATGATTGGTTTCTTGTTTACTCTGATACCTGCATCGTTCAAGTTTCTTACAATCTTATGTACTGCACGTATAGATTCTTTTGCTGACTTTGCACCTGTACAGACCATCTTACCGGTCGTAAAGACAAGTGTTGCTGTCTTTGGTTTCTTGATTCGGTACACAAGTCCTGGAAATTGTTCAGGATCAAATTCGACATTGGGCATCGTTGCAGCTATCTCATTCAAGTCGAATGATTGGTTGAAGACAACTGATGCAACGACATTTTCTATTGCTATATGAGGTTCTGGATATTGAATGTCTGTCTCCTCCATTCATAATGAATTGGTTGGTGTATAAACGACCTCGAAAATTACCATAAATGTGATGTATTATCCAAAATTGCCCCAAAACAACCAGAGGCATGAAAAGCCATTAATCAGGATGAGTATCGTTCCTCTTTCTGCTTCATCCTAGATAACCCCTCCAACCGGTTGTGGTCGTAGTGTTGCTTAGAGCCTTTTTCTTCGACTTGGAAAGACATTTTCCTTCCCATAATATCTTGTATGAAATGTTCTTTCTCAGAGAACGTATACAAGATACCAGTCCCAATCAAGAGTTCCTCTCGCACAAGATAATACCAAATTGAGGGTTTTATCTCCCTATAATCTCCATTCACGGTATCCATGCCATAATCCTTTTATTGGAACTTCAAGGCTTCACGATGAGTCTAACCA
>JAEOUN010000064.1 GCA_016839245.1 Candidatus Thorarchaeota archaeon
GAATAGACTTTTGATTACGTTATATTCTTTACCTTTTAAGATTCGTTATATATATTCAAAACTGAGAATCTATTAGTGATTAAATAATGATCCACAGAAAAGTAATACTCGCAATCTTGGCTACATTTATGATTGGTATAGCAGTTCCTGCTGCAGCCGCGCAGGGAGGACCTGTACAGTACAATCATAGTGCAGGTATTGTCACTCTTAGCACTGATAGTTTAGAGATTAAAGTTGTTGGAATTGATGATTCACCTCATTTTCATTGGTGGTCTGTATCTGATCCAACAATAGACTATCATATGAGATTCATTAGTCTCTTCGAAGCAAATGACACAGATTCTGATGGTATTTATACTAAAGGAACTGATACCCTTGTAGGACCGCGATTCATGTTGCCTACCGCTGATTGGGAATTCAGTGGTTTTGAAACCGAAACCGATGGTGAGAATATTACAGCAGTTCATTTCAATTTTACATCGACTTCAGGATTTGATCCACGTCCAAATGGTATGGATAATGATTGGAGTAACTTACCTCCAATGAGTGAATTCGATGTCTATGTTCAAATTCGTGTTCATATTGACATGGATACACCAAGTGAAGTGAAGTTCGATGTAATCATTGATGGATGGAATTGGACTTATGATGATTCTCTCTTAGTCATGCAATTCACAATTACTGAGAGCAACCATGGTGCAGGTCATCCTGAGGTGGCACCTGGTCAAATGCATAAGACTGGAACACAATTCCAGTTTGAGAATGGTTATATGGAATATGAACCAACTGCTCTTGCTGCGAACAATTCGCTTCAGGTTAAAGCCAGTTATGGCGAAGGAGTAGGTCTTGAGGCTGGAGAATCTGTTTATCTCTCATTTCCATACTTCGGAAATGAAACTCTAGTCTACGATCCGATACTAGGTGTTAACTCTGCGACAAGCACTTCTCTCATTGATACACCAACACTGATTCTCATTGGTGGTGGAATTGCAGTTGTTGCAATAGTTGCTATAGCTTTGAAGTTAAAGAAATAATTTTAATTGGAGGCAGCCTTTGCCTCCTCTCTTTTTCTTAGAATTTTAAAATTGATTAATTATTTAAAACAACGCAAATTATGACGAATTACTCATCTACAGATATTTCGGTATACTCAATAAGGACAAGTAAGATTCAGATTCTACATATTAATCAATTCAGAGGTTGATAACACTGGAACGGATTGGAATCATAGGTAATGGTGTTGCTGCCACGACTGCTCTGCGAGAAATTCGAAACAAAGATTCTGATGTTGAAATTGATGTGTTTACAGATGAGCGACATCCATATTATCCGCGACCTAACCTCATTGACCTTGTTGCAGGGAAACGAACAATAAAAGAAACAATTCGTTACGATTTAGATTGGTATGAAGCCCAGTCAGCTAATCTCTATAGGTCAAAATCTGTGATTCAGATTGATAAAGACACTAAAACAGTGATAACAACCTCTTCGACTCATTCTGATTATAATTCGTTATTGATTGCAGTAGGATCAATTCCTTTCGTACCACCATTTGAAGGACTTGAGAAGAGGAGTGTACATGTTATTCGTACACTTGATGACGCCTTGGATATCAAAGAAGCAGTTAAGGGCGCAGGTCGAGAGATAATTATTGGTGGAGGGATATTAGGTATAGAACTTGCTGCTGCAATCAAGAATATTGGTGGTCACCCTATTGTTGTTACAAATATCAATACTCTTCTTCCAATACAATTGGACGAAGCTGGTAGTGATGTGCTTCTTCATCATCTTAAACGCCTTGGTATTGATGTCCTTAGAAATTTCTCATGTGTGAAGATATCTGGGAAACTGGCTGCTGATGGTATAGTGTCAGACAAAGGTGATAGGATAGATGGCGACCTTGTTGTAATCGCTACTGGTGTACGTTCTAATATCCAAATCGCTAAAAATTCAGGAATCTCGGTCAAACGAGGTATTGTTGCTGATGACCATATGCAGACATCAGCTCATGGAATATTTGCAGCAGGCGATTGCATGGAATGGAGAGACCAGTGGTATGGTATCATTCCATGGGCAACTGCAACCTCTCGTGTTGCTGCTGCAAATATGCTGGATTTTGGAAGTGCAATCTTTGATGGTATCACATCTTCGAATACGCTTCAAGTTGCTGGAATTGATCTCTCCAGCATCGGTATTATACAACCAAAATCCTTGGATTATGAATCAGTAGTAGCAATTGATATGGATAAAGGAACATACTACAAAGCTGTTCTTAAGGACAATATCATTGTTGGTGCCATCTGTCTTGGCGACCGTAAGATTGCACTAAAACTTCGTGGTCTTGTAAATAAGAAGACTGACGTATCTGAAATGAAACAATCATTATTTGATTCGGATTTATTCTGAATTATTGATATTCTACTATTGGTTGCCGTCCTTTTCCTTGTGGTGCTAATGATATTATATGCTCTGTAGATCCCTTAAGCTCCTCCATATGCGTCACTACAATTACTTGCTTCACAACATCCAATCTTGCTATGGCTTCTGGAAGCCATCGTCTTCTCTGCTCGTCCAATCCCGCACCCGGCTCATCAAGGATAATTAATCCCGGTGGAGGTCCTGCCAATGAATACTTCTGAAGCGCAGTATTTACTGCAACGCGTAATGAGAAATTGACACAGACGTCCTCGCCACCCGAAGCCGCCATTAAAGAAACTCTATTTCCCTGCAGATTATAGAGAGAAATTTCATAATCATCATCAATTACAAAATCACTATAACGGTCTCCAAATATTTCCTTGAACAGACTTTTGGCTTCATCTCGTATATGAGGTCTTAATTGATTTTCTGCCACCTCTGGAATGGTTTCCAAGAGTGTCTTAATGTGTTTTGCAATTTCACTTTCCCGCTTAAGTTCTTCAGGCTTTATTGAGATCTCAGGAGATTCAAGTTCAGTACTTATTGCATTAACAGAATCCCTTACCTTTTCAATGATGGATTTTACAACCATTACATCAGATGAGCCGGGGTCTCTGTTTGAGATTTTCTCGACTGCTGCTAATGCATTTGTAATCTCCTCTAAAGTTGGCAGATGTTCTTGAATTGCCACTAGTCTATTTTTTGTTCCTTCAAGATTCTCCATATCTTTCTTAATCTCTTTGAGTTCTCTTTGCACCTTAGAGCTCTGTCTATCGTATATCCCCAGTCCCATCATACTATACAGATCTATCCGTCTCTCTTTTGGGCTAAGTCGAGATAGTCTATCGATCTCTCCCTGTCTCACATAAGTCAATGTAGAAAATGCATGGCGGTCCATTCCGAGCAGTTCTACAATCTGCTCATCTACTCTTGTTGGGCCACTTGCTTCAGGTTCGCTCTCACTCTTAAGGAATAAATCAGCTGTGGTTTCAGCTCCTCGCTTTCCTGGATGGATGGATCTCTTTACCGTGTATTCTCGCCTGTTGAGTGGTGCGATAAAATCAAGCTCCACGCGTGCTCGTTTCTCTCTGTGATTGATTAACTCATCGAGAGTGGGTACCTTTTTCTCTTTTCGTGTCACTGTCTTAAAGAGCGCAAACTCAATTGCCTCAAGAATTGAGGTCTTTCCAGAACCGTTTGGACCAATAATAGCTGTAGTACCTGGGTGAAATATGATTTCCTGATCTTTGTATACCTTGAAATTTGTGAGTCGAAGACGATTGATCAATCACTACCACCTCCAAGGAATCTGGGGAGCTTTTCCAGTATGTCAATACTCATCGTATCCTTCGTCTGTTCAATGTATTCACGGATGGAATGTTGTACATCTAGTGGTTTTGTTAAAGTGATATTTCTGGGTCCAAGAGACTGCCAGTTTGGTTCGATATGAAGAAAAAGTGGATTCAGTTTCTTTTCATATTGACTTAGGATTTCACTTCGCTCAATCTGCTTCTCCGTTTCAGAATCAATTAATCCATTCACTTGCATGATGATGATTGGCTTTTCTTTCTTTGGAGCAAGTCTACCAAGCGACTCCCTCATTTTCTGATTCACTTCTTCTGGTCTCATTCCCGTTATATCTAACCCAGTAAGGAACTTGAATTCCCTAACATCATTAAGGGTCTCGAGAGTGTATTCGTTTCCCTTACTATCTATGTCAACGATGATGAGTTTTCGATTTCCTCCCATCTCTCTATTCCAATTCACTATACAGGTGGATCCTGGTCTTCCAATATCATATTCTTCATCTACGAAGTAATTGTGTTTGTGACCACATCCATAATAATTGAAGTGGATTGGTAATTCTTCTTTTGGAAATTCAATATCATGGGCAAAGAAAAGAGAGACCTTCTCATTGGGAGTGGCTGAACTAATGATCTGATTCACCTCATTACTCGGTGCCCATGATACAAGATGCATCTCAACCATCTTTCCATCAAAGGATTCAACGATAGTAGTACTTGATTGATTTCCTGTTGACTTGATCAATTCCATCGTTTCTAATTGTCTAAGTGGACTAAGTGCATACCTATAGCCGTAGGGATGGTCATGGTTGCCTTGTAGTACGATGAGTAGGACTTTGTCCTTCAAGCCTTTGAACAGTTCAACTACAAAATTCATGTCATCATTTTGAGGCATGTGAGAATGGAACAAGTCTCCAGTGTGCACAAGAACATCTGGTGAATACTGCATTGCCATTTCTATTGCTTTCTTTAGGCACTTTCTTGCATCTTCTTTTCTCTCGACCAATTGGAATAGAGAACAACCCAAATGTGAATCCGAAATATGAGCAATGCGAACCATAAATCACCCAGCTCCCTTTGTAAGATTGTCGCCGCACTATTTGAATGAGTCTGTGTTGATAGGCAGATGCGTAGGTTTTGATGAGAATGCCTCTTCTTTCACTTGAAACAAAAAGAACAAATAGCAGTCATATTTCTTTTTCTTGAATTTGGAGGTTGGAGTCTTTATGAAGTATATCATCTCAAAGATGCTTGTACTAATTGTCATGATTGGTTATCTTCTGGGGACTACATCAATGAGTTCTATATATCATCCCCTTGTTATGATTGATTATCAGAACACTCCTATTGCTATTACTGAGCCACTTATCTTTTCAACACTGACAGGTAATAGAACGCAGGATTACATTACGTGTGTCGATTTCGATGAATACGGTAACATCTATGTTGGAGGGATTATTCAAGATACAGGGAATGATGATGACAACTGCGACTCATATTTAATGAAGATTAACGGAACCGATTTCACCATCATCTATTATTATACTATCAAAGGATCTGATTTTGATTTTGTCAATGATATGACAGTCCATTCTGGTAAAGTCTATCTAGTCGGTAATACTGGTTCACCTGACTTTCCTACTGAAAACGCATTTTGTGATACATTTCAAAATTCAACTGATTGCTTTCTCATGTGTCTTGACGCAAATAGCTTGGATCTTGTCTTCTCAACATATCTTGGTGGTGAACATGTCGACACAGGCGAATCTATTTTTGTAGATAATGAAGGCTCGATTTTTATTACAGGTGAAACAAATTCATATAACTTTCCTCAAATGAATTCATATGTAAACTATTCAGGTTCTTCTATTTGGCCTCTTTCTGTAACATATGTGGCAAAATTCAACTCGTCGGGAAATGGTCTGATTTATTCAAGTTTGGTTGGAGGATCGGGCGGGGACATCTCTTTTGCTATTACTGCTGATTCTCAAGGTAATGCATATGTTGCAGGAATCACGACATCCGATGACTTTCCTACTATAAACGCGTACAATTCAACTTCTAATGGAGTAGTTCCAGGGATTAAAGACGATGGAATTGTCTTCTGTCTGAATTCAACAGGTAATGGTCTGATTTTTTCAACTTACATTGGTGGTACGGCCTCAGAGGTGTTCTATGATATTGCCCTTGATGCTACAAACGATGTTTGGGTCTGTGGCTATACTGAATCAGATGACTTTCCTGTTGTTGGTGGTCTACAGGGGAATATGGGAGATGTAGATGGAATCCTATTTCAATTGAGTTCAAATGGAAGTGTACTACTTTCCTCGACATATCTGGGAGGATCCGACTATGATGTTTGCTATTCGATTGACTTTGACGAGCGGGATAATCTATACATAGCTGGTTCTACAATTTCAGACGACTTTCGGGAAGTTCGAAAGGTTTCTTTGCTTGATCAAAGCAACAGACATTATGGGTATCAAGGCTTTATAATGAAAATTAGTCCTGAGAATTCGATATTATATTCATCCCTAGTTGGTGGTCAGGGAGTTGACGACTGCAGATCTATTGCTGTAGGTAATAATGGAACGATATTAGTAGGTGGTTACTCATCATCAGATGATTTTCCTTTGAAAAGAGAAATTTCAGCATCTTCATATGATATTCTAAAATACGGAGATGGATTTGCATTTGTCCTTCTAGATGTCAGCGATGAAGACGGAGATTCTTTTCCAAATTGGTGGGAGATTGTGAATGGATATGATCCACTTAATCCCGAAGCGCCTATTATCGAGATTGTAATCTGGTATGCTCCAGCTATTATCGCCACGGGAATTGGCACAGCCTTAATCATAATCATTCTCTACATCAGTAGGCATCGAATTAGACTCTTACTGGGAAGAAAATTATCTGACACATAGGTGTTGTAACTTCGTTTTCAATTATCACGGGTATGCTAGTCTTTGAGTTGGATTATTGTTTTCTCTGGGCTTAAATTGGAGGATTAATACAAAACACTGTTAATCTTAATTAGGAGACCGTATCTTTGGTTACTATAGCAGTACAAGAGAAAGATTCACCAAAACCCAGAAAGCAATTCTTCTGGACATCTCTGGGTTTAGTCCCCATAGCGGTAATCATGCTTACTATTGGCATTATATGGAGAATTCTAGATCAGTTCGTCTTTGGTCTTGGAGACACATGGATGAATATCCTACCATCCAAGCTTTTTCCCTTTTTGATCATCATATCATTCTTCTGGATCTTCCGTCGTTCGGAAATCGAATCAGTTCTTGGTCTATCTCTCAAGAATCTAAAACTCCAGCTGACAATTGGTGTGGTCATGGGAATAATGATTTCAGGATTGATTGATATCGGTAGCACAGTACTCTATGCAGTATTTTTGGATCCAACCTATCCACTTGAATTACATATCGTTAATCCCGAACTACTTGGATATATGCTGTTTTTCTTCATTGTTAATGCGCTACTCGAAGAAACTCTGTTTAGAGGATTACTTCAAAACTCTCTCAAAACAAAGGTTTCCGTGAATAGAGCTATTATACTATCTGCGGTGACCTTCGGAATTTGGCATGCTGGGTGGCCATTGCTTAACGCTGAACCTGGACAATCTGTTGTAATGGAAGTTGCTGTTATGATTCTCTCCACATCACTTCTTGGAATACTCTTTGGTGTATATTATGAGAAATTCAGTTCGGGAAATTCACTCATAGGTCTCATTGTTGCTCATACCATATTCAACTATGTCAGTGAGTGTTTCAAGATAGGACCAGAACTTTCTGTACAGGGTCCAGATCTTGTTTTTGCTTCTTTAGAAATTATGGTGATCTCACTCATAATGTTCTTTCTAGTATTTTCAATTTTATTCACTATCTTCTGGAAATACAAGATAGAGCAAGTGTCTACCATGTGGAGTCGAATGAAAGCTCGAGGTCTCTCAATGAGAGAAACTACTCAAAATGATATTAATGAGGATTGATGATAATGCAGTTTGGCACAGAATTAGTACTCATCTCTAGTATAACGACCTTAGTCTTAGCAGCATTTGTTGGAGTTTACCTACTTCGAATCTGGTTGAACCAGGCAAATCGGCTCATCACTGATTTGCCACTCGCCTTTGCCATCATGATTACCTTTCAAGCTCTTCAGACATTTGTACTAGCACTTCCTAATTTGGGGATAGTGGAAGACTCGATGAATCTTCTAAGAATACGATCTGTAATCATTGGTGGTTCAATTATTCCAATAGTTGGTGCACTCTTTCAAATCTGGCTACCAATGATTCAAAAATATCACAGCAAAATGTTGATAGCTATTTCGATATATTGGCTATCTGTAACAATCTTAGCACCTACTGAGGCAATCCTAATGTCCTTGGTAATTCCATTACTTCTAATCTTTGGCATATTGATGATTGTGACTTTTGCTATTACTTGGAAGACTGGGCGACTCAAAGAGGTTCGTAGCGACCTCATGATTCTTGCTCTTGTACTTGGATTGTTGAGTCAGGTTCTTCGAGTACCTCTTATGACTACTTCACTATTCTATTTACCAAATATAATTCTCACACTGTCTGTATCGACAATTGGAGTTGCATTTACTTATCCGAATAAAGCTATAGATGGTCAAAAAGAGCAGAGAGCAATTGAATTAGAAGCTATATATTAAAAAAAGAGGAACTCTTCACTCTATTGCAGAGTGAAGAGTTTCTCTTATATCCTATCAGTCACCTCTTCAAATGTACCGTTCGTCATTCAAACTGATTCAGCCACTGAGAGGGGTAATGATTTGGCTTGGATGTGATTGTTTTTGATAATATTCTCTGTGTATGAGGTTTCCATCTGAACGGCTACAGTAGGATCTAGTGCACCAAACTCTAATACATATTTGAATTCTCCATTCTTTGCTGATACTGCTTTATCAAAAGCTCTTGCGAATTCCTCTAAATTGATGTAATTCTGAGGCATCAATAATATCGTGTATCGCGCTCTATTTTCAACTACTTGACCGATAACTGTGTAATCTGATATACTTGCATTCGTTGCACGACATGCTTCTGCAATTCCATTATTGACATGAGCATCTGTCAACTTTTCACCAGCAAGATTTACTGACTTGCCTTTTCTTCCAATTCTATGTACGGAGTATGGGTCAGTATCCAAGAAAGTCAGCATATCTCCAAGTCGGTATCTTGTATATCCCAATAGATTGGTGATCACAACTTCGTAACGATGTCCTTTCTTCACCTCGGAGAGAGGTATAACTTTGGGTTCCTCTTTCTCAATCTCTCTCTCAGGAATGAACTCAAAATAGTGCAGGTTTGGAAGTAATTGAATCCCATTATCGATATTTGGTTGTAGCGATGTGCCGTAGTAACCTTCAGATCCTGCATAATTATCCATGAGAAATGCATTTGGCAATGTTTCCTTAATCCATGGCTTATAGGGGTCTGAGTCAATACCCGTCACCATCAATAGAGAAAGATTAGGCCATAATACATTGAGATCTAGTGTGCCATCATCATTCATTGCATCTCTGATTTTGCGTTCATACTTGGTTCCAGAGAAGTAATCAAGTAATCCTAGTCCATACTCATTCTTCATTTTCCTCACAAAAGAGAGTGCAAGAGTAGTAATTCCTGCTAGACCAGTGACGTTCTCTTTCACTGCATATTTTGCATAAGCCCAGAGTTTCTCATTCATGGCTGTCATATTGAAAACTTCCTCACCTGGCTTGACAAGTCCTTTCAAGATTCTGTTCGCAATCATCTCTCTTGAGATTCCTGTCATGTAGCCCAGAGGTACACCATTAATCTCTCCAAGTTTCGCAGGAGCAGCGAAGGTCAAAAGCGTGCCATCAAGCATCTTGGCATGGTCTTTAGCTGCATTCACAAATGACCACAATAGAAGTGAATTGGCTGCAGTATAGTCATCCATTCCGGCCTTTGACACTGGAAGCGCTTTTGGCTTTCCAGTTGAGCCGCTAGACTGCACATACCAAATCACAGGGTCTGCGGTAATGATTGGTAGATTTGGTGTCTGCTTAATACGTTCAAAATATGGACTCATAGATTGATAATCATAAAGCTGTACCTGTTCACTGAACTGCTCAGGTGTTCTTATTGACGAATATCCATGATCCTTTCCAAACAGTGTATTACTATGTCGTTCAATTATTTCATTTAGCTTTGCTTCCGTTAAGACTATTGGATTGTTCAGAATATTCTCTATTAACTTCACTTTCCGCTTTGCCAAAATCGGAACAAGTCTACTTAGTATCGCCATCCTGTGTCTTGCCTCCATCTTATTGGGCTGAATCGCCCCAGATTGTTGTTGTATGGCAAGACCAATAATGATTCAAATGCTCGGTTGTTCGTAGAATCTTTCTATGAGCCTTACGTATATTATAATGTCAGTCATCCAAAGTCGGAGCTGGTAAAAGAACTCTATTATTCCTTTAAATCATTGAATGTCATCTATTGGAATGCTTCTATCATATGAACGAGTCCCAAACTGCAAAAACTAGATAGGTATGTCTGAATTTTCATCAAGTGATATTGGAATGATATCATTGGGTAGAATATTCCTAATTGAATCTGTTAATCTTACGCTCTTATCTCAAACTCATCTCTTCTCTCTACAGTAAATGCGACATGCTGCATGAAATCGTGATAATCATTAATTTTCATATGGAATTTTGCAGAACGGGACTCTCTAGTATAATAGAAGATTAATATGGTATCGATTTTAACGAAATTAAGTAATTTGACAGCTTATCAAGCTCATCGAAAAGATATGAAACATGGAATATCATAGTTCATTCTTAGTAGAATGCTTCTACAGCTGAGCAAACACAGAAAATTGTTTTCGTAACAGTATTCTTCAAGATGATATCACAACTCGAAGAACAATTGATGGCAGCTGTTTCAACGAAAGATCAAACCACAGCTGATGTCACATTACCGCTTCAAATATTGTTCAATAACTCGGATAGGACAGTAATCAAGGCGCACTTGCGGTATAGTGGACCTGACAGAGATGCAAGTTTAATTATGATAGTTGGTTTAAGGAGTGACATCCTTGCACCCTTTCAGAGATTTGAGACCAACCTGAAAGGAAAATATCAACCATGTGATATTCCAGGTCTCGTACCCGGACTTGCACTATTAGCATCATCTCTAGGCAATGGCTTAGTCCTTAGTGCAATATCGCGTGATGAGGTGACACGCTTCATACTTGTATTCGAAGGCCTCTCGAAACGTAAAGGTGGAAGTCTAAAGGCCTTATCAAGTTCTGTAAGAACCTTCATGAAAAGATGGACTGAATGGACTGAAGTTCTTCTTGGTACTCTGAAACGTGATCCTATCGTTGGGACTTGGGAATTGGATTGGCGTGAGCTACTAGCTGGTGAATCGGGTTTTGTGACAATGCCTTGGCACCACTCTATCTCCTATCAAGATCGTGAGATTGGGCTTCAAAGGATTGTGATAGCATCTAAGGCACTACTCGCATCAGTTCTGACCACTACACAACTGAAGGTACCAATGATTAATGGTCTAAAAGAATGGCTTGA
>JAEOUN010000065.1 GCA_016839245.1 Candidatus Thorarchaeota archaeon
GCATTGGTTCTTGTTGTATTCTGCGTAATCGCCTTCCTTACGATGGAAAAAATATCTGAGGGGAGTACTGGAGGTGCACTATGATGGTTAGTGTTGAACTTAGAGGAATAATAAGAGAGTTCCCAGATGGAACAAGAATTGGTCCAATAAATCTCAAGGTTAGAGATGGTGAATTGCTTACTCTATTGGGCCCAAGTGGATCTGGAAAGACAACAACACTCAGAATGATTGCAGGATTCATTGATTCAGATGCAGGAGAATTATTGTTTGATGGTGTTGACATATTGAATGTACCACCCAGGGAGAGAGATATTGGAATGGTCTTTCAATCAGTTGCCCTCTTTCCAAATATGACTGTCTATCAAAATATTGCGTTTGGACCAGAGATGGCAGAATGGACTCATGATAAGACAGTAGAGAGAGTGGAAGAGCTCGCGAATTTGTTAGGTATTCGAAACTTACTATTCAGGAAAATCGATGAAATAAGTGGAGGAGAAGCACAACGAGTAGGATTGGCTAGAGCATTGGCGAAGGAACCAAAACTTCTCCTTCTAGATGAGCCACTCTCAGCTTTAGATCCTCAACTCAGAGAGAGACTTCAGATGGAGATAAGGAGAGTTCAACAAAAACTTGGAGTTACAACAATATATGTGACTCACAGTCAGGATGAAGCTTTCGCAATATCAGATCGAGTTGCTATAATCGACGATGGTAAAATATTACAAGTTGGAACACCAGAGGAACTCTATGACTCGCCTGCGAATGAATTTGTTGCCAGATTCTTGGGTAGTGGCAACATATTTTCCGGTGTTGTGGAAGATATAAAAAATGATCTTCTGGTGGTTAGGATTCATCAAAATGAATTCTTAATTAATGGAAGCAGTGCTGTGGGTAAAACAATAAAATTTGCTGTAAAACCAGAGGACATCTCTCTTGTAAAACAAGGAACCAAGGATTCAATTGAAGGAGAGATACTCTCCATTACACCATTAGTGGGACTCTTCAAGATTGGTATTGCCCTAAATGGCGAAACAGTTTATGCAATAACACAAGATGAATTAGTTGTCAAGAAACTTCGAGATGAAAAAATGAGACGAATTTCATTCATCTTCCACCCAAGTGCTGCTATCATCATTCCTGATTGATTCTTCAGCAAGTCCTATTTCTGATGAAGTATCAAGAGAAGAATCAGTTTCTGTTAGTGAATCATCTTCAAATTCTGAAGCAGTTAGAATCTGACGCTCTAATAATGATAGAAGTCTACTTCGAATATAATCTGCTGATGTAATCATATCAGGAACTTCATACTTGCTATTGAGAATATACATCAAAGACGCTGTAGCCCTACCTTTGAAAGCCATAAAGATGAAGGTAAAAGTTAGTACAATTGAAAATAATGGACCAAGTGGAACAAGAATTACAAAAATCGAGATCCAAGGTGCTTCAAAACCCGTCGTTAAAGTAAGCTCAACCCACACTAAGATAATATCAACTCCAGCAAAGAATTCAAGTATGTCTTCAAGGTCGTCACCAACATTACTCATAGATCTATCACGTTCATCAAGATGAAAGAGTCCAGCATCTTTGATTAACCATGGTCCATAATAGAGGACCAGAATTGTGATTGGTAACAAGATTACACTAGCCCACATTATTGTGGTTCCAAATCCAACAATATCCCAAGTAGCTACGTTACCCATTAAATCGAAACTTATCAGAGTGAGAGCAATTCCAACAACGAGGACGGATCCATAAAGAGACCTTCTCAAAATAGTCGTATAAGACTGATCAACGGGTTCAGGACTAAGAAAATACTCACCAGTACCACGCTTGGCGATACTATGTAATTTGAGAGGAAGTCCAACAGATGATGGAAATCGCACCATTATGAAGCAAATGATAAGAGCTACAACAATGGTTAACAATGAGGCTGCCAACATCCATAGTGTATAAGAGATGTATTTTGTGGGTAGGACAATCCATACACCTGAAGCATTAAGAACGTACAACAGACCCCACGTAGAAGCAATCATAATCAAGGTGGAGCCCAAGAGACCCAGAATTATTTGAAACACACTCAAAGTCGCCATTTGATTAGATTCATGAGTATACGAACGTACAAGTCTGGACTTTCCTTTCATCACAATTACCAATAAAATAGATGCGCTCCTTACTCATAAGCGTTCTTTGAACTTATTCAGGCCTTTTTTTCAAGGTATATTTAACACAATAACAATCATATAGCACAATCAGTGCATAAGCTAGTCGTTATCAATACACTCAAGGCTTATGTCTTGTGTTGTCACAGTCAATAATTGCACGAGTTCAACATTTGAGTAGTGATAGATTATGGTGATAGGGTACGAGGTTCAAGAAGATGGAACCTTGAATGAGATAGAATTATCCAAAGAAGACCTTCGATCAGATCTTGTCGTCTGTGTCGTAGATGACGAAACAAAGAGCATCTATCTCTGGAAAGGGAGTCAAGCAGGAGTACGTGTGAAGTTTATCGGTGCAAGAGTCGCAACTAATCTAAGGACTGAATATGGTTTTCATTTCAAAGTACGACCACTTGATGAGGGAGAGGAACCACCAACATTCTTTACAGCCTTAAACGGTTCCACAGCCGCAAGTCGAATTATGAAACCTGGAGACAAAGCACCACCACCAGTTCCGCCAAAGCCAAAGAAAGAACCAGAGGTTGCACCAGTTATTACACAGTCATCAACTCCAACTACAACAGAACCAACCATAATGTCATCTCCTTCAACTATATCAACACCTCCACCTAAGCCACCAATTAGTACTCCTTCAACTCGTCCTGCAGCTCATTCAACAACTCCTGTTTCTCGAGCACCTAGTGGAGAGATTGAAGAAATGATTAAAGAACTTGAGAATATGGATCCACCGGAGGGATATCAGAGAGAGCTCGTGATTGTCTATAACGACTTATACACAGTTGCTGAACATAGAACAGCAGTCTTTGGCCAAGAAAAAATTGAAAGAAGAATTGAAAAGGTCAAAGATCCACCAGAAGGAACCTTCATGGCAGAAGGATTTATCCCACGCGTCATTGTGAAAGACAGACGAGTGATTGGAATTGAACTTCTAAAAGGAACACCGGATGCCATATTGAGCCCAATTAAGGCAGAGATGAAAGAACGTCTTAGTGACCTGATTACCTTCTTCAAATCAGAAACTGAAGAGGGTAAAGCAGCAGACGCGAAGAAAGAAACAGGAAAGAAAGGCAAGAAGCTAGTTGCCAAGTAGCACATTTACATACAACATATATCAGGGGAAATATCATGTCGTCACAATTAGACCCAGCAAAGGAAAAAGAACTAGTTGAGCTTCTCATGGGGCTCACAAATTATGCGGATCTTGATGCCATAGCAGTTGTCAGTAAACAAGGAGTGAAACTTGCATACTTTGCAACTGAAGATTCTGACGCGGACCCAGATCTTATGGCTGCTGTAAGCGCTGCTCTCCTTATGACTGGAGACATGGCCGCTGGAAAACTGGGACTTGATGAACTCTATGAAGTAATCGTACGAGGAAAAGACGGCTTTGTCGTTCTTTCTCATGCGGGAGAGTTTCTCCTCATGGGTTCAGCAAGAGACCTCACATCGATGGGACTAGCTATAACTCAGATGAGAAAATATGCTCGTGAGGTAGGCGAACTACTAGGCTAGCCATTCTTTTCAAATCAATATCACCAATAGCAATGAAGTGTAGAAACTCAGATATACTCTTGATGATTTCAAAATCTGGTTAATCGTAATTCGTACTCCAAGAAAATTGAGTTGTACTTTGCGAATAAATCAATCCAAGAAGAACATGTGTGGTTATCAATGAGATGAAGGGCATTATAGTCTTCGACGAATCTGGCATTAATAGAGCTTCTGTCGGATTGGACAATATCGTGGTCGATCCCGACCTCTTTAGTTCATTTATCTCAGCGATACAGGCGTATGCAAAGAGATCTGTTGGTAGTGAAATGAAAGAAGTAACCTACAGCAAGGTTCGGCTTTTAATTGGTCGTGCGGGACCGTATCACGTTGTTACGCTTCATACTATAGATGATGAGGATGCAAAGTGGAATCACAGCGCTACACTAAACGTTTTGGATACTGAGGACTACATGCTCGATAATGAACATCTACGAATTTTGCAGCAACTTCTTACTGACGAGATTCTCTCACCTGATGAAGTTGAAACAGGTATAGACACACTGACTTCTATCACTGATGACTAAGTCTATTATGACTTATTTCCTAGTTGTTTGAATGTAACAATTTCATGAAGTGTATTTCCATCTTCCTTGTCACTTTTGCCGCCAATATCGACTGTTAACTTGAAGTTTGAATCTAACCGAAAGTATCCAGGTTTTATTCTAAGGATATATTTGGCAATGATTCGAAGAGGTGCAGAAAATGCACTGAGCATATCTTCAGCCTCAAGAACACGATGAACATCAAGTCTCGCAGTTAATACGTTAGGAGCATTAATCATGATTGTTCTTGGAAAGCTATGTCCTGCCGAGGAACTATATTCGAAGTCCTCTTGACTAAAGTCATATTCTCCAGTACTTAAGATCACATCTTTTCCTTTTGCAGCCATTAGAACTTTTACCACATGATGGTCTACCTTTTCATTACACTGGATAAAAGCGTATGAGATAGTAAAGGTCTTAGAATAGATTCGACCCCACATCCAATACTCAATAATGCTTGAAAATGAAAAATTCAACCAATTATGGTCATGATATCCTACTCCAGAGACCTCTATTATTGTATCGTCATCTCTCACAGTCCCACTTACTGAGGCCTTTGCGAAGGGGATAACCCATGCAAAGTATCCTAGATCAGCAAAATGAGAGAACCCGCTTCCTGGTTTCCAACCAACAACCTCACAATGATATACTAAATCAAAACCAAGTTCTCCTTCATCAAGATGTATTCTGTAGGTTGGCAAGTCATCCTGTGAATATTCGACCTCAAGATAATTCTGACCTATTTTCACATCAGCCTTTTCACGTGATGCATAGAAGTCAGATTTCTTATATTTGACAAAGTGTTGTGTCTTGCGACCATCAGGTCGCAATAAGACTAATTCAACACCAATTTTTCCAACATCAAGTCCAGGATTTGGATTTGCAGCATAGAAGAAAGCTACCAGAGTATACCCACCATTCAGATGAGCATCAAAATACCACCACTCAAACTGGTTCTTTTTGCCAACATCAATATGAAGAGCATCATCCTCTGGCGTTATTGGAGTTATGACTCCATCCTTACGTCCAGGACCATTCCATCCTTCTTTTACATGTGGACTGATAGTATCTGTCATTTCTTCTTCTTCACTCCTTTTACATAATGGCTTGGATCTGATAGATCCTTTGGATCAAACGCAGTCTTGATTTTTCTCAACCAATCTGGATAGTTCATCGTCCTCTCAGCATAGAAATTATGAACCTCATTACCAACAATAAAGAAAGGCATTCCTAGAGCCTGGTCAAGATCCAGTTTGTTGCACTCATCCTGATATGCGGCAAAGCCAAGGCAAGACTCTTCGGAGGTTGGATCGTAAACTGTTGGAGTTTCCATATGAGCCATATGACCAGATTCATAGCTAGTAATCCAGACTCCGAGACCACGGTCATCTCCTATCACGCCTTTATCGATATATTTCTGTTTGACCGGTTGATTGAGCTGTGCTAATCGAATAGCCATAGCAATAGTATCCATACCTCCATGTGTACTTTGGAAGCAGTTTGAGAATCGAAAAGCATGACCTCCTAACATATTACGAACAGTTTCTCCATAGTGCATGGATTTAGGTGTGATTACACCATCTGCTACCAAGTCAGTACCACTATATTTTTCCATGATTAGCTGTACGAGTTTGATTCGGAATTCAAATTCACGTTGAGTATGAGCTGCAACAAGAATAACAATGTAGTTTCGGGTAGCAGCTAGGAGGCCTGCAAAGATAGATTCTATCGCTTCCATCTTCGTATTTGTGAAAAGTGCCGCTAGGCCCTCAGGAGCGGAAGTAGTTGCAACCATTGTGACTTCTCTATCATTCAACTCATACATGGCCCCTCGATACTCTTGCCATTCCTCGAAGTTAAGAACAAAAATCTGCCAATAGGGAGGAACATCCCATTCATAGTTAGGAATAGTACCACTTGTCTTCCATTTCCATTCTTTTGGAGCTGGCCAAGAGAAGAGGCGGATTGCAGCCTTTGTGAAGACACCGAGTCCACCATAGGCTCCTAACCACCCACGCATGATTCCTCTCAAGCTAAATCCAGGACCATCCCCAGTGAACCATTTTCCATTATGATCATATGAACCAAGTCTGAGTATCTCGCCAGTTGGAAGAACCCATTCAACACCCAGAACGTTTCTTCCACTGAATCCTGTATAAGGAGAAGTAAAGCCAGGTCCAACAAAGGAAGTATGGCTGGCAAGAGGAGATGTCTGCGGTCCAGCTCCTTGAGCGTGATGCATCAAACCGTATTGGAAAAGCTCACATTGTAACTGAGCATTGGTGACATATGGCTCAATGACCACATACATATTCTTTTCATCAACTTCAATAATCCGATTCATACGACGTAGATCAATCTGGATTGCTCGGGGATTGCTTAATCCAGCCCATGGACCCATTCCTGTCGAGATTGCTTTGAAACCAACATTGTATTCATTGCAGATCTTGACAATAGTCTGCACTTGCTCAGTGGATTCGGGTAGTACAACACAAAGGGGTCGTACACCAAACCTCTGAGGTTCCTCTCCTCGTTGAGCGCTTTCAATCTCATTACACCATTGGAATGCATAGGAGTCCATTATTGCAGGATCTTGAGAAATATATCGTTCTCCAACAACA
>JAEOUN010000066.1 GCA_016839245.1 Candidatus Thorarchaeota archaeon
CGAAATATATTGAATGATAGTCAGGTAATATTTCACACTTCATCGAAATCCAAGTCACAATCCCAATTGATCCTTGAGAACCCTGTAATAGACGGAATGGATCAAATTGCGACGGTCCCTGAGGATTCTTTTGTGCCTGTCCAGATTTCCATTGTTCCTCTAGTGTACCAGGTCCTGCTGCGGCACCCGTACGTAGAACATCACCAGTACCAAACACAGTTTCAGTACAAAGAAGTGGGTCTGAAGAATCCCAGTGAAACCTGGGCATTGTTACAGGTTCCCTATCAAGACATGAAGACACTACAGACTTTGTACTTGGTGGCATGAAAGGTATAGATGCTCTCAGACCATTTTTCTTCAATTCATCTAATAGTCTGTAGTAAGTCACACCGGGTTCAATCATTACCACTTTATTCTGAGGATCAATTCGTAATATTTTATTCATCCTACTAAGGTCAACAATAATAGAATCAGGCACTCTTGGGAGTGATAGATCTCGTAAATCAATGTTCGACGAACTACGAGGGATAATCGGAGTCCTGTGTCTATTAGCCCACTGAACAATTAATTTCACATCATTAGTGTGTCTTGGCCATACAATTAGAGATGGCACTTTGTAACCAGAATAGGAAATCAATTGATTCATGTCATCACTGACATTGTCACTTCCGACAATATCGATCATTGCAGATTTCATGTCTTCAAACATCTTATTTTTCTCCAACTCAACTAACCTTGCAAATACACTATCCCTGTCCCACCAGCAGGATATCTAAAATTGATTGCACCAGATTCACAGATTTGTTGACACGCACCACATTCAAGGCAATGCACCGCATAATCTTCGGCCAAGTATATTTGATCTTGCTTCTTTTTCCAAAGAGTCATGACACAGATTATCAAACATCTTCCGCATAGAGTGCATTTCTCTGGATCAAAGGTGATGAAGTTACCAGTACCAGGAATTCTTGTAACGAGTTTTTTGTAGTCAATATTCAATTTGACCCACCCTCCTCAGAGTTATCAATAAAAGCCATCGCTATTGCCGCTTCGAGTTCGGGCATTGATGCGATGAGCTTCTCAGGATCTGTTAGAAGATTCATTTTCTCTTCACCAAGAATAGCTGTCAATAGAGGTATGACCTCTTTCATGATGAATGGAATAGCGTGTGGAAGATATTGCTTAAGCCGCTGTGCAATTTGACGAACACGTACAGCATGAGGTTCTGACCAATCGATGATTCCACCAATAATTTCCATCAACATTGGAATAAACCAAGACATTGTCTTTAGAGGACTAAATGGCAACTCTTTCCATATACTAGCTAGCTCTGGACCTGTCTTGAATTCTTCACCGACTGATGTCATCATCCATCTCTCATCATAACGATCTAAGAACTGCTTTGATGAATCGCCAGATGATATTGCTTCAGCTGCTGTTTCAATTGCAGCCCTAGCAGTTACCATTGCAGGATAGATACCTTCAGCCTCTAAAGGACATGGAAATCCTCCTGCATCACCGATAAGCATTACATTGTCTGCATGTGTATCATGAGGACGGCCTTGCCAAGGAAGAAGATGTACCTGAAATTCTCGTGGTTTTGCATCAAGAATACGAATTAACCGTTGGAAATACTTGAGATTCACAACCTTGTTGAGGTAATGTATTGGATTCTTGTCCCACCAAGTCATCCAATTTCCGAGACCAATGTGGAAGCCATCATGAAAGAACACGTGATAAGCTGCAGGAAAGATAGCAGACCACCACACTGCCAGAGCCTCATCACCCATGATATCATCAATCTTTGAAGGAGAGCATTCAAAGTCGTATTGAGGAACTAGGGTAACTTGTTGTTGCTGCCACCTGTGTCGTAAGCCACTCTCTCGTGCGACCATCGAAACTGCACCATCGGCACCAATGACTAGCCCTTTGTATCGTTCACCACGTTCGTCAATTACTCCAATGACTCGTCCATCTTCCTTCAAGAGACCAGTGACAAGTGTCGAGGTCTTTAATTCAGCTCCAGCTAATGTAGCATATTCAGCTAACCATGGATCGAATTCACTTCGATAGCAATTCATAGTAATCCAACTTCTTGCAGGCTCGTATGTCACTGAATCGGTTGGTCGAGTCATAATATATCCTGATACCTCGCCATCATTATTCACGAAGTAGTTCCTCGCCGCAGAGCCCGGGCGCATCGATGGACACTTCTCAGATGTCAATTCTTTCATGAAGCCAAAATCGCGCCATAGTCTGGGACCTAGACCACAACCTGAAGAATTCTTCTCGCCAGGTTTCCTTCCACGTTCAAAGAATATTGTCTTCAAGCCTTTCTCTGATGCCTCTTTGGCCGCCAATGAGCCACCAGGTCCAGCTCCAACAATAATCACATCATATTCTTTCACTTGATCACCTCACATCTCAATTTTCTTGAGATGTTGATTTACCAATTTCATTTTCCGTCTTAGAATCATCTTACGTTGTTGGAGAAAAGCTAGTTTCAAGGGTTTACTATCAAGTCTGTCAATTGCATTAAGTATTGTTTCCTCAGGCAGAATTTCATCAATACCAGAATTGTGAATTTTGCTGAATACCTCTTGTGTGAAGTCAGCTGGCAAAATATCTACAGTTGACTCGATAAAACGTGTATTGAAGATGAGATACTCTGCGACATAATTGCTTATCTCATCAAGTATTGATCTTCCTGTGTCTGTCAAAGAATAATGAGTAATCCCATCAATCTCAAAAGATTTGATAATCTGTTTCTTTTCAAGTGCTTGAAGTGAGGGGTAAATAGTACCCGTCTTTGGTTCCCACGAACCATTGAATCCTTCTCTGAGGTCTCTGAGAATTTCATATCCATATTTTGGGATCTCAAGTAACTGAATCATAATTAAAAGTTGAATTGGAGTGAGCTTTGAGGGTGTCGGAAGGAATAATTTAATCTGCTTACTCATGTTATTCCAACTACGTAGATTTCTACGCAGTTGAATTCTACTTACATAAAAAACTTCGTTATCATTTTCAAAATAGAATCGGCAAAATTCATACTTTAATTGAAAGATAGAAATTCTTAGTAAAGCGAACTTGCAAGAAAGTAATTCCTTTCTATACCAATCGTGATTCTAGAATCTAGTTGCATCACTAGAACGAATCTCATAGTATTGTATTTTTAGTAGCAAAGCATTCGTATGGCAGGGATATGAACTACTTAGCTAGACTTCTTGCGACAATTGTTAGAATTATGGCTATTGCCCATGCTGAATGCAATATTAGATAGGTAAGAACGAGAAGTCCTCCAAGCCCATAAGTGAACTGCACCCAGAGCAGTACCAGAATCAGACTAATCAGCCCGAAACCTGCTGCAATGGCAATAATGAATTTTCCGGACCGAACATGTGTTGTCGTTAACAAGTAACCGCCAATGATAATCGCAATTCCTCCCGACCATGCAATAATGAATAAAATGAGAAGAATCAGATCAATGACAATAAAATAAGGTGAGAGAGCTGGAATACTGTGTAGAAATGTGAAGACAGCAAGAATTGCAGCTATACCATTTGTATAATTAGTAATAAAAAACAATAGTCCTGCTATTAAACATAAGAGGAATGGACTTCGATTTCTCATCTAACTCACAACCTAGAACAATTAGTGGATGTTTATTGCTTTTTCGTGGTTTCATTATTTCAGCTATAATAGTAGAGATAATGGATTATTAATCAGCATATAGATGAAGGTCTCAGTCACTGTGAGGAGCTTCTACATTAGCAGCTCTCAATTCTGCAAGTCCTTCTTTATATCCATCCACAACCAATGTATTCGCGGCTTTTAGCCTTAGTTCATCAGATGGTCTATGTAGCCAATGACCTGAACGTTTCACAGAGAGATCATAGAACTCGTAATTATCATCCAATGCAAGTTCCTCCAAGGATTTTCCGATTAATGGGCTATTTTCGTGAAGGATGACGCGAGCTACTATTTCATTAGAGAGAAATAATGAGATGCTCTCCTCCATACTACCTAACATCATACTGGGGACGAACTCACCAATTGTTGTTCCTAAGACTATTGGAAACGTTTCTCTGAATATCTTCGTTGCCGTTTCAAATAAAACATCCATCATAAAGAGCAACTCCCACGCAGTCTGTTCATATCCAAATTGAACCCCAAAAAGAGTTCATCAAAGGAGTGCATAAGAATGTCCAGACAACCAACTGAATCATTTTGTAAGAATTCCTAGTCAATTCATAGGGTAGGTTAAAACACTCTATAATTATCTATAATCAATTAAAAAGACTCAAGCCTTTGAAACCAATGCAGTTCATGCCCTTCGATGTGAAAGATCTCATGAATAAGTAGGATATTTCAAGCAAATATTAATAATTTTAGCAAAGGGAGTATAGCTAACAAGACAATCACAACGGTCAATCCTCGTTCCAACCAGGCTGGCTTTGTTTCAAGCGAGAACTTACTTCCTAGCCGAGAACCTATGGCAGAACCGGTAAGCACTACCAATCCATAAAGCAATAGTAGGTGTACGTGACTCCAATAGAGAAAAACGCCAACAAGAGAGGTAAAGATTGCTGCAAATAATGCGGTTGAAATCGCTTTATGCATATCAACATTAAGTGATCTTAGCAGTGGGACAAATAGAAACCCCTCACTACCACCACGCATCCCTGTAAGTGTATTGAATACAAGTGTACCTGCGAATAAGTTAGTTGACGATGGATGCAGATTCTTGGATTTGCTTGGAATAATATTATGCAAGTTCATTCCAATGATAGATATTATTGAAACAATGATAAAGACAATGGCGAGAAGAAGTGTCGATGTAGCGAGATCGAATGCAATTAGAGTACCAAGGATTGTACCTATTGAACCACCTAGAATCATAAACATTCCCAGATGTGTATCAATATTCTGTTTTTGAGATGCGGCTCCAATTAAGGTTCCTACCGGCAATGAAATTAGATTTAATCCGTATGATGCGATGAGTGTAAATCCAATCAAGTTTAGTAATGGAATTCTAATTGATCCACCACCAATTCCAAAAAGCCCGCTTGCAATTCCTGCGATTAGACCAACAAATCCAGCTAAAAGCAATATAATATAATCCACTTTTTCATGTCCTTCTAGATTGCATAAATGTCTAAAACTTATTCTAACAATAAAATTTGCTAAATTTTTGTATAAGCATTTACATATAGTCATTAAATTTCTGAGCCAAAATATCATTGAGCGTATCTTATACGAGGACACTGATAACAGGAATGTTCGATTTTTCAACGACCTGTTGCGTGATGCTTGTTGTGAAAAATCCTCTCAGCCCAGTTCTTCTACGTTTTAACATAAAGATAATTCCATATTCTTCAGATGTTGATTCTTCTAAGATAGCAGCTGAGATAGAGCGGGCAACTGCTGTTTTTATTTCAACAGAATATCCTTGTTTTTCAAGTATACCAGCAATTGGTGTGACCATCGACTCAAAAGATTCCAGTATCCCATTCAAATCGTCAGGATCCAGTGAAGAAGTGATAGGTGCTTCAATTACATGAAAAAGTGTGATTTTAGGAAAACTAAATTTCAAGAGTGGAAGAATCGATGAGACAAATTCAGAAAACTCAACATCCGTTGAAAGAGGTATGAGGACACAATCTCGGATCTCATCAGACATGATATTTCCCTCAATCAGAGTCAGGTATTTTTCCATCTTTCTTGTGAGTGTAAGTTATCACACTGGATACTGTGCTTCGAATTCCATCTATATCGAGAATCTGGTCCCTAAGAACCTCCCTAAAACCCAAGACATCAGGTACATCTAATACAACAACAATATCAGACTCACCCGTGACTTCGTATACGTCATCGATACAATCAATTTCAGTGAGTTTTTTCGTGACTTTTCCCAAGTCTTTAGATTCAACAAAAATGTTCAGAATGACTTTCATTTGCCGATTGTCCTCCTCAAGACCATGAGCTTTCCAGGTGCTGCACGTGATATAGCCGTACTCAGATTATCTCTTTCAAACGCACGTTTCTTGGAAACCTTTCTTCTTACCAATATTGCAAAATCAACATCAGATGAAGTTACTGTTTCTATCACAGTTTTTTCAAGTGGGCCAATTACTACATTAACCTTTGTTTCAAATCCATATTTTTGAAGTTCTTTTGCCATTACTCTAAGATCATTCATAATTGAATTTCTATATTCGATGGCAGCACTTAGAGACAAACTCCACTGATCAGTGGCTATAGTACTTTGAAGTGTTAATCGCATACTCGTATCAATACTCTCAGCTATCGCATCAACAATCGACTCTCTTTCTTCAGGTCTTACAAAGACTACTGCGTTAATTTTGTATGCAGCCGGTTTAATTGTTAGCCCGATGTCTTTTGAGAAGAATGGCTTTCCCTGTTTTCTTCGATAGACAAAGTAGACAATCATACCCACTGTTGTCCACGTTAATCCTAGAAGTCGACCCATTGGATGAAATAGAACGACCAATATCCAAATAGAGAAACAAGCAAAGGCACCGATAAGATTTGGAATAGGAATGACATATTTTTCACCCTTATATCCAATCTTTAGATTGAAGGGCACTTTCCAAGTTCTATGGGTATCTTTGTCAGTCTGTCGTAGTATTATGAGTGAAATGTTAACTAGCAGATAGGATAACAAAGCACCAAAATTGTAGAGATCCGCAACCCAGTCAAGGTGTCCAAGTAATGCCATTGTTGCGCCAATTGAACCGAAAACAAAAATCGTCCGAATAGGTGTCCGCGTTTTAGGATGCACCTTTGAAAACCATTTAGGAAGAAGACCAAAGTGGCTCATAGAGAAAACGACTCGGGATACTCCGATAATTCCAGTATTTGACGAGACAAGACAAATTGCAAAACCTGTGAACGCGACGATAGGAACGAGGTAGATACCAATACTACCAATTGAACGAGCAAGTGCTGAAATTGGTGCATCAAGATTTGCGCCTAGTGTTTCCCAACTTACAATACCAAGACTGATAAAAGCAAGACCCACTGCAAAAACAAGAACAGCAATAACAGATAGTTTTGTCGCCCGGGGAATTGTTCGGTCAGGTCTCTTTGTTTCTTCTGCAGCTTGAGCGATTGATTCTATCCCTATGAAAGAGCTCATAGCAAGAGTCACAGCATAAAGAAAATTCTGGCCATCTGGATTACCACTCCAAAGATATGAAATATGTGCATATGATGTAGGAGATCCTGCTACTTGGATTTGAATGTTGAAAAGATGTAGATTGAAAGATAGTACAAGTCCCGCGATTATTATAGATGATAACACAATAAGATTGAGAGCTACCATTGTCATATTGAGATTGGAGGATTCTTTAATTCCTATAGTATTAATAACCATAAGTAAGATAACAAGAAGAAAAGACATGACACCAGTCATGCCAAATGTTAGAACTATTCCTAGAATTGTAAAGGTCAAAGTCGATGTCGCCAACCATGGAAGGAAGAATGAAAGATATCCTGTAGTAGCTATTGAGAACAGTGCAGTGCAGACAGTATAATCAAGCATAACGAACCATCCAGCAGCGAATCCAGCAAAATCGTTAATGGCCTTCATAGAGTAGACTTGAGCTCCACCGGCATAGGGATATGCAGTAGCAAGTTCAGCATAAGCAAGACCTGTTGCAATATAGGTGATCGCAGCAATAAGAAAAGCAAATGGAGCCCATCCAGCGGCATATGCAGCTACAAGGCCTAGGGCTACATAGATATCTGCACCAACATCAGCATAGCCCATTGCAAAAGATCCAAACCAACCAATATCTCGTTTTAATGATACTCTTGATTCGGCGGCTCCATCTCGGTATTTTTTAGCCATCGAATTCGATCACCAGAATTAATTAATTATACATCACTTTGATATATTTCAAAAGTTGCAGAAAAAGCCAATTTTGCATTCTAATAAGTATAGTCATCAAGCAAACTCATCCAATGAAACTTGACTGGAAACTACTATCACTCAACGAGATACTAATGAATCTGCATGACTATCGAGTTTCTCTTTCTCTGTCAGTGGTGTGTAAGACTGAATTCATAGGACACATCAAACATCCAATCAAGCCCAAATCCTTCATTTCTTCACTTTTACTTTTACTTCAATTTCATTGATTCTTGCCTTCACCAGTTTTCTCACAAGTGAAGCGGGTAGAGGTTTTTCCTGAGTAAAATGAATCGTTCCAGCAGTAATTTCATACCCTTCCAGTTCCTCGGTACTCACCACCTTCGCACTCACCAGACGTTGCCACTTACCCTCCCAAAGTGCAAAGCTACAATGGTTCTTATAGGCAGCTACGCCTCCGATGTATTTTCCCTTGTACTTGAAAAACGGTATGCCGTAGCTGATTACCTCCACAATACCGGGATCAACCTCCGTTATCTGCCTGCGAAGGGTTTCAAGCGCAGTCCGTTGCTCAGGAGGTAAACTCTCCAGATATTCATCAACTGATAGAGCTTTTTTCATAAATGAACAATTGCACATTGTATTTTATCCGTTTGCATCAGGTACCAAACCAATAGCGCTTATTTTCATAGTTGATTTCTGGATATAGACTACATCGAGCCACTCTTCCATTTGTTTATGATGGTACTTGGTTTGATAGTAAACAATATACGTAGGATGAATAGCACAAACGCTCAGGGGTATTAATGAAACTCGATATCACTCCACGCGCAGCTAATCTAAAATATGCTATTAGAGATATTGTCACAATTGCACGACAATACGAAAAACAAACAGGTCAAAAACCTCTCTATCTAAATATTGGAGACCCCATCGCCTACGACTGGAAAACTCCTCAATTTATGGTAGATGCACTCTGTAAAGCATCTCAAGATGGCTGGAATGGTTATTCACCTTCAGAAGGAGAACCATTACTTAGAAAGGCTGCAGCAGAGAAAGAAAAACGAGTTAATGGAATTGATATAGATCCTGATCGAATGATTGTGACAGCAGGAGTCTCCGAAGCGATACAGTTCCTAACAGGAGCACTCATCAATAACGGTTCAGAGTTCCTTTTGCCTGGTCCTAGCTATCCTCCATATATCTCATATGTCAAGTTCTTTGGCGGGAATCCTGTGGCATACAGGACCATTGAAGAGGATGATTGGAATCCTGATACCGATGACCTCAGAAAGAAAATCACTGACAAGAGCGTAGCAATCCTCGTCATTAATCCAAACAATCCTACTGGATCTGTCTATAACGAGAAAACTCTCAAGGAAATTGTGAATATAGCTGGAGAATATGGTCTCCCAATCATATCTGACGAGATATATGATCAGTTGACCTATGATGAAAAGCAAATCTCGATGGTTCGAATTGCTGATGATGTCCCTGTAATTGGATTCAATGGAGTGAGTAAGGTCTATCTTGCACCAGGCTGGCGAGTTGGGTATACTTATTTCCATGATACAAATGGTGAGTTAGACCCATTATATGAAGCAATGATGAGACAGGCACGAATCAGGATCTGCTTGAATGCTACAGCTCAGATTGCATCAATTGCCGCCATGCAGAGCGATGGTAGTCATCTTACAGAGACAATGCGGAGAATGCGTCAGAGGAGAGACCTCATTCACAAACGACTCAATGAAATTGATTCTATCTCTACGAGATTGCCTGAAGCAGCTTTCTACATAATGCCTAAAATTGATTTCAGGGGTAGATGGGAAAATGATACTGAGTTCGTGAAAGATGTCTTGAGAGGAACAGGAGTAGTATTTGTTCCAGGTTCAGGATTTGGTGTAGAGTATGGTTCAGGACATTTCAGAAGTGTCTTTTTACCTCCTCCAGACATAATCACTGAGGCAATGAACCGATTGGAACAATTCATGGCTAGACACTAGAAGCGAATCAAAAAACCTCAAGGAATATAGGTAGGATTTTACTACTCGTTATGGCAAATTCCAAGGTTGTATTATACATGAGGAAATTTGCCGTCCCGATTCTATCAACAATTATACTTCTGACAATCATGATTGCAGCGTTCTTCCAAACCATAGGTGAATCAGGTTTTACAACTTTAATTCCTATAGATTCCATGGGAATTCAAGCAATCTCAATATTCATATTTCTGTCAATTGCATCGATTATCGGTGTGCTACTTGGTCTAGTACTGGGACCATTCCTGCTCTTTATGCATGCCAAGATTATTGGAAGAAAGAAAACATATTCAATTCAAGAGAGACCTCATCCAACAGGATTTGGTGGATTCAAGAGAGGTTTCTTCCCAGCTCTTATGGCAATTGATTTCTCAATGCATTTTGCTGGATTGACTTTATTCAAAGATCTACTCCTTGATGCGGATTGGGTTTTAACAGATTCAGGTCTAGTGTCTTGGCCCTTCGTATCATTGATTATTCTATTAATACCAACCCTTGTAATCTCCATGGGACTGTTTTCAGCTGTATGGATTTTACAGGATACTGGACTTGTATACAAAACAGGAGATGAAGCAAGTAATTCGTCAGAACCGATTGAAACTAGAAGTGCGGGCGGATGGTATATGTCCATCTTAAGAGGTTATGCAGGAGTTGGGGCCATTTTTGGGTTCTACACTTTTGTGATGACAGCTCTATCATTTGGTTCTATCCACATATCAGTTCCGTTAATTCTGATAGCAATGCCAATTATATTGATGATAATGGCTGCACCAGGATTAGTCTTGTTTGATATAATTCAAGAAAGAATGCAAGAAAATACCAAGAGACTCGCTCAGAAATATGTCAAATAATCTTGAGTAGGGAGAAGTGACAATGCTTCTCCCATTCCTTTGATTCGAAATTTCATGCTAATGCGTTGGAAATTCTTTCTTTCATAACTTTGGTAAACTCAAGAAACTCATTTCCAGAGTATACTGGAGGCTCAATGTTTCGAGGATCTACGATACTATCACTAAAACGGTCACCAACAAGATATCTTGGAAAGAGATGCATGTGAAGATGAGGAACTGTATTTCCATGTATCTCATAGTTAATCTTGGTGGCACCTGTGACTTCCTTCAAAACACGAGCTGTTATCATAACATCTTTGAGAAAAGCAATAGCATCATCATTTGAGAGTTCATAGAGTTCAACTGCATGCTTTTTCGACATGATATAGCAAGTTCCTTTCAAGGGCACATTCGGATGTGCCTCAATCCATGATGCATCAGTTTCCGCAAGAGTAACATAATCACCCGGTTGTGGTAGATTCCTACAAACTGGACAGCTCTTGCTATCGCACCACTGCATCCATTTCTCATTCTTCTTCCAGAGGTAGCTCATACTCGTTCAATTATATTCAAGAATTTCAATGTTACTTCGTTTTGAATACTACGCCAGTTTTCTTGCAGAGAATCTGGATAACATTACGACCTGTATAGATACATCCAGGAACTCCACCACCGGGTAGAACCCATTGACCAGCCATATAGAAATTATCAAGTCTAGGCAGCGTTCGAGGAATTTGTTCCATAAGCGTCTTCTTGGTCATCAACCAACCCATTGGTGAACCTCTATGATTCAACGTATATCTCCATGAAGTGTAGGGAGTCGCAACATCAATCATTTCAATCTGGGATGAAATTCCCGGATAATTGATCTCTAGTCGCATGATCAGCTCTTGAGCTATATTCTGTTTTGTAGCATTATAATCCTCGATATTCTTTCTTAAATTGAACCAGTAATCCCATTCTGTTTCAAGCATGATTTGAATGACTGATTTCCCCTTAGGAGCAAATTCATCTCCATAGTTAAAGATTCTCAGAGGTAGCATAGTAACTGCTCGTTCTCCATATCTCAAGGGTTCTTTCAACAAGAACATAGTCATAGGCACATCTTCATCAAATTGCCTAGCGACACCAAGACTAACGACTATCATTGGATCATACGGTTTCCAAGTGTTGTAACGATTCGTAGTTTTTTCATCAAGATATATTCCGTCAAGCAAATCAAAGATAGTACTCCTTCCATCTGCAGCTGATACAATGATATCAGCTCTATGTTCAGAACCATCACTCAATTCAATCCCTACAGCTTTACCATTTTCAACAAGGACTTTAGTGACAGTTGCTTTGTATTGAATTTGACCACCGAGCGATGTGTAATTGTCAACAATCGAATTAACAAACTCATGACAGCCATTCTTGAAGAGACCCAGTTGACCAGCTGCTACACAGGCAATCATCATGATGACGAACCAAATAGGTCCATCCGGTGAAAAGAGGTTCCTGATTACTGTCTTTAGAAATGAATTCTGTAGATAATTATCTGCATATGCAGCTGCTGACTTTGAATATTTACCTGTAAAGTATTTCATAAAGCCCCTCATTTGCCAAATCTCTCGGATAGAGTCGAAACGACTTTTCAACTCTGGAGGAGAGGCACTCATTCCAAGATCTGTCAATAAAGTAGAATCTCTCATCCAACGGATCTCTTTGATTAGACTATGAATCTCTTTTTCATCATCAGGAGCTATTTCAATCAGGTCTTGTTCAAGTTGGTCAAGGTCCTTTGTAAAGTCAACAGATTTAGTTCTATTCTCATCGATGAACCTCAGATATGTCGTAAGATCTTCAATATCATAGGATCCTATAGCACCTATCTCTTTGTATACATCATAGATAGCTGTTCCAGGTTGATGGCAAATGAGAAAGTGTATCCCACCATCAATGAGATATTCACCACGTCGCCAGACTGCTGCAACACCTCCTGGTTTTGAGTGGTGTTCGAAAATTTTACTCTCGTATCCATTCATCTGAGCATAGCAGCCGGTTGCAAGACCAGCAAGTCCAGCTCCAATAATAATGATTGATTTTTCGCTCATATCACGACTCACTATCGCCTATTTTCATTAGTTTCTCTATTGCATTATTCCAAACTTCAGCCATTTTGATTTGATAGGCAATAGCACTATTCAATTCTGAATCGTTCGTCTTTTTCATTTTCTCAAGATTTTTCAATTTTCTAATGAATTCTTGATTCACAATCTGAAATTGCTGAAGCATGGTTGTTATCAAATTAGATGAGGTAAGGAGGCGGTATTGATAGCCAGTCTTTCTAGATCCAGCTCGCTCAACTACTCCATAGCTCTCAAGAGTCTTTAAAGCTCGATTAATTGAAGGAACAGAAGTGGGATATTTCGATTCAGGGAAAATTTCTCTGAGTCGTTTGGATAGACTTCGCTGAGACCACTCTTTTTGTTCAAGAAGCATGAGACCCTCAATCCAGCCACAATATTCAGGATAGCCATATCGATCGTATGACTCTCCAATAATCATCATGAATGCTTTTCTCAAATCATCAGTTATCATTGGAATATTCCCACAATAGTATATATTTAGATGAATTTAAGTATTTCAATATATTAAAATTCAGAAATTATAACGATGAAATTAGAATCCCACAGGAAAAATGAAAGATGGAGAAAATCCTATCACGCTAATTCAGATTTCTTCTTCTCCATTAACTGTGTAATCTCATTTCGAATAGACCTTGCAACTATCATTGCCATCTCAA
>JAEOUN010000067.1 GCA_016839245.1 Candidatus Thorarchaeota archaeon
ACATCAAAGACACGACTTTAGGGCTTCAATTGAAACTTGCCTTTGAGATTATACTACCTCAAATCGACCTTCTTTGTGAGTCGTTATTGGGGAGAGCTAAAGAGAACAAAGACTTGATTGCTGTTGGTAGGTCTCACGGTCAACACGCGGTACCAATCACCTACGGGATACGTTTTGCAGTCTGGTTAGATGAGATACGGAGACACCGACAGCGTCTCTTGAACGCAAAAATGAGCGCAAGCGTTGGAAAACTATCAGGAGCGACAGGTAGTCATGCAGCCCTTGGCGTCAAAGGAATTGAGATGCAAAAGAGAGTACTTCAGAGGCTCAATCTGGATATACCTGTAGCTACGACGCAAATTATTCAACGAGACAGAATCGCAGAGGCAATCATCGCGTTAGCAAATCTAGCATCCAGCATTGATAAGATTGCCACAGACCTGCGAAATCTCCAGAGAACAGAGATTGCTGAGGCTTACGAACCCTTTGACAAAACGCGGCAGGTAGGTTCCTCTGCAATGCCGCACAAGAGAAATCCTGTTACTTGTGAGAAACTCACAGGACTCGCACGTCTCGTGCGGTCACTTGTTCCCCCAACTCTCGAAAATGTAGTAAGCTGGGAGGAACGTGATATCTCGCATTCATCTACTGAGAGATTTACCATCCCTCAGTGCTTTATCTTGACAGATTACTTGGCAAGAGAGATGAGACGTGTGATCGATGGTCTCACTATTGATGAGAGAGCTGTGGCGAAGAACTTGGAGATCTCAAACGATGCAATTCTGAGTGAGTACATCATCACCACACTGACAACCGTGGGACTTGAGAGACCTAAAGCACACGAGAAGCTGAGGATTCTAAGCCAAAAGGCACGGGATGACGGCATTGGTCTATTAGATGCAGTCAAAAAGGACACAGACCTGTTAACACTACTAGATGGCAACCAGATTGACTTGGAAGGATATTATAGTACTATTCGTGATGTGTCACATCACATCATCAGAGAGGCAGAAGAAGTATATCATAAGACAAAGGATTGAACAAACATGAAGAAATTACTAGTCACCCTTACACCAGCAGAGAGTAAGAGACTCATTGCACGAGGTATTCTAGCAACAGACATCGTACAGACTGCTCTGAAAAATGGGTATCTGTGCATCACAATGGGCACCACATCAGCATATCTTGTTGAAGAGATTCTGGGAGAGTATGATAAGACCAGACACATTGCTGGAATTGTTGTGCCAAAGGGGCTTTCAATCACAGATGGCTCAAAGCGCTTCACTGATGCTATCTTCTTCAAGGGGGAGTACATTGAGAAGACCAAAGTAATAGACATCATTGACAAACTCGGACCACATGATGCCATAGTGAAGAGCGCAAATGCCCTTGATGAGAATTATGTTCCCATCGTCTTACTCGCAAGTAAAACTGGTGGAAGCGTTGGTTCATTTCTTGGAGCTGCTGCTGCAAGGAATATCAAAATCATCATGGCTGTTGGCCTTGAGAAGTCTATTCCTGTTGCCTATGATGAGTTCTGTGGAAGATTTGGAATGAATGATTGGGATTATGCTATTGGAACTCCTGTCGGAGCGATTGCAGTTGAAGAGGGAATTGCATTCACAGAGATCGATGCTCTTGAAACTCTCTTTGATGTCTCAGCCATCCCAATTGCCGCAGGTGGAGTGAATGGTGCAGAAGGAGCTGTGACTTTATTCATCGAGGGTGGTGACGAAGAAACTGCGAGAGCATACGAGTTTCTGATGGACCTCAAGGGAGAGGAACCATTTCCACATGTTGACCATGTGAAGTAGAATTACAGAGGCCTGTTACAAAAATGATCACGGATGATGTTGTCATTAAGACTGAGGGACTAACAAAGATCTTTGAGAAGGGAAAGAAGAGAGAGGTCATTGCACTCGATGAGGTGGATATAGAGATTAAAAAGGGAGAAGTCTTTGGACTTCTTGGAACTAATGGAGCCGGTAAAACTACACTGATCAGAGTTCTCGTGGGTCTTCTTACACCCACCTATGGAAAGGCCTTTGTCCTTGGAAAAGATGTGACCCAAGACATTGATTACATACGAGAACGAGTGAGTCTTCTTCCTCAAGAGGCAGGTATCTATGATAGATTGACAGCAAGAGAGAATCTCATCTACTATGGCGGCCTCTACGGGATACCTGAAGAAGATCTCAACAAAAGAGCGGATCATCTTCTAGAGATCGTTGCTCTAAAAGACAAGGAACATTATCAGGTCAAGGGATTCAGTGGAGGAATGAAGAGGAAGGTGCTAGTGGCTCGAGCACTCATCATCGAGCCAGAGATCATCTTCCTTGATGAACCGACCACCGGTGTAGATACTCTTGGTGCTCGCATAGTTCGTAATCTCCTGAAGAAGCTAAGTTCTGAGCAGAGTAGAACTATCATCCTGACAACACACGATTTGAACGAGGTCTCAGAACTCTGTGATAGGGTAGGAATTCTGAATAATGGAAGACTTATCGCAACAGGTAGACCAGGGCAACTTGAGGAAAAGTTCAGAGCGGCAAATCTTGAAGAGGTATTCACAGGACTTGTGACTGGTGAAGGTGTCTATGGGGAGGAAATGTGATGAAACTGCCAAAGCTTGATATCAAGACTGTGTGGATGATGCGGAAAGAGGTGAAAGAGGTCTTCCGCTCAAGATGGTTGATCCTTGGTTTCGTCATCAGCCCGATGTTTGCATGGATGTTTCAAGGAGCATTTCTCTCCTTCATCGTATATCAGACCTCTGAGGAACCAGAAACAATCTATATCACTGTTGAAGATGACGGATATTGGGGACGTCTTCTCTACGAGAAAATTGCGGGAAATATAGAAAATCTTACGATTAATCCTCCAGTGAACATCACATATGCAGCAGCGTATCAGAAGATTATTGATAAGACGATCTCAGTGTGGGTGTATATACCAGCGAACTTCTCGGAAGAGCTTAATGCAACAACTGAAAGCACTATGCAAATTGTTGTGAATACAGCAAGCTTTAGAGCATCTGCAGCAGCCTCACGAATCGATACATATGTCAAATCGATTATTAACGAAGTCATAGTGGTCAGAAATGTCCAGATAGACTGGCACACAATCTCTCCAGAGGCAAACTATGGTCATCAACTTGCCATCTTCCTCGTTATGCTGACATCGGTCTTGGCGCCAGCACCGTATATCAGTAAATCATTTGCAGGAGAACGAGAGACAAAGACCCTTGAGGCACTTCTTGTCGTGCCAATGAGCCGCATCAAGATCCTTGCCTCAAAACTTGTTGCAGGAATTGCACTCACGACTATCTATTCTATCTTTACAGCAGTTGGAATACTTGCATATAATCTCTCAATCATCCTTCGAGTGGACAATCTATCACCGGAGCTTCAACAATTAAACATCAACACATATACAGTGAATGCCTATACGATACCACTCATCATGTTCTGTCAATTCCTAGTTCTCCTCTGTGCCATTGGCATTGGTGTAGTCATATCCTGCCTTGCGAAAGACAGGGCAACTGCTGAGTCAGTGAATAGCATGGTCATGCTAATACCAACATTTGTGATTGGTATCCTTGGTTTCACAGGTAGTATTCTACAATATGAAGGGCTTCTAGGTTGGATTGTACTCGCAATTCCATTCAGTCATGCGATTCTGTTCCTGAATTCAGTATTAGCAGGAACTGGGACTGTCATTGGACTCTCCGTGAATATTCTCTATATGATTGGATTTACCCTCGTGACACTCCTCATTGGTGCGAAGCTCTTTGAACGCGAGGCAATCATTGCATAGACATCATTCGACTACGGGCCATTTGGGGCAGATTGAGACATCTGCCCGCTCCAATAGTCCTGCTATGTGGTCCCGTGCATTCTGTATGACCTTGTCCTGATTTAATGTCAAGAGCTTCTTATCTTGCATCAATATACGTCCATTAACGAGGACTGTATCGACATCGAGGCCGTTCCCGCTATAGACCAAGTTAGAAACAGGATTGACAGGAGGAGTCAGACCAAGATTGTACATGTCGATGAGGATGATGTCAGCCTGTTTTCCTTTCTCTAGTGAACCAACCTCATCATCGATGCCCATGGCAACAGCGCCACCAAGGGTCGTCATCTCGATGACATCCTCTGCACTGACAACCAGAGGATCGTTTGCTACAGGTTTATGGATGAGCGCAGCCAATCGCATCTCGCGTACCATATCATAGGTATTGTTGCTTGGACCACCATCACAACCAAGAGAAACTGGGACTCCAATCTTTAGCATCTGTGGAATCTTTGCAAATCCTGAGGCAAGTTTTGTATTGCTTGCTGGGCAGTGGCTGATATTGGTCTTTGTATCAGCCAAGACTTTTAGCTCGTTATCTTCAAAATGAATGCCATGTGCAAACACCATTTCAGGACCCAATAGATTGTTCTGTTTTGCAAAGCCGGTGAGATTCGTATTATAATTCTCCCTGACAAAACGGACATCATCAACAACTTCACCAAGGTGCATTGTCATTCGGGTACCTTTTGACCGTGTGAGGTCTGCAACTCTCTGGAATAACTCAGGAGTCACACCTCCGAGAGACCTGAGTCCATACCAGACCTGAATACGTTCATCAGCCGCTCCATGCCACTTCTTATGCATCCTATCGGTTTCATCCAAGCATGCCTCAGCATTCTCTACCATGCCAGAATACATGATGTCGGGACTGTCAGCATAGCCAGTTGAGTCCATGATAATTTTTGAGAGAGCAGCACGCATTCCGACACGCTCTACTGCCTGTGCAATCCCATCAAATCCATATCGAGTGTGAATCATGCAGTCAAGGAATGAGGTCGTTCCTGTTCGAATCATTTCAGCCATACAGAGTTCAGCCGATACTCGACCATCGTCTTTCGTGAAATTACCTTGAAGAACCCAGACATATTTCTTTAACCAATCGACAAGTGCCACATCATCAGCGCAGCCACGGATCAATGCCTGAGAGAGATGGATATGAGTATCAATAAGACCAGGCATCACAATCTTGTTTGTAGCATCAAGGACCTGTTCTGCCTTGTGATCTCTTAGGTCCTTAGTCTTTCCAACATCGACAATTTTGGTGCCTTCGATATAGACAGCACCATCACGGATAATCTGTCTCTTGTTATTGAGTGTAAGGACATATCCATTCTTGATGAGAAGTGATTTTACCGGCATGGAAAAGAACCTCCGCTATAGATTACTATCGTGTAGTAAGGCAACATAATTATTATGCTATCATAAAAAATCACTGGACAATCTGGAACCGTATATCAATACTGAGACCCTGATCAGGATGTCCAGGGACACGATCTCTGACAGAGGGAGTGCTTCCACTGTATTTCTCAGCTAGTCTGCGGACAAGATGAAGACCTACCCCACCATAGCGGCGTGAGGGATTGAATAACTCATCTTTTGTGCCATTTGGAATTCCCGGACCGTTATCGGATATTGATAGAATGAAATTGTCTGCATTTGCCCTACCTGTGACTTCCACAATCTTCTCATGTTCCGGCTTTTTATTATGAATCACAGCATTTTCGAGGAGGTTCCAGATGAGTTGACTTAATGCTTGGTCAGCAAAGACTACAATATCATGAGGAATTCCTAACATATCAACTCGGACACCGCGCTGCTTAAAGAGCAGTTCCACTTCAGCTTCGAGAATGGTACTGAGTTTTGTGGGAACAAGTGGTTCAGACTTGGATTCCTCGGCTCGTCTCACTTTCTGAATGAGTTCGAGACATCGAAAGGCACCATCGAGTATGTATCTCTTTGATCGAAGTATCTGCTCTGGAGTGGCATCAGATTCCAGGAAATCGCCACCTGCCAGAATTAATTGTAACTGGTTGCCAATGTCATGAAGCAAAAGGTCAAGGAGAAAATGTACTTCCGCCTCTGTTTTCTTGAGTAGTGAAACATCTGTGAAGACAGCCATACTTCCCGTATACTCACCATTCTCATCTAATAGAGGCGAAGCAGATACGACTACAGGAACTAAGCTACCTGCTTTGTGAATGAGTTCTGCTTCATATTGCTCAATCTTCCCCGCTTTACGAGCTTTAATCTTCTCTATTACGACACTCTGAGTCCAACCATGCAGAATTTTAGTGATTGGCTTTCCTACAAGTTCTTCAGGAGAAGAGTATCCGATCATTCGACAGAGGGCATCATTGACCAAGAGGATGTTACTTTCTGTATCATCGACACTAAGACCAGAGTCCATCGTTTCTACGAGTGAACGATATCTGTGTTCTGAGTCTGAGAGAGCACGAGCCCGTCCAATTTCCTCTGTAATGTCCATTAACTCCGCAACTGTACGAACTTTGCCATCCCTTCCTCGTACAGCACCTACATTCATGCGAATGTCTCGGGTCTCACCATCTTTACGAAGCACCTTCAATTCATACACGGGAGGTTCAGTCGCCCCCATCTGACGTCTTCGATAGCGTTGAGCAACAAGTTCCACACTATCAGGATGCAAGAACTTACGAAAATCTTGATGAAGGACTTCGCTCCTTGTCCTTCCAAGAATGTCTAGTAATTTGTCATTGACGTATTCAAACAGGTAATTATCGTCGACAATAATAATACCACTAAAACTATTGTAATCTACCATGTACTCCAATAGTTCTTTTCGCGAGAGCATCTTATCCTCAGCTGCGGCGCGTCGAGATAGTTCTAAGATATAGACAACGAAACCGACTACTTCAGAGTCTCTCGTAATTCTGTCAGCAAATACCTGCGTGGGAATTGCTATTTTATCACTAGTTACAACACGTAGAGAAATTGATGAAGGCTCTGATCCTTTTCGTAGGCTTTCTAGACCCTCATATACAAGTGAAATCTGTTCAGGATTTAATAGACTATCAACATGAATTTCGGAAGTCATCAATTCATTATTCATCCTAAGGAGATCTAGCGCAGCGGAATTAGCATATTCCAAATATAAATCCAAACCAAACTCAAGGACTGGAATAAGCATGGTATCCGCTACTTCTCTGAACACTTCTCGTTCAGGGGACGGCTTTCTCTGGTACGATTCTGTCATAGTCCCACGTCTGTCGATATTTGTGAATAGATTTCGAAAACAGGGTGTCTTCTTCAACGATGCAGACGTTAATATCTCTAATACCTTTGTAGGATGTATATGTATAGAGAGGAATACCTTAAAGGCAACCAATCAAAGAGGAAAAAGCCCACGACATAGCAGGAGAAATAACCTGATGAAACAAATCCTTACTATTGACATCGAGAAATGCACAGGTTGCAGAAATTGTGAACTTGCCTGCTCTGCACAACACACGAGTACGTTCAATCCAAAGAGGTCGCGAATTCAGATTCTCAAGGAAGAAGTCAAGAATCTTCTCGTGCCTATGGTATGTCTACAATGTGAACACCCGTTATGTCAAGAGGCTTGTCCAAATGGGGCAATTGTGGAGAATAACCACGGAATTCTATACGTCAATCATGAAGTTTGTATAGGTTGTATGAACTGCGTGACAGCCTGTGTCTATGGCGGAATTGGAATAGACCCAGTCTCTAAGAAGGCTGTGAAATGCAATCTCTGTGATGGAGACCCGGCATGCGTCAAGGCTTGCGGATATGGAGCAATTAGCGTTGCTGTTGCAGAACCTGAGGGACTTCATCAGAGGAGAAAAGGAGTTACTCCTGCATTCCGAAACCTCGGTATCGAAATTGAGGAGGGAATATAGTGACATTTCCCTACAAAGGCTATGCTGGATATTACCTAGATGTCGATCTCACAAAGGGAGTTATCCACAAAAAAGAGATGGAGAAAGAATGGGCACGACTATACTTGGGAGGTAGTGGCATCTCATCAAAAATACTCTGGGAGCGAACAAATGCAAAGACAGAGCCTCTATCTCCAGATAATATACTCATTGTGGGCACAGGACCACTCACTGGTTCAATGTTCTCACCGTCGGGAAGGATGATGTTTGCTGCACGAGGACCGTTAACTGGCGTCTGGGCAGAATCACATGTGGGGGGCTTTATGGGACCAGAAATCAAGTACGCAGGTTTTGATTTTGTCATCTTTAACGGTCGTTCAAAGAGACCAGTCTATCTATTCTTGAGAGATGGAAAAGCAGAACTCCGAGATGCATCAAGACTATGGGGTCAAGAAACTAATATCGCAACTCAGATGATTCGAGAAGAACACAAGGACCCAACGATTGAAACCGCAGTTATTGGACCAGCAGGAGAAAATGGAGTCCTATATAGTTCCATTATTGTTGATTTCTATAGAGCAGCTGGGCGTGCAGGACTTGGAGCTGTCATGGGATCAAAGAATGTCAAGGGCATTGCAGCCTCAGGCGCGATTGGACTCGAAGTCTATGACATGGACAAGTACCTTGAAGCAAATGCAAAAGAGATGGAGAAGCTCAAGGACCCGCTTTGGACAGATTCTCTTGCTTCCCTTCGTAAATATGGAACTACGGACCTTGTGGCAGTCATTAACGAGATCGGTCGACTACCGACGAAAAACCACTGGACGGGATTCTACGAGCACGCGGATGATATCGGTCCAGAGATAATTGCAGAAAAATACAGGATAGCACAAGAAGCATGTCACGGATGTGCGGTTGGCTGCAAGTATATAATTCGTGTCAAAGATGGAAACTACCCCACAGAACCAATCGGAGGACCAGAATATGAAACACTCATGGCCTTTGGATCAAACTGCCTTAACAACAATATTGAGTCAATCTTCTACCTAGGAAAACGATGTGATCTGCTTGGACTTGATACTATCTCATGTGGTAAGACCATTGGATTTGCCATGGAGCTATATGAGAGAGGTATCTTGACAAAGAAGGATACTGATGGCATTGACCTGACATGGGGGAATGCAGAGTCGCAGGCAATGCTTGTTGAGAAAATAGCTAGACGTGAAGGGATTGGGAAGATACTTGCGAATGGTGTAAGAAAAGCTGCGGAACAAATCGGTGGAGATGCTTGGAAATATGCAGTCCATGTCAAGGGTCTTGAGGCATCAGGACAGGACCCCCGCGCACACCAGAGTATAGGATTGACTTATGCAACAAATGTCAGGGGAGCGGACCATCTCAGGAGTCTCTCAAGCCTTGAAGAACTTGGTTATCCCAATATCGTCATTCAGAGATTTGGCAAGGAAAAAGCGGAGGAGATCCTAGACATCATGTCGCCTAAATACAAAGGGCAGGTTGTCTGGGATATGGAAGACCTCTATGCACTTGTAGACTCTGCAGTCATCTGCAAGTATGCCACAATGTGGCCTCCGGTCTTCTATTTTGAAACATTCGTAAATGTCATTCCGCCACTGACTGGTATGATGGAATGGAGCGACCCTAAGTATGTACGTAAGGCTGCTGAGAGAATCAGTCATCTTAGACGAGCATTTAACCACCGACTTGGGGTTACAAGAAAAGAAGAGAACCTTCCACCAAGACTCTTGAAAGAGCCAATGCCTACAGGACCTGCAAAGGGTGGGTTGCCAGACCTTGACGAGATGCTTGATGAGTACTACCAGTACAGAGGGTGTGATAGAGAGACTGGATACCCTCTTGAGGAAAAGCTCAAGGAACTGGATCTTGACTTTGTCATTAACGAACTCAAGCCATTAATGATGACTCGATAACGCAGTACCTTGATCATCATTACACTTAAGAGGAATAAGTAATCTCGGCTTCTAGATATAGAAGAGCACAGACCTAAGAAGGCAATTCGCTATAATGATGGAACCGTACACAATTTTACGACAGGTCAAAGTATATTCGCTTGGTGCGCTTATTGGTGTGATTTCAGGGCTAACCGCCATCATGTTAAGACTCCTTATCCTTGGTCTAAGTCTTATATTTGTGACATTACCTAATTTGATGGGAGCCGCAGGGTGGATAGTCGCGCCAGCAATAGGAGGATTGGCGGTCGCATATATCGTTGTCAAGTATGCTCCAGAAACAAAGGGACATGGTGTACCAGAGGTTATTGAGTCATATGTCGTAAAAGATGGAAAAATGCGCCTTCGTGTACCAGTCCTGAAGAGTGTCGCATCTGCAATAACTATTGGATCAGGTGGTTCCTGTGGTCGCGAGGGGCCAATTGCTCAGATTGGCGCAGGTGTGGGCGCTGCAGTTGCGGAATTCTTCAAAATGGAAAAAAATGAGACAAAGACGCTGCTTGTATGTGGATTAGCATCAGGAATTTCAGCTACCTTTAATGCGCCTCTTGGTGGGGCACTCTTTGGTATAGAGGTACTTGCTGGAGGCATTGTTGGTTTTTCTATTCTTCCTGTCATTCTATCATCGGTTGTCGCAACTGCAGTTGCGAATCTCTTAGTCGGTTCATCAATATCCTTCCAGTCACCACAGTTTGTACTTAGCACTCCTATCGAACTTGTCCTCTATCTTATTCTTGGGCTTATTTTAGGAGTATTGAGTGTTGTATGGATGAAGGGGCTCTACTTCATCGAAGATATCTTTGACAACATTCGTACATCTGAATATTTGAAGCCTGCAATCGGTGGTGCTCTAGTTGGATTGGTTGCTCTTGTTGCCATCTTTCTTGAGTCGATGTCGGGATATGTAGGAGCCTATGATGAAACAAACCTTTTTGGAACGTTACAGCCATACTACCCTGCAATCATGGGAGTAGATTATGCCTTCATTGATGCGGTTCTTAGAAGTGATGTGACGGCTCTTGGAGTAGGAATAGCAGTCATACTTCTTCTCTCGTTTGCGGTTCTCAAGATAATAGCAACAAGTTTCACATTAGGCTCAGGAGGATCTGGCGGTGTATTTGCACCAACATTATTCATGGGCGCAGGATTTGGAGGTGCCCTAGGTATTATCTTTTCAACATTATTACCATTTGCAGTTCCTCAGCCAATGGCCTTTGCACTGGTCGGGATGGCAGCCCTCTTCGCGGGTTCAGGAAGGGCACCAATAACATGCATTATCATTATCATGGAAATGACTGATGACTACCACATGATTCTCCCGCTGATGATTGCTGTTTCAACATCATATCTTGTTTCTTCCCTATTGGAAAAAGAGAGCATCTATACGATGAAGCTGGCACGCCGCGGAGTACATGTCAGAAGAGGGACACATATCGGTGCTTTGAAAGAGATTAGAGTCACTGAGATAATGACGAAAAAACCAACAATTCTCACTCCTGACATGACTGCCACGGAAGTCTTCAAGATAATTGACAGGACTCATCATACAAAATTCCCAGTTGTGGAAGATGACAAGGTGGTCGGTATTCTTATTGCAGAGGACCTTTTCCAGAAACAAAAGAATCCAGAGCGAGAAAATAGAGTGAGAGATCTCATGAGTGAGGATTTCCTGCACCTGGCGCCGACTTGTACCATGGACAGTGTCCTCCATGCCATGATGGATAGGGATGAAGGACATGCTGTCGTATCGGACCCAGAGCACCCAGGTTGTATGCTTGGTTATGTCACAAAGGCAGATGTCTTGAAAGCCTATGATATAGCCATCATTCGATTACAGAAAGCAGGCATTGACATAGAAGATATCGAACCAGTTGAACTACTTGATATCCCATGAGTCACATGCAATGCAATCAGGGGTCGGATTCATGTCATAAATCACACGGTCATATGGTCAAACTTAATATAATATCGATTCGGTTCATCGACTTGTCTAGAATTGGTCATACTCCTAGAGGTTGACGGCTTTCTATGATCGGACGTAAGAATATTTCACAGCAAATATACATCTATTCACTGGGTGCTATTGTAGGAGTAATATCGGGTCTAGCAGCAGTTCTATTGCGATTCTTGATTACTGGCGTTAGTTATGTATTTGTCATAATTCCGCAGACAATTGGCATAGCAGGATGGATTATTATTCCAGCTATTGGAGGACTTCTTGTTGCCGCAATCATCATAAAATGTGCGCCTGAAACAAGAGGGCATGGAGTACCAGAGGTAATGGAGGCGTATGTTCTTCAGGGAGGAAAAATGCGACTTCGTGTGCCAATTCTTAAGAGCATCACTTCAGCAATATCCATTGGAACAGGAGGTTCTTGTGGGCGTGAAGGTCCCATTGCCCAAATTGGAGCAGGAGTAGGATCAGCAGTTGCTAGCCGCTTAAATCTTGGAAAAGATGATACAAAAACACTCGTGCTGTGTGGCCTATCATCAGGTCTTGCAGCCACGTTTAATGCACCTCTTGGTGGTGCACTCTTTGGTATCGAGATTATTGCAGGAGGTGTTCTTGGTTTTTCAATTCTGCCAATCATTCTTTCATGTGTTTTTGCAACAGCTATGGCGGGAATCACAACACAGATGATCTTGGGAAGCAACACAAACCTAACGTTTGATACACCTTCATTCGTCATGAGTAATCCAACAGAACTCGTGTTCTTTCTGATACTTGGGATTGTCTTGGGCTTAGTCAGTATTATTTGGATGAGAGGATTCTATCGTATTGAGAGTTTCTTTGAGAAGATACGGGTGTCCAAATATTTCCTTCCCGCAATAGGAGGAATATGCACAGGTATTCTAGGAGTTATCGTGATTTATCTAGAGCAAGCATTTCACTATTCAGGCACGTTCAAAGACCAACCATATTTTCCAGCAATAATGGGAGATGAGTATCCTTTCATCAATGCCGTACTTGTCAGCCCAGATATAACAACGGGAGGAGTATCTCTTTTAGCAGTCCTTGGACTATTTGGTGTAATTAAGATTATTTCCACAAGTACAACACTAGGATCAGGTGGATCTGGTGGTGTCTTCGCACCAACATTATTCATTGGTGCAGGTTTAGGCGGGGCTTTGGGATGGATATTTGCATATATAGCTCCATCTATTGTACCACCGGCAACAGCAATGGTTTTTGCACTCGTAGGCATGGCTGCACTCTTTGGAGGTTCATGTAGAGCTCCGATTACGGGTATCGTCATTATTGCAGAGATGTCTGGCGATTATTTTTTGATCTTACCACTAATGATCTCGGTCTCTTCAGCATATCTTGTTTCTTCATTGATAGAAAGAGAGAGTATCTATACTATGAAGCTAGCGCGTCGCGGTGTACATATCAATAGAGGAACACATGTTGGTATATTGAAATCAATCACCGTAGGAGAGATAATGACAAAGACGCCTACCATCTTGAAACCCGATATGAGAACCTCTGAAGTATTCAGAATAATTGACACGACACATCATACCAAATTCCCTGTTATTGACGATGAAAACAAAGTGGTCGGAATTCTTATTGCTGAAGACCTCTTCCAGGCTCCAAAGAATGAAGAGGGAGAGGAGAATCATGTCAAGGATCTCATGGATACCGATTTCTTACGTCTCACAGCTGATTGTACAATGGATGCTGCACTACAAGCAATGGTTGAGAGAGACGAGGGGCATGCAGTCGTTGTTGATCCCGATAATCCCGACTTCATGATTGGATACATAACCAAAGCTGATGTCCTGAAAGCATATGAGATCGCTTTAATGCGACTACAGACAATCGGTATTGATGTCGAAGATATTACGCCAGCAGATATCATCACATGATTACAACTATACATTATATTGGTTGAGAATAACAGGGGAATGGTTTATGTCTGAGAATAACCAGTTATGTGATTATGGCAGACATCAGTATTGAATTCTTAGGGTGCAGATTCAGAAATCCTGTCTTCACAGCTGCAGGACCAACTTCAAGGGATGGAATGACCTTACTTAATGCTGCCGCAGGAGGAGTTGGAGGTCTTGTTGCTAAGACGGTGAGCATAGGGCCTGCAGATGTACCTAAGCCAAATATGGCTGCACTGGAACAGGGAAGAGTAGGATCAAGAAGAGGTATCCTCAATGCAGAACTCTGGAGCGAGTTGCCGCTAGAAACTTGGTTGGAGAGAGAGTATCCGATCGCTTTGAGTTCCGGATTACCTCTTATAGCAAGTGTTGGCTATACTCCTGAAGATGTCAGTATTATTGCACCGCAACTTGAGAAAGCAGGGATACGTGCAATTGAATTCAGTACACACTATGTTGGTGGACATGTCGATATTGCCAAGGCTCTGAGAGATGCTGTTGATATACCAATTGTAGCAAAATTGAGCCCAAAAGTGGATGTAGTCGAAGTAGCAAAAGCATTAGAACCTCATGTTGATGCAATAGCAGCCATTAACACATTTGGCCCTTGTCTGAGAATCAATATCGAGACTGGAAAACCTATGTTGGGAAGTGACGCAGGATATGGTTGGATGAGTGGATCATCTCTCAAACCAATTGCACTGAGGTGTGTCGCGGACATTGCATCAAATGTGAAAATTCCTGTGATTGGTGTTGGCGGGATAATGACCGGAGAGGATGCTGTTGAGTTTCTTATGGCAGGAGCTTCTGCGGTACAGGTATGCACAGCTGCAATTCTTGAGGGTCATACAATTTATGGAAAAATTGCAGCGCAATTAGAAGATTGGCTCGACAGGCACGGCTATGACTCAATTCAGGATATCAAAGGACTTGCCTTAGCACATATGAAGAAGGGTGTTAGCCTGGAGCCACCTCCTGTCGTTGACCTTGAAAAATGCACCAAATGTGGACTATGTGAAAAGTCATGCGTCTATCACGCAATCACTGTAGACAAGGCGAAGGACCTCTTCATCATCGATGATGGCAAATGCGAAGGATGTGGTATGTGCATCTCTGTGTGTCCATATTACGCACTTGATTACGAATAACAGAGTTAGATGTTCTAACGGATTCTGTCACAGGAACAACATGGACTCCAGACCAGTGGTGAGAAGTTTCGCTTTCCCTTTTGTCACGACATAGTCATTTTCTATACGGACACCGCCCGAGTTTGGAAGGTAGACTCCTGGTTCTATTGCCATGATATGTCCCTCGGAAAAATTGTCTTCACGATTATACATGCTTGGTTGCTCATGGACTTCCAATCCAATTCCATGACCAAGACCATGGGTCATCCCATCTTTCGCATCAGGATTGAGTCGCTGTGAGTCAAAACCATGTTTTTTCAGAGTATTGAAACATGCTAGGTTGACATCATCGATATTTGCACCATCAGTGAGTGCATCAATTGTGGCATTCCCGGCATCCTGAACAGCGTCATACATTTTCATCACTTGTTTTGGTACGGTCCCCTTAACAAAAGTTCGAGTGACATCAGCGATATACCTGTCCAGTTTGAGTCTTGGAAACACATCCATGATTATGGGAACATTGGCCTTTAGTTTGTCTTTAAGGTCACCAAGGTAGTGCCAATCGAAACCCTTCTTCCCTACAGCCAAGATAGTATCCTCTGACGATTCTGCATACTGGTCAAGAAGAGCGTGCTCAAGTGCAAGTTTAACATCGCCAACTGTAAGAGGTTTGGTATTGTACATTAGCGTCTTGTTTGGACCAATATCGCTCTCACGTACCATGTCCAAGACCCGAGAGATAGCTGTAGTCGTTGCAAGACCAGCTTTCTTGATTATCTTGATCTCTCTGGGAGTCTTTGTTGCTCGTGCCTCCTCAACAATATCACGAACCACTTTGACGTTATAGCCAGATTCTTGAAGCACAACTAGTAGATTCGCAGGAAAGTCCTTCGGTACTCCCAGTACATCTCCAGAGAATTCTGCCTTCAAGAGATCGTTGAAGATTCTATCTTGATTATCTACAATCTTCTTGTTCTCACGGAGTATCTGAAGATAGACCTCAGTGAGGTCATGAGTGTGAGTGATAAAACTCTCCTTTTTGACTCGTTCCAATGTCAAGAGGTTCGAACCAACGAGAGGGGCTTCGTTTCGATTCTTCAAGATGGCTATGTCATCTCCGGAGCGAAAACCTGTCAACCAATAGATGTTTGGTTTCTCAAACGCATTTCCATAAAGGAGAAGCGCATCAATGTGATACTTTTCCATCAAGGGATCAAGATCTTCATGCATGAATCTCGCCTAGCTCCAACAAGATGTACTATGAGAAAAAAGTTTCCAATTAGGCCTGCATATAATTACGCATGCGATTTTCTACCATTGTCCGCGATGGCATATTATACGGACCAACTGTTTCCACATTAAATGAAGAACACGTTGCCGCAAAAAGTCCTGCACGCCTTACACCTGCAGAACGGATGTATTCAATCAGAAATCCGATAGAATAGATGTCCCCACAACCTGTGGTGTCAACCTGCTTCTTTGCTAAAACAAGTGGAATCTCAATCTGTGCGTTCCGGGTATAGATAACTGAACCACGATGATCATGAGTTACTAAGACTATTCTGGGACCTAGTGAGAGGATATAGCTCGCCGCAGCCAGTTCAGATTTCGCAGAAATAGTGGCAAATAATTCGCTCTCGTGGCATTTTACTACGTCTACCAATCCTAACACTTCATCACGATCATCCCAAACACGAGGGATGACTTTCTTATTGGAGTCAATATCTCTAATATAACCTTGAACATCAAGAGATACCAAGGCACCACTTGATTTTGCGGATCGTATGCACTCTATATCGATTTCATGGGGAGTGAGAGGAGAGAAGTGAATAATGGTTGCATCAAGATGGTCATCAGAGAAATCATCAGGAAGAATCCGAGGTGCAAGAGCCTCCACGAATTGTGTTCGATTCCCAAGTGCATCATATCTGTTAACAAATCGTGTAGATGACTTTCCGTCTGTTACAAGCCCACTCAGATTTATGCCTGAACTCCTCAACGCGGTATGGTAGTCATCTTCAAAGTCCGCTCCTACTTTAGAAATGATTCCGGTGCCAAAGGCACCAATAGCTGGGGCAAGCATTGCATATGCAGTACTTCCACCAAGTGCCTCTTGAGAATACTCAGGTGTAATTATGAGATCTCTGCTCAAGTGACCTACGATGACAATCTCCATTTAGTATTTCACAACTCGCCTAACTCTGAATATATTCGGATTTCTAGTAAATTTTCCTAAATTTCTGTCTTATTACTCAACCGCTGACATAAGGCAATTGTTTTAATCACATAGACATATTTCATCTGGTTGAGTGTGTGACCTTGGCTCGAGTCATTGTAAAGTTCTTTGCATCAGTAAGAGAGGTAACCGGTACAAAAGACAGAGAAATGGAAGCTGAGACCATTCAAGAACTACTTGAGAAATTAAAGACAACCTATGGTCATCGATTCATTCATGCTGTTATTGATCCGAAAACCGGACAACTGAAGCAATTCTATTCGTGTATGGTGAACGGAAAACGCATTGAGCTACTTGATGGATATGAAACCAGACTAAGTGATAATGATGCTGTAGCACTGTTTCCACCGGTAGGAGGTGGATGAAATAAGTAGCTCTCTGACATCCAAACACCGACGACAACAGGATAGAGGAAGTGTTGATTTAGTTGTTAAAAATGCTCAGCTACTCCTTGATTCAGGTCTCGTGAAAGGAGGCTTGGGAGTCGCTAATGGGACAATTTCAATAATAGCAACAGATGAGCATCTTCCCGATGCGGAGAGGATAATCGATGCAGATGGCAGGATTTTGATGCCGGGATTGATTGATGCACATGTGCATTTTGACGATCCATTTATGCAGGCCCATGAAACATTTTCATCAGGTTCAAGGGCCGCAGCAGGAGGAGGTGTCACTACAGTCATTGATATGCCTCTTACTAATCAGGTCGATACAGAGAGAGCTGTAAAAGAAAAGATTGAACGCGGTGAGGCAACCTCGATTATTGATTTTTCCTTCTATGGTGGGATGATGAACGCTCGCAACATTGGGATTATTCCATCATTTGTTGAGCAAGGACTTACTGCCTTCAAAGCTTTCACCTGTGAACCATACTATGCAAATACGGGTGTTATAACAAAGTGCCTAAGCGAAGTGTCTGAATTTGGAGCACAGCTTACTGTTCATTCTGAGGATCAAGGTATCCTTGATGAATTTATGAGAGAGATGGAGAATGATTGGGATGCGCCTATTAGTCATTCTCTTGCGCGACCAAATATCGCAGAACAGCTGGCAATACGACAAAACATCGAGATTGCTAGATCGACAAAGGGGCACCTCCATATTGCTCATGTCTCGACCAGAGAGGGACTCACTGAGATAGAACGAGGAAAGCTGAGCGGAGTAACGGTGACAACGGAGGTATGTCCACATCACCTAGTCTTCTATCGAGATGACATGAACCGTCTTGGGCCAAGGAGTAAGATGAACCCGCCATTGCGGACAAAAGAGGACAGAGCAGCCCTATGGTCAGGACTCTTGAGAGGAGCAATCGATATCACTGTGAGTGACCATGCGCCTTGTTCCATAGAGAAGAAAGATGCAGGAAAAGATGACATTAGAGAGGCGTGGTCTGGAGTAGACGGAACACAGATAATTCTGAGAGTCCTCTTGTCAGAAGGAATCAATAAAGGTAGGATATCATATACACGACTTCTACATGTAACCTCTCAGAATCCAGCAAGGCTCTTTGGAATGTATCCAAAGAAAGGTACACTTCAGATTGGATCAGATGCAGACTTTGTACTTGTTAATCCCACAAAGGAGGAGAAAATATCGTCTGAGATGATGTTTTCAAAGTGTGACTGGACCCTCTATGATGGGCTATCGATGATGGGAGTCCCAGAGATGACCTTTGTCCGTGGAGAACAGGTCTATGGAGAGGAGAAGATACTGGTTAAACCAGGACATGGTAAATTTCAGAAAATGGGCAGTGGAAAAAGACCATTAGGAGAGTAAAATGTGACCGAATTAGAATTCGTATTTGGGGATCCAGATATATGCTCAGGTTGTATGGTGTGTGCTAATGTCTGTAGCATGTACTATTACAAAGTCATCAGTCCTGAGAGAGCCCGCGTACAGGTTTTTAGAATAGAACCGGCCTTGGATTTTCCATTGTTCTGCCGCAACTGCGAAGATGCACCATGTATTGCTGCTTGTCCCGAAGGCGCATTGAGCAGGACATCAAAAGGAATAGTCATCGTGAACAATAAGAAATGCAATGGAACTGGGACCTGCGTAAAGGCCTGCCCGTACAATGCAATCCACATCCATCCTGATACTGGCAAGGCAATCAAATGCATACAATGCGGACAGTGTGTGGATAGATGTCCAGCAGATGCATTATTCATGACAACAAAGAAAGAACTAGCCAAGAGAGATAAAGACGGGAGAATCAACGCGCTCTATGAGAAATATAGCAAGGTACTCTATCCAAAGGAGGAAGAAGAATGATCACAGGTATTGGAGGACAGATTCTCTGGGTAGACCTTACAAAGGGAACTATTACCAAGAAATCTGTTGATGAAGACCTCGTTAACAAATACCTCTTAGGCGCCGGTTTCCTATCAAAGATACTCTACGACATGATTCCTAAAGGCACGGATCCTCTTGGCGAAGAGAACGTTCTGGGAATAGCTACCGGTCTCCTAACAGGTTCAATGTTCCCCCAAGCCTCAAGACATGTGATAGCTGCATTATCACCGCTCACTGGAATCTGGGGAGAGAGTCATGCCGCAGGATTCTATGGCTCTGAATTGAAGTTTGCAGGATATGATGCAATCATCTTTACTGGAAGGTCTTCAAATCCAGTATATTTGCATATTGAAGATGATAAGGTAGAACTCTTGGATGCGTCCCACCTGTGGGGAAAAGACGTGTTTGAAACAGATGTCATTCTCCGGAAGACTCATGGTAGAAGATGCAAGACTCTCTCAATTGGACAGGCGGGAGAGAACCTTGTACGCTTTGCAGCAATCATGAATGACCGAGATCGCGCATCAGCAAGGTCAGGCCTAGGCGCAGTCATGGGATCAAAGCGACTAAAGGCAGTTTCAGTAAAAGGGACAGGCAAGATTGAGGTCGCAGACACTAAAAACTATCTCAAACATATGGACGAGTTCTACAGGAGAATGTTGGCAAATCCATTTACTCCAGGGCGTGTGAAATATGGGACAACCAGCCTTGTTGAACTCATGCAACATATTGGACGACTTCCAAGCTATAATATGCGACAAGGAGTCTTTGAAGGTTATGAGAAGATAAGCGGCGAGGCTATCAATAAGCGGTACCTCGTCAAGGCCCGAGCAGATTGGTCTTGTCTTCAGAGATGTGGAAGATACACAGCAGTCAGAGAAGGACCTTATGCTTTTGAAGGAGGAGCTCCCGAGTTTGAAACACAATCATCTATGGGATCACGTTGTGGAAATGATAATCTTGAGGCAGTTCTCTTCGGTCACCATTTAGCAAATCAGTATGGAATAGATACGATATCTCTTGGAGGAACTATTTCCTGGGCAATGGAAGCTTGGGACGAAGGGCTCCTGACTGCGGAGGACACAGGTGGAATCGACCTGAGCTGGGGCAATCATGAATCAATCATCAAACTGACAAAGATGATAGCATTACGAGAGGGATTTGGCGATATCCTCGCAGATGGAAGTGCTTTGGCAGCTAGACGTATTGGTCGTGGAACAGAGAGATTTGTAATGGCGGTGAAAAAGCAGGAGATTGCAGGACAAGAACCTAGAGCCCAGAAATCTATGGGGCTAGCCGCAGTGACCGCAGCAAGAGGAGCAGACCATCTCTATGCATTTCCTGTCCTTGATGAAGCAGGTTTTGATGAAGATATTAAGAAACGCTTTGGAGAAGAATACCTACCAGAAATGGCAGACAGGCTTAATCCAAAATACAAGGGCATTATGGTGAAAGAATGTGAGGACTTCATGGTAATGGTAGAGAGCGTAGGACTCTGCAAATATGGAACACAAATTCCCCCAGAGTTCTTCTATGAAGATATTGCTCTTGCACTGAAAATCCATAATGGACTCAACCTTACTAGTGAAGACCTTCAGATCATCGGTGAGAGAATCGTGAATCTCAACCGTCTCTTCAATGCTCGATTTGGTATCAGTCGAAAAGATGACTGCCTTCCTGAGCGCCTGACGAAAGAAAAAGCACCTGTAGGTCCATCAGAAGGAGAGGTCGTAGAATTGGACCAGATGCTAGACGAATACTATGATGCACGAGGATGGAATAAGGAGACCGGACTTCCTCTTCGAGAGACCCTTGAGAGGCTTGGACTGGATATAGAATAAGAATCTACATCCATTCTTCACTGTCGTGAGTTCTGACCTCAAGGTCATCGACAGCAAAGTCCAAGTTATTGTTTTCACAGAAGTTGATGATCTTTACCATGAGACGAGTGTCCATAGAATACACTAATTGACCAGTCGCTGCAGAGCAACGAACCTCGATAGTCTTGTCATTCTCACTTAAAATCTCACAATCAAACTCGTTTCCTAAGACTTCATGACCTATGTTCAAGACTGCTGCTTTTATCTCAGCAGCCTGCATATTTAGTTGATATCCAAAACGTGGTTTGAATGAATAGACTCTTCTGCTATAGACTTCACTCATTGTACTATCCTCTAATCACAAGATGCACATACATTTGTTATGGTATCCTTAATGCCATCTACCTTACGAAGTCCGTTGACAACAAATGAGCTCAACGCTTCAGGAGTCTTGAAGACACACTTGATCAAGAGATCGTAGGCACCATATATCAAATAAGCTTCTTCAACTTCATCCAGTCCACGTACTTCTTCTAGAATATTGCGTGATTTTGTCGACTCTACTTTTGCCATAATGAATGCAACTATCAATGATTTCCCACCATTTGTTTTATCTATGCTACTTTACTCAATGTTTCATAAATCTATCCCATGAACTGAGTCAAGCAGTGTAATTCATTTATTTTCTATTTTCCCTCATAATTATTTTATGCTAACAGTCAAGGGCAAGCTTATTAGGTCTAAAACAATCGAACCTGAGAGACTAGTGGAGGTCAGTGGTTGACTGTGACAAGTTCCAAAACCACCTCAACAAGTAAGGCAAAATCGAGAGGGAAGAAGTCCTTCGAACCCAAGATTGTGGCGTTCTGTTGCAACTGGTGTAGCTTTGCCGCAGCAGATCTAGCAGGAACAAGTAGAATGTTGATGCCTTCTAATGTGAGAATCATTCGAATTAATTGTACTGGAAGAATTGACATCTCCTTCATTCTAAGGGCACTCTATCAAGGAGCTGACGGCGTTCTCATCTCGGGATGCCATCCTGGAGATTGTCACTACACCTCTGGCAACTTGAAATTACAGTCTCGTTTTGTGCTTCTGAGGAGTCTTTTGGAAGAAGCAGGATTTGAACCAGAACGAGTGCACCTGCAATGGGCATCTGCCGCGGAGGGTGATGTCTTTGCAAAGGGAATTACAGGAATGGTTGAGCGAATTAAAAAACTTGGTCCTAATCCAATAAGGAGCGCTGACTAATATGGTCAAACGAATTGCACTTGCACAGCTTAGTTCATGTTGGGGCTGTGACCAATCTCTTGTAGACCTACACCTAAAGCTTCTTGATGTCCTTCCAGAGCTAGAGATAGTCTACTGGCCAGCGGTAGTTGATTACAAACTTGCAGATCTTGAGGCAAAGCCCAAAGGTTCAATCCACCTTGGATTTGTTGAGGGAAGTTGTCGAACAAAGGAAGACCTACATCTTCTTAAGGTGATGCGAGAGAAGAGTAAGATTCTGGTCGCGTGGGGCTCCTGTTCGGTATATGGCGGCGTGCAGGGACTGGGTAACCAGTGGGAATTGCAGGAACTTCTGGAGAGAAAATTCTTCAAAGCGGACACCATCACAGAGGGGAGAATTCCAGAGGAGAATCTGCCTGGTTTCACTGAGCATATCACACCAAATCCCAATATTGTGAGATTCGAGGTAAGACTCCCAGGATGTCCACCCACGAGTGATAATACAGCTGAGGCACTTACTGCACTAATCAATGGGCAACCATACGACCTGCCAAATAAGACTGTATGTGATCAGTGTCCAAAGGAAAGAGAGGAGAAACGTATTAAGAAATTCAAACGAGTCCATGAGGACCATATCGATCCCAACAAGTGCCTCTTGGATCAAGGGTACCTATGTCTTGGGTTTGCTACCATAGGGCTCTGCGGAGCGCAATGTCCCACAGTAAATACTCCGTGCAAGGGATGCTTCGGACCACCACCTGAGATACCTGATCATGGAGCAAAGATCATCTCAGCCTTAGGTGCCATTGCTGATATGAGCCCCGAAGAACTTGAGAAGGCATTTCCAGATCCACTAGGATCATTCTATTTCACTGATTATGCTTCGTCATACCTATCGAAGATTCGCGAGAAACAGAGGAGTGGAAAAAAGAATTGACTGATGAGAAGACAATCAGAATCGCTCCAGTCACGCGACTTGAGGGTCACGGTGAACTCACGATAAAATTGACCAAGATAGGAAAAGTCAAAGAAGTCCAGTTCAATGTTTCCTCTACACGATTCTTTGAAAAGTTCCTAGAAGGAAGATTCGCTGAAGAGGCTCCACGTATTGCCCCTCGCATTTGTGGAATCTGTCCAGAGCCACATCACCTTGCTGCTACAAAAGCTATAGAGGCAGCCTGGGATGTGACACCACCACCCGCAGCTATTAAACTAAGAAGACTCCTCATAAATGCAAAACAGTATAGCAGCCATGCACTACACTTCTTTGCGTTAGCAGCTCCAGACTTTCTCGCAGGACCAATGGGAGATCCATCTCTGAGAAATGTTGTAGCGATTATCAAGGCGTTGCCTGATGTTGGAAAGATGGCATTAGAGGTCATGCAATTTGGTCAAGACCTCGCAGCTGCAGTTGGCGGAAAAGCAATCCACCCTGTGACTTCGACACCCGGAGGTATGCTCAATCCATTCTCCGAGGAGAAACGAGATGTCTTCCTTAAACGTGTAGAAAAGGCAAAGGAACAGACTCTTGAAACAATGACTCTGGCAAAGAAGGTCATTCAGGACTACTGGGATCCTATCACTAAACTAGCAGTCACTCCAACATACTATCTTGGTATGCATAACAAGGGCAATCTGGAGATTTATGATGGGAACTTGAGGGTTATGGACCCTAAGGGCAAAATTATTGCAGACTTCAAACCAAAGGATTATCGTAAGTACTATGGTGAATATGTCCCAAACCATAGCTATGCAACTCATATCTACTACCTTCCTGCAGGATACCCCGAGGGAATCTGGCGTGCAAACTCACTAGCGCGCGTCAATGTTGCTGATAAAATGGCAACATCAATTGCTCAGGAAGCCCTTCAAGATATGAGAGAAGCCTTAGGTAGACCAATTCATGCCACCTTTGCATATCACTGGGCGAGAATCATCGAACTTGTTCAAGCTATTGAAGAGATCGAGGACCTGTTAAAAGATCCAGACATTGTTAATACTGACGTGAAGCTCTCAGATGTGGTTCCAAAGAAAGGCGATGGAGTCGGATGCGTGGAAGCTCCGAGAGGAACACTTCTGCACCATTACTGGACAGATGATAGAGGTATTATCACTAAGGTGAACATGGTCGTTGCAACAAATAATAACATAGCTGGCATTGAAAAAAGCCTGATGGATGTATCCAAGCAGATCTTTGAGAAGAAGGCTCATGAAACTCTGAAGCTTCCAGATCCGATGATAAAATAGCACTACTTGATTCAATGAGAATAGAGAAGAAACTTTGTACCCACTATTGAGCCATTCTCTATCACATCTTCAATCTGAAGGCGAATTCCACAGAGCTGTGTAAGTCCTCTAATTAGGATAAGTCCAAGACCATAACCAGGAACCACCTGCTGAGATAACGAAGTTGATGAGGTGAAAAAATTCTTGATATCATCAGAGAGTCCTCCACTTCGATCATCAATCTCCAAGAGAGCTTTAGGATATGATAAGACAGGAGCCCGAATGTATAAGATATCGGTACCATGCTTGAATGCGTTATCAAAGATATTCCATAGAATCTCTTTGAAGACTATACAAGTCTTGATTTCTAATTCATTAGGAATCTGACAGTCAATTTGGGTGGCATCGAGAGAATACTCTTGAGTCACGCGCTCTATTACTTGCGAAACAATAGATGCAAGATTCAGACTTTGATGTTCCAACTTTTGATGTATGAGAACTGTGTAGATGTCACGCATCTCGTTGATAAAGTATGCAGCATCATCTAACGACTTTACCGCAACATCAAGCCATTGTTTTTTGACATGTGTCTTTTCCTCAGTTAATTCGAGCGCGCTTCGAGCGACATGAATATAGTTTCGAACATCGTGTTGGATTAGACTCGACATGATCTGTGATGCACTATATTGTTGTTCAAGATTCTGTGTCACAGTACTGATGAAAAGAGAGAGCATTGAGGCACCAGTAATAATAACACCAAATGGTTGAATTGTTATGATGTAATAATACATGTCTGGAAGAATTGCAACTATTGGGAAAATCATCCATGATAGAGCCCATACAAGTAGCCCCGAGGTCAACCAGATCTTTGACATATCAGTGATATCTTTGAATTCATATACAGTCTTTGCAGACAAGAGGCATACATACATAACATAAAACCCAATACCTGAAAAAATCAGGTAATATGGTAGATTCAGAAATAGATGTATTGGGCCTACAATGAGAATGGTTACAACGCCTGCAACATACCCATAGATTTGCTTCTTAGTGATCTGAATATCGCGCGTACCATGCAAGATTAACGTAGATCCAATGTAGATAAATGTCAAACCTAAGATATCAATCGGAATAAATTCCTTCACTGATGAGAATCCGACTTGAAGACCGCCAATTGAATAGATTATCCATCCTAGTCCCCAGTATCGATAACTTTGTTTAGTAGAATAATGCAGAAGTCCCCACACTACTGTTCCATAGAGAGTAAGTGAACTGAGAATCAGCATCGTCTGTAAAACCAATTCTATACTCTGCATTATTCCGGATTCTCCTAGAATTATTCGTGGTCACACGCTTATGGCCATTGGCTAGTAATATAAAGTAATATAGTATATTTGACGTTTCGGGTCTGCAAACAAACCGGTTTAATAGTGTTAGTATCTATACCGCCATAACCGATGTTCTTTAGGAAATCAATACGATGTCCTTATCATTCTAGGAACAAAGATACACGCCCAGGAAGAGCGAATCGTGCTTTGTTCTGAGGATCATAATCAGGATTCACAGAACTATGCACGATCACTTTCAAGTTTATTTCTTTCTCCATATGTCTCGCAGAGTCGTTCAGAGCCATCAGTTCTTCCTTTGCACTTGCTGAGTGATCCCAAAGTCCATTCTCTTTGGCGATACGATCCACAATCGTCTTGACATCTTTACCGTGTTTTCGAAAGTCTTCATTTGCCATCAAGTGCTTCATAATATCTCCGACTATTGCAGGGATGTTAGCTTTCCTAATACTGTTCATGGCACTGAACATCCATTCAGGAGCAACATAGACATGAACGGTGCTTACTTTCTTACCCTTCAATAATTTGGCAATCTCTCTAATGTCATGGATAGTGGATTCAACAACCTCTTGTGCCATCTCAATATCCTTGTCAATCAATTTCTTATCCGCAATTGGCCACGGGCTAAGGGATACATAGTCTTCATGCCCCATCTTTGCCCACATTTCTTCAGCATTGTGGGGAATGATAGGCGCAGCTAACCGAACCCAGAGGTCACACACGTAGGCCATTGTCCCATCTCGTTCTTCTTTGGGTATACTATCACGATTCAGGTAATAGTTGATAGCACGTATCATCTCAGATGATGCATGGATGGCATACTCTCGCAGTTTGAAGCTCTCAATCATCTCCGTACAGATAGAAACAATGGAATTGACACGAGACAACATCCATCGAGTAGCAAAGGTTGGCCTATCCTTCTTTGTATAGACACGCGGCGTTTTCTTTGCATACTTCGTAGTTATATCGATAAATTGCTGAATCCGATTCCTCACGGTAGGTACATCCTTTTCACGCCAATCCATCAAGGTTCCGGGTTCTGCGGCGGATATCAGGTAGATTCTGAAGACATCAGCTCCATACTTCTCAGGAATCTCAACAAGTGGAATCACATTTCCCTTGCTCTTACTCATCTTTTTCCCTTCCATGTTCATGTGCTCACTCAGACTAATCATTTTCAGCCAGTGCTTCTCAGGAAAGATAGCAACATGATGGAAGATTGCAAAACTCAAATGGTTAGAGATATGTGAAGGAGCGGTGTGACGACGGTCGTTTGGATACCAATATAGAAACTCATCACGCATCATTTTCAAGAGTGCTGCATCAATCTTCGTTATCTTACTCACTTTTGCTGGAGTGCCATTACCTAGGAACACATAGTCAAAGAACTCATAGGGTAATTGAGAGGGTTTTATCTTGTAATTGTGGATATGATGTGCTATCGTGTAATAAGCCATATAGATGGTCGAGTCTGATAGGGACTCTATAATCCAATCAGGGTCAAAGGGGAGTCTGGTCCCAATTCCTCGCTTACGAGCGCAGGGTCGTTGGGTCAGCCAAGCAAAAGTAGCTTCAAACAGATTTCGAAATGTTTCAGGGATAATACTCATCTCATTCAGAGCCTTTTCAGCGGTTTCTTTCCATCCAGGACTCTGGTAATCTAGGAACCATTGCCCGGCAAAAACGCCCACCTGAACATTAGCACCGCATCTACAAATTACAGGCCGTTGATCAGGCTCATAGATTACATCGGCTCTGCTAATAGACCTCAACCATTTGACAACATCATCTTTTACATCCTTAATCATCCTACCTGAGAACTGAGCGCAGTTATCTCGCATGACACCATCATAGAATTCGGCTTTATAGATCTCCTGAGTCGCCTCTTCAAGTGCGGCACCTTCATTCTGTGATTGGATGTTACGCTTCTCAACAGCATCTTTTGCAGGAAACTCACTATACCCTTTCATGTCAATCATGCCGATAATCGAGATATTACGTACGTCTTCAGCTGATATTCCATATTGAGTTAGACCAGAAGGATCATCCCACAGATCACGTAGCGCAATGTAGTCAAATGGCGCATGACCAGGAACTGAATACACGACACCGGTAGCATTATTCGGGTCTACAAAATCAGCAGGTAGGATTGGAATTTCATGGTTGTCATGAATTGCGCAAAAGTTCTTTCCTATGATTTTTGACCCTGGAAAGGTCTCTAGAACTTCTATTGTCTTTGCTTGCAGTCTTAATTTCTCCACTGCAGCTTTAGATACAATCCATTTTTCTCCATTCACCAGAGCCCATACATACTTTGCCTTCGGATTTATCCACATATTTGTAACACCAAAGATGGTCTCAGGACGCAGAGTTGCAGCGACTAGAAAACCATCTTCAAAAGGCCATTTAATAGCCGTGAACTCCTTTATCTTTGCAGTTGCGCCTTCTAATAGGTCATCTTCGCCAACTGGATTGCCATCTTTTGGGCAATAGAGCAAGGGATAGTTGCCTTGTTTGACATACCCCCGTTCCATGAACTTTTGATACTGCCATTCGATGAATTTGTTATAGGTCGCATCACCGGTAGTGAACCGTCGACGCCAATCAATACTGTATCCTAAAGCATCGAAGTCTTCAGAGATTACCTTTGCAAAGAATGCAGCGGTGGTTGCAGCGTCCTTAAACTTGGCTAATTGGGCCTCAACCTCTTCCTCAGTATCAAAATAAAGTTGTAGGTCACGTTTGTACATGTCGATTGCCACAGGATCTCCAGCTAAGACACGGTCTACCATCCCTTGAATAGGAGTTCCAGTCATGTGGGACGCCATGGGAAATAAGACATTATAACCCTGCATTCGCTTATAACGTGCAATCAAATCGCCAATTGTGTAAGTTCTACCATGACCGATGTGTAAGGCACCATTCACATAGGGATAAGGCACTGTCAAGAAGAACTTCTTTCGTTTAGGGTCAGGATCAGCCTCAAAGATTCTATCCTTTTTCCATCGCTTCTGCCATTTCTTCTCCATCTTAGCGTAATCACTCATGTCTAGTAACCTCTGTTGATACTGAAGGATTAGAAGAGTTGAAGATTATGCCCTCTATAAAGGACTCGCAAAAGGAGCATTTGTTAGTAGACGAGAACACAATCCATCCTAATTCACTCTCACTCTAATGATGACAAATGTTACTTATTAGAGCTATGGTCAACTCTTATTGACTGAATACAGATTTGAAAGACAGAGTTGCCGCACTAGAAAGTATTTTGAAGCCAAGCAACGTCATCCGCGGAATACATTGCATGGATGACTACATAAATGGCAATCAAAGAAGATGATGATTTCACAGATGTCCATGATAACCTCTTATCATATCTGGAAACACTGAGGTTCTTCGAGGAGCTAGAGAGGAGAGGAGATGTAAAATCATATTGCAGTGGATCGAATATTTCCGGAAGATGGATTTTCCAAATCTACAATAGAGAGTTTATTGAACAACTTGCATCTATAATCAATAATGCTTTAGCAGCGGCAAATAATCAGGGTCCAGTATTAGAAGTGATGTGTGGCGATGGAAGACTTACTGAGTTGCTAAAGCCGCTTGTTAACAGAGAGATAGTAGCCACTGATGCAAAAGATGGAAGATACAACATTGCCTATCCAAAATGGATCGAGACCCTAGATGCCCTTGAATCGGTGGTCAAATACAAACCATCGTTCATTTTTCTAAGTTGGGAGCCATATCTATCCATGAGTGGCATAGATCTTGTACAGGGAGGAACTCCAATTGCATGGATTGGAAATCCAGTAATGTGTGGACACCAAGATATCTTCGACTTTCCTCATATTGCTATCAATAGTAAATATGCTCTGAGTCGACACGATTCATTTTTAGACCGAGTCTTTAAGACCGACATCTTTCTATTTAATTATCATGATGCTTGGTTGAAAATGGCAATGTAAGGTCATACACCGCTTCTTATGCAGATAGACTCAAATCATTACATCAGTCGAGAGAAGGTCTTTACATGGTCAAGGCAGTCGTTGATGCGGTTGATATCGATTTAAAGACAGGTACAACGCTTGGATTCTATACATTTGGTGATGAGAGACCCAACCTCCTGATCATTGCTGCAATGGATGGTGGTTCTGCAACCGATGTGTATGCAAGCTATCTGATAATGAAACATCTTGAGAGCTTGGAACGAGTTGATGGTTCTGTGACCGTGCTTCCTGTAGCTAATCCATTAGCCTTCAGACTGGGAACCAAAGTTTCTCCATTAGATTCCAAGGACCTCGACTCTGTATTTCCTGGTGATGAACATGGTACAGTCACAGAGAGAACTGCCTGGGAGATTTGGAGACGAGCAGCGCAAGCAGACTATATCATTCACTTGAGAACAGGCTGGCAGAATTGCATAAGCCATATTGTGGCAATGCATAGAGAATATATCCATGTGAGAAATCTTGCCTCACAGATTGCATTACCAATTGTGGTACAGAGTGCAGGCCAGAGGGGGAGTCTTTCAACAGAGGCCGCTCATGAAGGAATTCCTGTTATTTCAATTGAGATGCGAGGGGATAGTGATCAAGTAGATTCACAAGCAGCAGTTGAAGTCAGGGAGGCTATTCTTAACTTCATGCGACTAAAAGACATGATTCCCGGAGAGAGGATAGAGACCTCAGTGATCCTTAGTGGTAGACTCACTAATATCAATGTGGAGAGTGAAGGATTCTTTATACCTCGAGTCAATCTTGGGGAAACAATTCTGAACGAGATAGTAATTGGAAAGGTGCAAGAAAAGGTGGATGTGACCACACCAATAGAAGGGACCATCGTATCTCTGAGTCGTATGAATTATGTCTTTGAAGGAGATATCATTGCTCGCGTTGCGCCGCATCTCGGAGAACATAGAGCAGCGCCAGAGAAAGATGATGCGCCTCCAGTAAGAAGGAAATGGTAGCCTTGAAAGATGACTCAATTCAAACGCAGGACTTGATGAAAATCAATGTGGGAGATTCAAGATTAAGAAGTAAAGGAAGACTTCTACTCATTGGTAGTTGCATGGATAGGTTTCCAGAGATTGTCGATGAACTTACTCAGAGAGATGGCGGGTATGTGATTCTAAACGTCTGCTTGGAAGAGATTCATGTGAATCAGGCAGGATTCAAGATTGCGTCGATTGTGAGGTACGCAAACATGAACGATGTTGCAGTATTGACTGCTGATGGAAGCCCTCATTGTATCCAATTGCATTATGTCTTAGAAGATATTCGACGACATTTTACTCCTGAAATACGAATTAAACACTATGTCGTGGAAAAAGGAAAAGTCTATGAAATTTCGCCAGACGCAGTGAAGAAGTCCAGACATCTCTCGAAGATTCAAAAAGGGATGGAGTAAATCCTCAATTAAAATCGAGGAAGAATGAATCCAGCCTGCGTCATGTATTCAAGATACTCATCACCATAGTGGAGAATAAGTTTTCGTTCCTCGAAAAAAGCTCCAATCATGGTATAGATAATCATAGACAATGCAAAGACAATGACATTTAGAAAAGGATAGATCAGTGCCATCCCTGAAAAGACTAAGACAGTTGCGAGATATAGTGGATGGCGAATACGAGCATAGATTCCATCAGTGACAAGCTCTGCGTTTCTATCAGTGCGCATATCTGCCACGGTACTAACTGAGATAACTGAAGAAGCCTTAGTGGCTACTAATATGCCAGCAGTTCCTATGACTATACCCAACATAAGCAGGATAGTCTGCCAGAAAGTGAGGGGAGAGAGAAAATATAGCCAATCCCAGAAGTTCACTGAAAGGAAAGCAAGTAAGAACATAACTATGCTTGTGATAGTGAAAATATTGGCATAATTTTGTCTTCCATATTTATCGATAATCCAATTCTTGACTCTAAGAGAAGAAACACCACTGTGTTGCAGACCAAATAGAGCCGAGGTAGAGATAATCAAAAGATATTGTATCATTCTAAATTTCCTTCGCGTTGATAACAGGTCTTATTGCAGTAACCTTATAAGTTAACTATTGTGTACTAACTATAGTTAATAATATTTCTATGTTGGTGAAACTGATGATGGAAGTAGCAAAGAATCCATTCACACCCATTGAGATGTGGGAAGATACAATGGTCACTATCAAGGAACAAGATGAGAAGAAAAAAGTTGATGCAAAGCACTTTAAAATTAGATACCTCGTGGGAGAAGGCAATGACAAACGATTCGTCGATGGTGGAGACGAGAAGGTTGCAGAGCTCTCGGAGAAAACACTCTATCTGGCCCCTGCTGTACATCGACTTACTGGAGACCCATTTCATTATGATGAAGGCAGGGTTGAGAGCATATCTGGCAGCAAGAAAATATCAGAGAGAACCAAGCACCTGATCCGACATGCAGCGTGCGAAGAGCACAAGACGGTCGAGGTCATTTTTGAGAGTCCAGGAATGGAATGCTGCGCAATGTCAAAAGATCAAGCAGATAAAATGCAGGTTCCCTTACAATATGTTGCAGGATACCTATTAGGCAAGAACGATGGCCTTCTCAAGGTAGCCCTTTCAAAGACCGTAGTTGACTCTGGTGAAGAATATTATGACAACATCCACATAATCCCCGAGTCAGCAATTAAACAGATGGCATGTCTTGAGTAAAAGTCATTATTGATGAGGAAACACGTCTGATGATCTCACTGCTTCAGCTCCCCCACAAAGCTGGACTTCCTTTCTTAATCAGACGTATTCCTCACCCTTTCTTTTTTGGATATTGAGTGTTACAACATAAGATTCGTCTAAAACCTCTGCAATTCTTTGTAAGTAAAATCCCATCAGAAATCCCTCCATATTTGTAGGAGATTATATTCTATCAAGGTGTAAATGATACGTAGAAAGTCGTTGGTGGATAGTAGTGTTTCTGCAAAATGATAGTATTGATGAGCATTATCTGACAAGTTGGGAAGAAATCCGATTAGCGCTTGAACGAGTTGAAAAAATCAGGAAGCAAGGGCATGATGCCAAGGTCGAGATTACCAATTCAAACGCAGATACTACACTAAGAATAACATTACATTCCATTGATGAACTTGAACAGTATCTCCAGTCACATCTGCGAAGACTTATTTTGCATGGTGCAGATGAAGATTTATCATCGGTCTTTGGAAAAATTATCCTCCCATAGAAAATAGTGTTATACATACTATTGAGGATAACATACTCTCTTGAAGAATTATCAATAAGGCAATGGTGCGATAGCTCTTTCATGCTTAGACTTATATATGTAGAATTGCGCGCTTTGGGAAGCATTCCCTCTCAAATCGCGATTGTATAATTCGGATACGAGGTACCTAGACCGCCATATATCAAGAGGGGGAAAATATAGGTGACAAAAATGGCAAGACCAGTACGTGCTTCCACTAATACTAGCAAGGGTGTGACTGTTTGCTCAGTGTGCGGTGGCAGCGATTTCTATCAGGATCAGACACGAGGAGAACAAATCTGTACTTCTTGTGGTTGTGTGCTCAATGAGAGAGTATTAGATAGCGGACCAGAATGGAGAGCATTCACCTCAGAAGAGAGAAATGCAAGAGCCAGAACAGGCTCCCCAATGACGCTTACAATGGCAGACAAGGGTCTTGCTACGACTATTGGTTGGAGCGACCGAGATGCTAATGGCAGAGCTATTGCTGCATCGAGTCGCGCTGCAATCTATAGAATGAGAAAATGGCAGATCAGGACGCTCGTTCATAGCTCACAACACAGAAATCTTAGCATCGCTATGAGTGAGATGGACAGACTCACTTCACAGCTTGGGATTCCTCAAGAAACTAAAGAGACTGCTGCACTTGTCTATCGCAAGGCATTAAACAGACGCTTGGTAAGAGGAAGAAGCATTGAAGGTATGGTTGCCGCTACAATCTATCTTTCATGCAGAATTCACAAGATTCCAAGACAACTTGACGAGATTGTCACTGAAGCTCGAGTTAACAGAAAGGAACTGGGACAATGCGTTAGACTCATCCTTAGAAATGTAGACGTAAAAGTTCCAATTCCCTCAGCAAATGATCTCATGCCAAGAATCTCTGCTGATTTAGGACTTGATGGTAAGACTGTTCAGACAGCTATGAATATCATCAACGAAGCTAGAGAACGAGGAATTACTGCAGGTAAGGATCCTGGTGGTCTTGCTGCAGCAGCACTCTATATTGCAGGTATTATTGAAGATGACAGACGAACTCAGCGTGAGATTGCTGAGGCTTCAAACGTCACTGAAGTTACTGTCAGAAATCGATACAAGGACCTTGCAAATAGCCTAAAGATTACAATTAAGCCATAGTAGTTGGGTGTAGTCCCAGCTACTCTTCCCATCTTTTTCTATACACTACATTCATTTGCTGGATTTTGTTATATTTCATAGATTATCATGAATCAATTCATCCTAGTATTGTGTGGACTTCCAGCATCTGGAAAATCAATACTCGCAGATGCAATTGTGAAAGCCATCGACAACAAGGTTGAGATTGTTAGTACGGACACTTGGCGAGATGATGCATACTATAAGGATTGGAAGCCCGAGAAGGAAGAACCTGTTCGACAGAGAGCAAAAGCAAGAGTTAGAGAATTGGTTGCTACGGGAATGAGTGTTATTCATGACGACACGAATTATTATACAAGCATGCGACATGAGTTATTCGAGATAGCAATTGAGAAGGGATGTGGGTATGCTACGCTTCATGTGACTACACCATTGCCAATTGCTCTGAAATGGAATAGAGAGCGTGAAGGTACCAGAATACCAGAAAGTGTTATCGAGGGAATTCATGATCGATTTGACTTACCTGGTAGGAGATACATGTGGGATGATGCCATCATGGAAATCGACATGGCATCACAAAGTCTGGATACAGTCATACCAGAGATTATTGAAAGCCTTGAAGAACTAGTTCCCGCTAGAAGACCAAAACCAAAGTTAGTCACCTTCACTCAATTTGAACAAATAGACATAGTAACAAGACGCACAGTGTCTGAGTTCCTCAAGGAGCATCCTGAATTTAGAGGTAAAAGAGAGGTCTCAGAGATAAGAAGAAGCGTGTTGAGAGACGGAGTTGAGAGGGGAACTCCGCTGAAAGGCATAAGTAAAATTTTGCGCAGTAATTTAGATAGGTTGTTGTGAGTGAGATATTGTCTGTAAATTTCTTGCATTACTGTGCATTAGTTTTGAACATGTTCTAGTTTTCATAATCAAGAAAAGAGAGGTTACAAAGAAATAAGATGGCGGCCTCCTAAGAGAATCGAACTCTCATCGCTTGCACGATCATGGGTTTGAAGCCCACGGAGCCGGACCACCAGCCCTGTAGAAGGCCAATAATGAATGAATTATATGCTCAAGGTGCAAGGTCATGTCATCTAAAGATAACGCTTTATGACTTCTTGGGTGCCTCTTTTCCATTCGATGCTTTTCTTTGCAAGCTCTGTTGCTATGTTACCGGGCAAGGTTTCATCACGAGGTAATGATTCAATCCTATTGAGCCATCCGGAGGTTGTCAAGGTCAGAGGATGCACACCATTTTCTCCTTCTGTGGCCTTAATCATCATTTCACGACCGTGAGCAAGTTGATAGTAAATTTCGCTGAGAGGTGCCTTTTTCAAGATTTTATGCACTAAACGATCCCAGCATGCTTTTGCTACTAAAGCTCGTTTGAGTTTTCCTTTATCCTCTTCAGGCAATGCTTCGTATTTCTTAATCGAGTCTTGTAGTTCCTCCATTAATTGATCAAGAAAGATTTTCAGAGCAACTTCATCATTTCCTTGAGCATGGAGTTCTGCCGAGGATTGTTTTCCGTCAACTGTAATAGTTGTGAAGGCCTTCTCACCGCCAATCTGAAGAGAGAATTTAGCCTGTCCCTGAAAGAGATGACTTTCAGCTTCACTATATTCTTCCAATATCACGTTGGGTTTCGAAGCAATTTGATACCAAGCTATCCTGAAGACAGTAGAGGAGTCTTCAGAGATGTATTTCTGAGTCTTTGAAACCACAGCCATTTCGTCTGTTTCATCCACTTATCAGGCCCTCCCTCAAGGACTTTTACTTAATGTACTAGCTTGCTTATAGAGTTTAGTCGTAGCTTGTTCAACATCAATCTTTCTCGCACCAATTGCAGCATTCATGACAATATAGCTATGAGGATATGTATCAATCGAAGATCCATAGCCACCGATAGGAACTGCTCGTGGGCCGGTCACGCGCTCATTGTAGAGTCTTGCACCGAGTTCTTCTACATCGATGTTGTCCATTGTGATTGCGCAAGCTATTGGGTTTTCCACATTTAGAACACGTTGATTGAGAGCAGATGCAATCTCTTCGAGTCGACTTCTCAATAGAACAACATTTTCTTCTTGTTGTTTCTGCAAGGCTCGGTAATTATCATTGCCTAGAGCTAATAATGCAGCAAGTGTCTGAATAATGGGCGCAGCTGTTGCACGTCCAGCATAGGTGTTAGAAGTCTTCTCGATGATTTCTGGATTTGGAGACACCACAATTGATGCTCCAACGGGGCACAGGAAATTCTTATCGCTACTCTGAACAATTGCATCCACGCGTCCAGCATCTACGGCAGATCGAATTGACTCCATTATCTTCTGAGATTGAACACCATATGCGTTGTTGATAACAAGAGGAATATCATGTTCGGCACAAGATTTCGCTATCTCTTTGACAGGATCAGATTCTCTCGGAGGAAAGAATGTCGTTGTGGCGAGGACTGCGCACGAACTCGTCTTGGATATCGCAGTATCAAGTGCACTCATATCAACACGTACTGCGTCATCCTCAAGGCAGGTAGGTATACGTACTTCTTCAAGACCAACAAATGAAACACCTCGTTGTGGTGATTTGTGATCAATACGAGGATAGAGAACTTTCTTGATGCCCAGTTCTCTTCTGATGGCTCCGAATACAAGTGCTAGACTCATTCCGGTTGAAACAGGAGTGACTAGACCCGCACGACAGTTACTTAGTCCTAGTTTTCGAATTGCATCAAGAGCCACATTATTTGCCACCTGCTGCATAATAGAAGCGCCCACAGCTTTTGGTTGAGGTGCATTCAACTCACCACTTCTGCCTACGCCATGATTGAATCCAGCAGCAAGACTCTCAACATATGATGAGAAGACTCTTGCTTCACGTTCTCCAACTCGTACTGCCTTAGGATCCTTATCCGTGTCCATAGACGAGAGGATCTTTATCATGAAATCAATTTGAGAATCAGTCAATGAGGTGTCAGGAAAAAGCTGTCTGTTGAGGGTATCCCGTACAGGAGCTAGAAAAGCATCAATTGTAGTTCGACCTCTGTGAGCCATACTCTCGGGAATTGTCTTTTCCAGAATTCTATCAATCTCATTTGGATCCAAAACGGTATTCCTCCTCTACAAGCCATTCGTAGTATACTTGCTCATTCTCATTAACAGGAGCCTTGAAAGCGGCAGATACTACTCCTCTCGTTCCAAAGGGAGCGCGAATAGTTCCTTGTATATTACGATTCGTATAGACCATTACTCCTGTTAAAGATTCAGCTGTCCTCCTATTGGATGCAAGACCCTTTACAAGAACATCATTCTCTCTGAGCCGTTGGACCTGACCAACACGCATCTTCTTTCTACGCAAATGTATTCCTTCACTTATTTCAAGAATGGATGCTGAGCCAATGATACGCATTTGAGATGGTGGAAGGTCGGTTCGAAGAAGAAGTATCTTTGAATCTGTATCTATCGCAATTGGTCGTTGTAGAGATAATCCAGCATCAAATTCAGTGGTAGTAGCAACATCGAGTACAATCTTCATCTCATCCATTGTGGTATAAGGCACTATTTGGGCATTAACCATTGGCATACCAATGGCAACATTTGCTATCATTTTTTTAGTAATCTGTCCCTTGTAGAGAGGATTTTTCCATACATGAATAAAGAGACTGTCCGACTTTGAAATAGTGCCAGGTGTGCAAAGATAATCACCTCTAGTAATCTGAGAGTGATCAATATCAGGCAGGTTGATACCCACGCGGTCTCCTGCGGCAGCTGTAGTTCTACTCTGACTAAAAGTCTGTATCGATCGAGTTTTTGCCTTTTGACCCAGAGGGACAATCTCAACGAGATCATCAGTCATCAATGTACCTCGTAAGATTGTACCTGTCACAACAGTGCCATGTCCTTTTATTGGAAATGCGTGGTCTATAGGTATTAAGAGCGGACCTTCTTTATCACGGGGACGTGGAGTCAATATTCTAAGAAGGGCCTTTCGTAAATCATCAATTCCAGCACCGGTACGTGCAGAGAGGTGCACATATTCGACCTTACGGAAATCAAGGTCCTGGACAATTTCTTTCATCTGACTTTGAATTCTAGAAACCTGTACAGGATTCACCAAATCAGTCTTAGTAATCGCAATAATAATGGAGTCAATTGCTAATGAACGGAGAATTACTAGATGCTCTCCGGTCTGTATCTTTGGTCCCTCATCAGCAGCAACAACAAGAATTGCAGAGTCTATAATATTTGCACAGGCAACAACACTTCGAATAAGGTCAGCATGACCGGGTGCATCTACAAGGGTCACAAGAAAATCGTTTAGTATGAACATTGTGAAACCAAGGTCAATGGTGATTCCACGTTGTTGTGCCTGAGGATGTCTATCCAGACCAGCTGTTGAAACCTGTTCACTCAAGACCCTAGCAAGAGCAGTCTTTCCATGATCAATATGACCTGTGAGACCTATATGAACAGGTATCAATTTCTCCATGATTTCATCCTATCCTTCATTGGTAAAAAGGGACATAAAACCTTCCTAGTACCAAAGGAGAGTAGAGTAGTTTATGTGGGTGTTTGACGGATAGATAGGTATGGTATCTAGGTCTCTAGAGAAAATGATGCTCATTGCTATTGGACTTTCAACAGCAGTGATTATTGGTATTCCAGTATTAGTCTATTCAATTGATTTGATGACCACGACTCAGCGGGTCCAGACCGCCAATCTTGCAGCACAGCAGATATTGAATGCTACAAGAATGATAGACACAGGCGAACTTGATAACACAACAATCGAGGTATACCTTCCTGAAGGATTTGAAATTGTGGTAGATAATACTGGATACAGCCTAAGTATATCACTGAGTCTAGAAGAAGAGCCACCAGAAAGTAATATCGTATGGTCGGAGACTTTCTCTCATCTTATTGTCATCAATGCACCACCAACGTCGGGTAATTTCATCATGTTTTTCAACATGGAATCAGATGTGATACAGATAAGTTATGTATAGAGTATTACAAGATGATAGTATTTGCATCAATGTAGAGTAACTTCAATCCAGCATAACGTTTTTAATCAGGCACAAATTCTCGGCGTTATTAGAGCCCAAGGCAAGGAATGAATCAATGACTGAAGACGCTGAAAGGCTAGATGACACTGGTGAAGAAGAAATAACTGAACCAGAAACAGAAGTCGAAGAGCCAGTTAAGAAAGAGGTCAAGGAAAAAGGTGAGAGGACCTCAAGAAATCCTCTTGGTTTCATTTTAAATATTAGAATGCTACGAAGAGTTGTGCAGATTGTATTCTTTCTTGGGATTTATGGCTACATTTTCACGGCATGGAATGTAGAATATATCACAGCATTTTGGTTACAGGTTCAGTCAGTCTTGCCAACACTACCCATACTGTCACCACTTGAAGCTCCACTTGCTGTAATTGCAGGGTCATTTGATACAATTCAACTTACATTCACAACAGGGCAATTTCCGTTCTTTACATTGGGAGCTATGATTATAATTCTGATTTTCATTGGAAGAGCTCCTTGTGGTTGGATCTGTCCAATCGGTACAATCCAAGATTTCATCACTCTTCCAAAACAAAACAAGGTTCGCCCTTCACCAAATACAGAAATCGACTTCAGAAAGATCAAGATGTACATCTTCTTAATAGTGACTGGTCTTGCCATATGGGTGGGATATGCCAGATTCACTGGAACAGAAGAAGCTCTTGTTACCGCATTAGGTGAATTTGCTAACGATGCATTTTCACCGCTCAATCCAGCGTATATCTTGTTTGTTGTTCTTACGAGAGTGGATTGGCCATACAGTATAGGGACACTTTGGTATGTCACCCTGTGGGGATTGGCTCTCCTTCAGATTGCCTTTGTAATTTTCATCTTTGTAGTTTCATATTGGGTGCCAAGATGGTTCTGTAGATGGATTTGTCCAGCAGGATGGTTATATAGCGTCTTCGCAAAGGAAGCACTCATTGGTATTGGGAGAAATCCTGCTAGATGTACACCTGATACATGCAATGCCTGCGAAGTTGCGTGTCCAATGAATATCCGAATCAGACGATATCCGTATCAACACATGCACAGTCCGGACTGCATAATGTGCCTTGACTGTCTGAGTAAATGTCCAAATGATGCCATTGTTCTGCGATTCTCATAATTTGAGCGAGTCAGTATGACTTAGAATAGACTCAACGGATTTATTCAGTTGGGTATAGTATTCGATTAGATGAAGGCCTTCAGCAGTGACCTGAGCTCCACCGCCACCGGTGGTTCCACCTTTAAAGGTTTTAACAAGCTGACAACCTAGCTTCGTTTCAATCTTCTTGATGACGCCCCAAGCATACCTATAGGACATTCCCAGTTTCTGAGCTCCTTTAGTAATTGTTCCCTCTTCGTGAACAGCTTTTAGTATTGCACAAGCACCTTTACCAAAGATATACTCTCCCTCGAATTCAAACCATAATTTATAGTCCGGAACAAGTTCCTTGGCCTTTGTATGCTTTGTCATTTTAATACCTCATAGATAGGAATTGATTATATACACTGTTTTGAAGAAAGTATCTAATGCCCCCAACGGAGTCGCTCAGCTTTGGTATCTTTCTTGAAAGCTTTCTTTACAATCTTCCAGTGGTCAGCACAGAGATAAGTTTTCCTTGCCTTCGCGTCCTTCACCTTGAATCCAGAACTTGATACACTTGGCATTATTCGTATAGTGGCAAAAGATCTCTTTGATGGTTTTCGACAGCCCACAATACTGCATTCTTTTTCTGACGACACTTGGAACACTTCATATGTGTAGAAAAGACTGACATTATAACTATAACGCAGACACCCTCATTGATAATTGTTCTTTGGTGTCAGAACAGAGCCCTTCGTATAATCAAACATAGTACACGCTTCAGAACCCATCTTTAGTTTGACCATCCTACTTTCATCCACGATTCCAATTTTGCATGCTTTAAGATCATGCGCATTTGCCACGCGTTTAATTTCAGCAAAATTCTCATTCTTGGCAGATAGCAAAAAACCCAAAGAGATGTACATTCGAAGCCAATCCTCAAGGGGGATTTCCTTGGGGCGAACCTTGTCTATTGCATCAAGATCTATAACGCCACCTTTTCCGGAATATTCAAGCATCATCGATGCAGTCCCTACAATCCCTGCCACTGATACATCCTTTGATGCAGTTACCAATTTTCTATTCGCCAAGTCATTCATAACTGATAATCGTTTTACAACAGAGTCAGAGGTTCGATTGGTGACAGAATCCCATCCAAGGTCATAATGAGAACCTCGCATACCTTCGCTATCAAAGAGATGAATAAGTAGATCATTTTCATGAGCTCCGCCGGCTGTAAGAAGACTATCTTTTTCTATAAAGCCAGTGGCTGAACCAACAACATAAGTAGATGAAGAACGCGGATTGGTATGACCACGTACGATGGGTATTCTAAAAGTATGAGAGCCTGATATCAATCCATCAAGTATAGCTTCACCAATTTTTTGGTCAGAATAAGACAACGCCACAGCAAAGGAGGTAGGTATACCGCCAGCGGCATAGATGTCCATCACATTTGCTAAGACCACATTAAAACCTGCAGCGCGGGGATGTTGCAGACACAAATCTTCAACGATTGCATCAGTTGTCAGAAGGATAACATCATCGGAATTCGTAGCGATAGCAGCTGAGTCTTCTCCAAGACTGTGAGGTGTGTCACCTCTGAATGATTTTGCACGAAGTTTGTCAATAATTGATGGAAGTACAAACTTGCGAGAGATACCATCGAATGTCAATAGCATTTGTAAGATATCATTAAGGCGTGTCAAGCACTACCACCTAGTAGACGTATGTCTTGACTTCTATGGTCCGGTCATAAAATCTATTGCGAAGGCAGCCTGGCCAAGTATAATACCAATTCCAAGTAGTGAGATGCCAATCATAAAGTAGATGAGAGCTCTCATTTCAGGACGAATTTCTTCTAGCAATTTAGTTACACCTTCGCTATATGCGTTGGATTTCGTGATGCTTATAGACGTTTTGGGCGTTTTTGAATCGACCAAGAAGCCTTACTACTTAATACGAAACTTCTTTGCTATATCTTTTGGGATGGCATCAGGATATTCATCATCTTTGGATGATACCACTGGTTCTACTACTTTTTTGCCTAAAGGTTTGCAAGTTCCATCATCAAGCATACGTCGCTCAAAGCATTTTGAGAATTGGCACCATGCTCCGTCGCATTCTTCATCTATCCAGGCACACCAAGCAGTCTTCTTACCTCCTTTTTGAAGGAATTTCAGAGCAGAGGGTTGTTTGGTACATTTGAAATTTCTACAAAGTGCAGTACATTCTTTTTCACCGGGTATCATAACACTTCGCTCCAAAATCATATTTCTAACTAGTCTTACTCATCTCTTCATTGCTATACCAAGTAATTCATCTAGTCGCCTTTGACCTCCTTCAATGACCCGCATTGCACGTTCTAGTCTTGCCATAGACTCCTCGTACTTTACTCTAGAAATATCACCGATCTTGAACTTGGCATCAAGTCGACTCTTTTCTTTTTGGAGTGCTTTCAAGGAACTCTTAATCCCTCTCGACCATTTCTTCGCTGTCTTTATCGAGCTCTTAAGATTAGATCGCAGATTCTTTAAATTAGTCATAATCTCCTCACGTTGCTCGTGGTAGACCTCTCTGTCTAATGTCCCTGAGATCTCGTCAAGCTTTGTTTGCTTTGATTCGTATGTATCGAGAGCCTCCAGAAGCTGTTGCAGAACCAGCTTTTGTTTAACAGAAGTCAATTCATGCTTCCGTTGCTTAAGTCGCTCAAACTCATCACGTAGTGTTTCAGCATGTTGAGTTAGAAGAGTTCTGTCAGCTTGCTGAAGTCGAAGTGCCTGTCTAGTTGCACGAGTCTGCTCAATAATCCGTTCCAGTTCGTCATCAATAACTTCTAGCTCTGCCTGAGATAGTAATATTGCAGATGAATCATGATCCATATCATCTATGATAACATCAAAATGAGGAAGAGGAGCTGCAATCTCATCAAGTTTTGAATCAGTTTCAACAAATTCTTCATTGGATCGAATGATATCAGTGGAAGATTGATCAGTTTCTATCGAAGGTAATGGTTCTCCACATATTTTGCAAAATTTACCCTCGGGTACTTCATGACCGCAAGAAGGACATTCAACAATTGATTCTGGCATTCTCGATTCCATCCGCAGTGATTACGGGTCTGACAACACAGACCATCTAGTTAGTGCAAGATTCACGTTAGTGTGCCTAATCGACTTGCAACCTCATCGAGCTGTGCCTTAGTTGTTACAATAGATTCAGCACCATAAGTAGGGAGCACTTTGAGCTCTTCGACTAGTAATGCAATTGCCTTTACTGAGTCAATTTCCTTCTTGTCTAATGATCCATCGGGAAAAGTGAGTGATACCTCAACCCACTGTGCCTTTGTTTCATCAACTGGAAAGAGACAGTAAATATAATCATCGTTACTGCAGATGAAAGAGGGGGTCTTCTCCCATGCCTCAGCAAGCAGTACACCAAATGCCTTTGCGTTTTCAGCTTTATCAGCCATCAGGATTCATCCTCGGGGCTAGATGTTATATCACACATCGTGATTGCCAACTTAATTGTTTTGCTTATGGATAGTATTGGCGCTATGGACGATGCCAGACGAAAGAATAATGTGCAATCTCACCATTCTCTTTTACTGTTGCAATGATAAAGCGTTTTCTTACACTCGTAGCAAGTCGTCCTGCACGAACAATATCAAGTGGTACTACACCATCTTTCTGAGGAATAACATGAACAAGAAATGGAGCATGATCTAGACCAGGACCTTTTTCATAGACTGCAAAGTCAGTTCCAAATTTCAGGCCGGGTCGTACAATATATCCCTTATCACGAAGTTGACTATACACTAAGAATCTATCCTTAAAATCATCAGATATCTTTGTACCTAATTCCAAGAGGCGGTCTATGCTAATGATTTGATGATTAGAGTCAAGCACTTGAAGTCGTGATTTCTTGGTCAAATAAGTGCACTCTAAGAGAGAGAGTTCAAGAGGCTTATCAAATACAGAGGACTTAGGTTTTCGTATCCCTACGGGTTGACCGAAGTAGCCCGCTTCATAGAGTAGCATTCCATCTTCAGGATTCCAGACAATAGCTCGATCGCCAACCAGTACTGCCACTGGAAGTTTCGAATCATCATCTGTCAATCTTAGACACCCACTATATCACATATTCAATGTGAGAGATAATGTTCTAATTGTGATTGCGGCATCTTCGCCAAAGTTGGAGATATCTTCTATCATGTTGATGAAGTCACGAAATCTCAGGATAACAGCAAAGGGAATATTTGCAGGATAGAGTAGAGTCACAATCTCTCTCTGTACTTCATCAACTTGCTTCTCAATCTTGCATATATCATCAGCACGTTTCATTGATTCCTGCATATTGATTGAGAGAAATCGTACTGCCTCTCTCTGTTGTGTAATTTCCTCAATAACTAACTCGCAAAGCTTTCTAATCTTATCCTTCAAATCACCCTCAGGAGCCCATTGGTCCTCAATGGCTGCCAGATGATACATACACCATTCTGCTCCATCAGCTAGTTTATCATTGTAATGAACAAGACGAAGAAGATCCTCTCTCTGTAGTAAAGCATGGGCCTTTGCAAGCTCATTTAAGATTGTACGCTTCAAATCATCGCCCTTAACCTCAAGTGAGGTGACCTTTTCGAGATCTTCTTTTGTAATTGATGCGTTGCCATCTAACCATTCGATCACAGCATTAGAAACCATTTTACTAGCAGACAGAGCTATCCTAAAATGCTCTTCAATCATCTGGGTGATGTTACTGAGTTCGGATGTTAGAAATCTATCATTATCGAGGACCATTTTATGCACTCTTCTTAATCTGGTGACGGTTGGAGTATCTTTTTAATTCTTCTGGACATCGCCGAATAGAGGAAATTCACATGGAGATCTGGCAGATAATAGTTGCGATTCTTCAAGGACTTATTGAGTGGCTTCCAATCAGCAGTGAAGGTCAAGTTGTGTTTTTCATATATAATTTTACATTAGTTCCAAAAGAGGAGATTCTATCACTAGTTATCTGGCTTCATCTAGGAACTGCATTAGCAGTGATTGCACGATATCCAAAGAAAATCTTCGAAATTGCTTTTCTGAAAGACAGAAAAATGCTGAAACTGCTAATATTGGCGACAGCTGGGACAGCTGTAACGGCAATTCCACTGTATGTATTTCTCAAAGCAAGTATAACAGCTTTTCAAGGAGAATTATTGAATATCTTGGTTGGTGTTCTTCTACTTGTGACAGCCATTATGCTATATCTGCCGACACGTGCAACAAATGAGATCAATCAAGAAGAATCAATGAAAGACATCACAGAGAAGGAAGCACTTGTGACTGGATTGATTCAGGGGGCAGCAGTACTTCCAGGACTAAGCCGTTCAGGAGTCACTATTTCCTCACTTCTCATGCAGAAAACAGACAAAGAAACAGCTCTTCAATTTAGTTTCCTAATGAGTGTACCGGCTGTCTTAGGTGTCCTTGTCTTAGAAATTGTAACAGGAGCGCAGATACCAGCAAGTGTAAGCTTGTTTGATCTGATAATAATCGAGGTAGTTGTTTTCATTGTTGGCCTTGGTTCAATGGAATTTCTTTTACGTTTGGCAAGAAAGATTAGTTTCTGGAAACTTTGTCTAGTATTGGGAATAATAGCAATAGTATTTGGACTTCCAACTTTCCTGTAGATATCTACATATCATGGACGTTTCTGAAACATGATAGCAATAGGTGCGTTAGCCTTACGCCACTCTGCTAGCTTTCCTTCATAGTTTAAGGGAATAGGATGCCTTCCATGATTTCCAATAACAATGAAGAGTGTGTTGTCACGAGCTTGGCGCAATAGGACCTTAATCCAATTATCAGTTCGACGTACAATTTTCTCGAGAAGAGTCTTGGGAGGAGTTCTATGCCCATATTGTGCATAAAGACTCTCAAAATCAAGAAAGTGAAGATACAAAAGTTCACTCTTGAAAATATGTTTTGTTGACTCGATATAAGTTGCCATATCATCACGAGGATTAACAGAATAGTTTGGATCAAATCCGAAATCGGTCATATCTTGTTCACGACAGATGACCCTTGTCACTTTTCCACGACCTCTGACATAATCTATCAGATGAAATCCCTGTATATTCCCATGTAACAACTTTTGAATCAGTGGGACAGCATAAGGATCATCTGTTTCCAGAAGTGCTAGAGCTTCCATGTTCTTGATTAATGCCTCAGGTTTGTAAACCACAGCTTCGAATAGACCAAAATTATCGATTACTACCATGACAACAGCCTTTGCATTGAACTTTGCAATCAACTCCTGATTTGGGGGAAGAAAACCCTCAGGTATATCGAGCCCTAGTAAACCAAGAATTGTGGAGGGAAATTCCATTGCAGTAGTTCGTATCTGTGGAAAAGTCATTATAATATCCTCAATCCATTACTCCTTAATTAACTGTGACACTCAATAACCTTTTGTGATTATCTATATTTCAACGGAACTGTCAAAAACCTTCCAGGATTAATCTTGTTTTGCGTATGGAAGATTTAAAGAGAACTCAAAGCTCAATTCATAAAGAGGTCCTGATATGACTCTCAGAGATGTTGTGTATAAAGACTCCATTAAGTTCATCCTCTCTGGAGGAAAGGGTGGCGTTGGAAAAACAAGTTGCGCAGGAGCAATGGCCGTATTATCAGCACGGCATGGCTTTCGAACATTAGTACTATCCACGGATCCAGCACACAGTCTAAGTGATAGTTTTGACCAAGATCTCTCTGGCGGCGAGATTGTTCCCATAGAAGGTTTCGATAACCTCTGGGGAATGGAGATTAGTACTGAAAAAGGGATGCAACAATTTCAGGATGCACTTGGTGATGGCATCGTGGGACCAGAGGCGCAAATGGCAGCAAATCTCATGGGAGATATGACAGGAATGGCACCACCGGGATCGGATGAAGCAATGGCTTTCGGAAAGATACTGGAATTCATCGAGGATTCCTCTTATGATAGAGTAATCTTTGATACTGCCCCCACAGGACATACCCTGAAGCTTCTAGAATTACCTGACCTATTAGATAGCTGGCTAGGAAAAGTACTCACTCTTAGACAGAGGCTTAGCTCTATGATGGGAGGTCTTAGGAATTTATTTGGAGGAAAACAGGATGATGAAGATTCTTGGAAGATGCTTCAACAGACCAAAGACAAGATACGTGCAGCGAGAATCGAATTATCAGATCCAGATACGACACAATTTGTCGTAGTTATGATTCCAGAAGCAATGGCAGTCTTTGAAACACAACGACTACTGGCAAGTCTAGGGACATGGCATATTCCTGCCACTAAGATGGTGGTCAACCAACTTGTTCCACCAAATCCAGTGTGTCAATTCTGTACAAAGAGGTTCGAGATGCAGCAATCAAATCTCAATGATATTCGTGAATTATATTCAGATATGGACATAATTGAAGTACCATTGTTCGAAAAGGAAATTAGAGGGATTGAAGGTCTCACAAGACTAGGAGAGATACTGATTAGTGACAAGGAGGAAGGCTTATGAGAAAGGAAACTAAAAAGAAGATATTATCACTCATCTTTTTGTTTATCTTACTAGCATCAGCAGCGGTATCAACAATGCTTCTTCTTGGATGGTTTCAATAAATAGAAGAGATTCTAGATGCCCTTAACACGTTTGACCACGGGAGGACGTATTTTGTATAGGATTCTGCCACCACAATATGGACATTTGACTCCTGGAAGGGTTTTAAGACCATCAGGGGTTACTTCTCGGTTGCAGCTATGACATATGTATACCATGGTGCTCCACCAATTGGCTTTCGATTAGTTTAGCAATATGAACCTTTGCTTTAAGCAAGAATCGAAGATACTACTTTCCTGCAATAACTTCGCCTTCAAGAAGACTATCACTTAGGACCTTAGTTATACGTACAGAAACCAATGTTCCAGGGGAATAGCCGCCTGGTACTGTCATAATCGGACATTCTGCAAGAGGATATATCATGGTATAGCCATGCTCAACCCAGGATGGTTCAGCTGCAACACCGTGCATGACAAGGCCAAGATAATCTTCCTTCTTTTGGCGATTGATACGTTCAGCTTCTTTTCGAAGTATGATACCAAATTCATCTTTTATTGATGAATCGGGATATCCTTCAAATGCAGAGCCAGGTAGTGCTCGAAACCCATAGAGGATTATTCTTTCTGCACCAGCTTCACTCACAGCTCGCATAATCGATAAGGAATCATCTACACTTTCAGCTGTTTCACCAGGAAGCCCGTAGATAAAATATACAAACGGGGTCATTCCAAATTTATTAGCAATCCGTACTGCAGAAATAACATCGGAAGGAGTACCACATTTTCCTATCTGCCGCATGAGACTCTCAGAGCCTGTTTCAAGTCCAATATTTGGTGAGGTATTTGGAAGTGTACGATTGATAGTTTCAGCAACGGCCTCAGTAAAAAGACACGCTTTCATATTCTCTATAGCAATGCGTACTTCTTCATCAACCACCTGAGGTAATGCATTGATCTGCTCCAATAGAGCAGTTATTGCTTTTAGGTTGGCTGGGGGATGACAGGGATTTGTCAGTGGTTCTTCTCCTCGCATATAGTCAAGGAACCCAGGAGATTCAAGTACAATTCGATGAACACCATTATCCAATAGTTCCTTGATTTCTCTAGTTATTGCGGTAATAGAACGACTACGAGGAGGACCCCAGGTGCCAGGTACACTGCAAAAACCACAACCGGGAGGTATATCTTCTGGACAGGTCATTCTTGTATTAGGATTCTCTGAATCACAATTCCCGCAATCTGTACAATGACGACCATTTCTCAATGGAAGAGTAGTCCGTTGAAAATTGGAACATCCACGAGTGACTTCAACATACACTTTGCAAGCTTGATATGTCTGATAGTCGATAATCCGAGTTGTCGAAGGAATATATTCTTCAGAAAGCACTTTTGACGATATGAATGGTCTTCTTAGAGTTTCATGAATTTCACCATCAACTAACATCGCACAACCAAGAATCTCCGAGGTGTCAATGTCGTCCTCAAAGAAGCCGCTCAACACTAGTTCTTCAATCGTGGCTTCTCCCTCTCCAATTACGAGAAGATCTACATTCAGGTTTTTCAATATTGAAGAATCTGATGCAACTGGACCGCCTATAATAATTCTACCCGGATGTCTTGATCCGTGCCAAAGTTTGGTCAACTTTTCCACTGCAGGCAGATCCATAGTCATGCCACTGATTGCCAGATGATCAAATTTTCGAAGTATCGAACGTTTGGAAAAGACATCTTCGATTCGAGTTATCCTACAATCAAGGTCGTGCTTCTCTAATACACCACACACGATTCGCGGACCGCAACCAATTGAATCTCTAGAACTCCGTCTGAATCCTGTACCTGCGCTCAGCGCATCTACAACAAGTATACGAGAAGACATGGTCAATAAAAAAGAATGTACAGTCCATTCTTTACTCTTGTTGTTGAAAACCAGATGGCATAGCAAAACAATTCAATAGAATCGAATGACAAATTTTGCCTACATGCAGGCACCTATGACTTCGCAAAGCAGAACTTATATGTACGAGCGTCCACCTTTCCAGTAGCACATTTGCTATAAACTAAATGTCAGGAGTACATAATTTAGTGAGTGACGACGAAGGCGGAATTTGCCCGAACTGTGGTTTGCCTAAAGACCTGTGCGTCTGCGAGACGATTGCACAGGAAGAGGCAAGAATTTCTGTAACTGTTGAACGAAGAAAATGGGGTCGTCTGACTACGATCATTGAAGGTTTTGATAAGAATATTGATCTTGGTGATCTAGCGACGAAGCTAAAAGCCAAACTTGCCTGTGGTGGAGCAGCTAAGCATGGTCATATTGAACTTCAAGGAGACCATCGAGGCGTAGTTGGTGGAGTTTTAGCAAAACTTGGATTCCCAGAAGATATGGTCCAGATAGATTGGTCATTCCAGATGAAGGAAAGAAATTGATAGGTCAATAACCATCAAGAATCCTCTGGCCAATCACAGGTTAAAATAAGTGAATATAAGGTTGGGTACAGTAATCATCCGAGAGTCATGGAGTCAATGCCCAACCGCTTAACAATCTCTTTGTACCGATTTCGTACTGTCACCTCAGTGACTCGTGCCACTTCTGCTATTTCTCGTTGCGTTCTACGTTCATCCATCATAATCGAAGCCACATAAATAGCTGCAGCAGCAAGACCCAAGGGATCACGACCAATGGTGAGCCCCATATCACGACTCTGCTGAAGAATCTCAACAGTCCGTAATTGAACTGGACTTGAGAGTTCAAGCTGTGAGGCAAATCTGGAGATATAGTCAATTGGACTTGAGAGAGGAATTTTGATATCCAGACTTCGGAGGAGTAAACGGTAACACTGCCCAAGTTTCTTCCGATCAATCCTTGATCCATCAGCTACTTCATCAAGTGGTCTAGGTTTCTGCCGTATTCTGCAAGCAGCATACAATGTTGCTGCGACCATAGCCTCAATGGATCTGCCTCTGACGAGTTTCTTAATTATTGATTTCCTATAAAGTAGTGCCGCGAGTTCTCTGATGGGTTGAGGAATCCCGAGCTGTGAGGCCAAACGCTCCAGCTCACTCATGGCCTGTGATAAATTACGATCTAGACTACTATGTACTCTTGACCGTATTTGCCACTTACGGAGTCGATAGATCTCAGACCTACGAGTAGGAGTGAGTTTTCGACCAGAGGTATCACGATCTCTCCAATCAATTACAGTGGATAGACCCTTGTCGTGTATTGTATATCGCATGGGAGAACCTACTCTGCTTCGAGAGTCACTCTCTTCTGTACTGAAGGCACGCCATTCTGCACCAGTATCTATTCGATGATCAGAGAGTACGAGACCGCATCCTCCGCATACTCTCTCACCACGATTTGCATCTTCAACCACAATCGTTGATGAACACTCTGGGCATTTGATGGGTTCCTGAGTTGTATCAACATTTGTGTCTTCTTTGTCATCAGCACTCCGAGCGGGATCCACTCTCTCTCCTCCATGAATGATGCTGGACCTGACCGCCAGTATTCACTGCCAAGTCATAGTTCAGATGACAGTCTCCCGGACCCAACAGAAATATATCACGAATTCTAGACTTTTAATACTTCTGTGTTGACCGAAGTTTCAATCGGAAAATGACGAATCAATAGAAATCTCTCGTAAATGATAGTTATGTCGTCTGTTCGTGCCCCTTTTCAGTAATTATGACTGTGTGTTCGTGCTGTGAAACAAACTCACCTTTTTCTTCAGCCAAGATATGATGAGCAAGGAGGGCTCCATTCTGTCGAAGCTCACGAATTGCCATCTTGAGAGTCGCATGTTTCATCCGTTCAGCCAACCAACGTTCAGCAAATGGAAATTCCCTGTATTCTTTTCTTGCGATACCCAGGAATTCTTTAGACCCCTTGAATCGAACCGGAACACGAATAGGAAGAAGTTGGTAGATTGTTGGATTTGGTAAATCAGTGATATTGCCAGAACCAGTACTGGCAAAGGTTTCTACTGCGTACACCTCTCCTTCCTCAACTAAGACTTCAGATTTTCCAGAAACACATGGAACCTGTTTTTCAGCGTGTAACTCATACTCCTTTAGTTGATGCCCGGTAAGTTGCTTGATTGGATTAAATCCAGCATTTTTAATAGTGTCCTCAATTAGGGCTCCGATTGTATTTAACTTAGCACCAGGGCGCATCATCTTAATCGCCATATTAGTCGCAGCTTCTGCAGCTTTGACAAGATCAGCTTGGTCAGGATTCAGTGCAACAGTAAACGCAGTATCAGCGATACATCCATCAACATGTGAGCCACAGTCAACTGTGACAAGATCACCTTCTGCAATGACTGTCTCGTCATTCAGGGGAGAAGTATAATGAGCTGCAATATTATTCAATGAAACATTACAGGGAAAAGACGTACCTGATGAGTTAGCACGAATATGGTTCTCCACAGCATCGATAATGTCAATGACTTTAGCACCTGGCTCGATCATTGGACGCGCTATCTCAAGTGCTTCTCGTGCAACTACACCTGCACGACGCCATTTTTCCCAGATATCTTCTGAAGCTTCATCATTCTTGGTTTCGTTAGATTTCTCATCAGCCACAATAATCACTGACCTTCTTGCACCTCATTCAGAGGACTGATAAAATTGACGATGGGACATAGAATTACGAGAGTACCTGTTCAATCTTGCGAGAGGTTCTTGACATTGAAAAGAACATATAGCCAATATTGGCACGTTTATTTGTGAGGACAACAAGGATTGCATCCTTTCCTGCATCACAAATAATAACATAGCCTGTTTCACCCTCGATAAGCATTCTAATCAGAGGACCACGTTTAAGCTGTTTGAACACCTTTCTCGTGGCTTCCTGTATTTGTGTAGCTCTTCCAGCAATGACATCTTCCTCAGGGATATTTTTTTCATCCAATCCTTCGGGATATAGAGAATAGATTGGAAGGCCTTGAGATTTTGATATGATTGCACTAGCTTCCACATTGCCTTGGGAGGCTCTGCTCAAGTCTTGAAGAAGTTCCTTCAACATTTCCGTCTTTGAGGACAATTAATACCATACCTCCCATTGAACTGAGTGGTAGAGGGTTGTCAAGTATTTAAACTCTCTTAGCTCCTGCATCCTTGAGGGCTTCGATAATTTTCTTGAGTCCTTCACCTTTATCTTTCTGAACATGTTTCTCCAGATAGGTTCCCTGAACAACTATTGAAGCGCCCGCATTGACAGCACCTACAACAGAGGGGGCATCATTGAAACCTCCTCCAGTGATGACAGGGATTTCAATGAATTTTGAAACCATAGAGATCATCTCAGGTGGAACGCCGCCACCTTCAGCACCGCTTCCTGCTTCTAGATAGACAAGTTTCATACCGAGGAGTTCTGCAGCAATTGCATACATTGCAGGAATTTTTGGCTTATCACGAAGAAATGGTTTTGCATCACCGACCCAAGCAGCTGTTTTTCCAGGAGCAACCATCAGATACGCCATTGGTATTGCTTCAATGCCATTCAGCTTAATCTTTGGAGCTGCTAGTGCTTGAGCACCTATGATCCAGTAGGGATTCGTACTATTAAGGAGAGTCATGAAGAACATTGCATCGGCATGTTCTGAGACTCCAGTGATATTTCCCGGAAACAAAATGGTTGGAATATCAACAGCTTCTGTTATCTTAGCAACTGCTTCATCAATTATACCAAAGACAGTACTACCCCCAATCATCAAAGCATCACTGCCTGCCTTCTCTGCAAGTATCCCTATCTCAACCACATCTTCAATTGTAGTTGAAAGTGGATCTGGATCGAGAAGTGAAAAATGCAGTGCGCCATCAGTAGCTAGTTTCTCAGTGATATATTTCCACACCTTTCCGGACACTTTAATGCCTCCAGATAAGATAGGATTCGGTTAAGTCGGGCTTTTTATGCTTTTGGTGATATTCTAATTCTGATTATTACGAAGCTTTGGAAAAAACATACCTGTTCCTTTCATATATGATTGATATTCATCACCAAAATGATCGATTAATAGACATTCTTCGCTCTTGGCCACAAAATAATATCCGGGTATGCCAATAAGCGAAAGCGACGTGAGAATTGAGGGAATCATCATCACTATACCAATGAAACAGATGATGTATGATGTATATGATGGATGTCTGATAAACCTGTAAGGCCCAGATTTTACAAGCATATGGGAGTTTGACATGTCCCAGCTCGATGCCATCTCACGACGAGTTGATCGAGACCAGCCATGCAATATTATCCCAAAGCATAGAAAGAGGAATCCGGTTTGCCAGACAATATCTGGAAAATTGAAGAAGAACCCAAAGAAGGAGAGCGAGGATAGTTCAATCGTCAGTATCCAACAGAGGCATATTATAAACACAACTACAAATAAGAGGATAGTAGACCCTCCTGCAGCAAGCATTACATATTTTGGAATTTGTTCTTGCGACGATTCTGTCGAAACTGACCGCTTTGTCTGTATTTTTTGATAGTCGTAATAAATGTGCAATACGATATCAAGCAACACTAGAATAGTAAGAATGAATCCAACTAGAGCTAGGTCAAACATGATGCAAGTGAACTACTTGACTCATATGTATGTTTGCACAGAGATAATGGCGTAAAAGTAACTCCCGAAACACTTTATTAGAATGAAACGAAGTGCCACTATAATATGCATGCGTATTGACCATACCACGATGGGTGCATAGAATCTGAGGAACATGAAAGATGCCCGATAAAAAAATTGGAGTCTTCATCTGTCATTGCGGAAGCAATATTGCAGGTGTTGTTGATATTGAACAGGTAAAAGAGTCTATCAAGAACCTTCCCGACATAGAGGTCATTGATGATTACAAATATGTCTGTTCAAAACCGGGTCAGCAGATTTTAAAAGATCATATCAAAAATAGCAGGCTTGATGGTGTAGTGATTGCAGCATGCAGTCCAAGGATGCATGAACCTACATTCAGGCAAGCTATGAGAGAAGCGGGAATTAATCCCTATCTCCTAGAGATCGCCAATATCAGAGAACATGATTCCTGGATTCATTCAGATGATCCTAAAGCAGCTACAGCAAAAGCTATTGATCTCATACGCATGGCGATTGCACGGACACGGCTTTTACAACCTCTTGATGAAACTGAAGTGAGTATAAAGAAGTCAACACTCGTTGTGGGTGCAGGAATTGCAGGTATCTCTGCAGCCCTTGATTTGGCAAACGCCGGATTCAAAGTGTATATGGTAGAGAAGCAACCAAGTATTGGAGGCAAGATGGCTAGGTGGGATAAAACGTTCCCTACACTTGATTGTAGTTCTTGTATTCTTACGCCAAGGATGGCAGAGATTGGAGCTCATCCGAACATAGAACTTCTAACCCTTGCTGAAGTTGATGAGGTTGATGGCTTTGTAGGGAACTTCAAGGTGCGAGTTAGACAACAGCCACGATATGTGGACGTCGACAGGTGTACATCGTGTGGTGACTGTAGTGATATCTGTCCAGTAGACATACCTGCGGAATTTGATGCGAACCTCTCCTATCGTAAGGCAATATACATACCCTTCGCCCAAGCAGTACCCTCTGCATATCTTCTAGATATGGAGAATTGTCTTGGAGTTGATGCAGTCAGATGCGGAAAATGCATAGAGAAATGTGATGCAGGAGCTATTGACTATGATGATACTGAAAAGATCATCGAGCTTGAGGTAGGGACAATAATTGTTTCCACTGGTTTTGAGCTGTTTGACGCAACAAAGAAGCAGGAATATGGATACGGTGTCTTTCCCAATGTTGTGAATTTGGGAGAAATTGAGCGGATGCTGAGCTCTGCAGGACCGACTCAAGGACATGTCGTAAGACCATCTGATCTTCAAAATCCAAAGAAGATAGTCTACGTGCAATGTGTAGGAAGTCGAGATGAACTCACAAACAGATATTGCTCACGTGTCTGCTGCATGACTGCAATCAAGCAAGCTAGAATGATTCGAGATAAAATGGGTATTGATATTTACATCTTCTATATTGATCTTCGAACGTTTGGCAAGGGCTATGAGGAATTCTATGAGAGTACCGCATCAGCAGGAGTCACGTTCATTCGAGGTCGAGTCGGTGAGGTTCTACAAGATGACAATACTATGCTTCTCACAATTCGTGGAGAAGATACGCTCTTGGGAAAGCCAATCGAACTGAAGGATGTGGACCTTGTTGTACTATCTACAGGAGTGGTGGCACCAGAGTCAGCGAAAAGTATTGCTCACACTCTAAACTTGAGCTTGTCACCAGATGGTTTTCTCCTTGAAGCACATCCTAAATTACGTCCAGTGGACTCATTCAATGATGGTATCTTCGTAGCTGGAATGGCTCAAGGACCAAAGGATATTCCAGACACAGTCGCACAGGCAAAGGCAGCTGCGGCTGGTGCAATGGCGCTCATGGGGAAAGGAAAAATCAGTGTCGAACCCTATTACTCGGTTGTTGACGAGGACAAGTGTGCAGGATGCCAGGTATGCATCTCAGTCTGTCCCTATAATGCAATTCGACTAAATGAGCGAGGCTTTGCAGAGGTCAATCCAGCACTGTGCAAAGGGTGTGGAACCTGCACATCAACTTGTGCTAGCGGAGCAATTTCATCCCAGCATTATACTGATGGACAGATTTCTGCAATGATTACAGAATATCTTACACCAAAGGAAGAGAGCTCATAGAAAGCTACAAGAATGTGATATTTAGAGGGAATTTGTAGCAAAATGAAAGATGTCACTGTAGCAATTCTATCTGGAGGAAATTCGACACGATTTGGTGCGATGAAAGCGATAGTCGAGTTCAATGGGAAACCATTGTTGCTTCATATGTTAAAGATTGCTAGACGTATCTCAGATAATATCCTAATCGCTGTATCCGATGAGGATCAGATGAATCAGTTATCTCCTATAATACATGATGCAAGAATAGTATGTGATCCTGATGATGAAGAACGGTCTGCTCTTACCGGCGCACTGACAGCATTTGAGCATACTGAAACTAAATACACACTATTACTACCAGTTGACACACCGCTAGCAAATGTGGAATTACTCACACTGCTTCTTCGGCTCAGAGTTGGGCACGGAGCCATTGTACCATCCTGGCCCTCGGGGTATATTGAACCCCTGCATTCAGTGTATCTTGCAGAACATGCATATGCAATCGGACTAGGCCTTGTGGAAAAGAAAATCTACAAAATGAGTGAACTTTTGAAAAGAATTCAACATGTCCTCTATGTATCTACTGAGGCCTTAAAGCAATTCGATCCAGATCTTAACACATTCAAGAATTTCAATACATTAAGAGACCTGAAATCATTTGAGAACCAATACAAACGATTGAAGTAGGTTTCATGCTGTTTTCTCTTACACAAGAGAATTTTTGATTGACCTCACTACAATAATTGAGAGGGAGAATTCTGCACCAGTGGACAGATTGGGTACGTCAAAATATCCTAGGACCTTTAATTCTCATTTTGTTTCACGAAAGTGGTGCAGCCTCCCGCATTCAATTCGTTCTATAAGACGATATTCTCATGCCGAATTCGGCACGTTCCCTCTTGACCAACCATACAAGGACCATAAGGATCTTCAGGAGTACAGCGCTTTCCAAAAAGCTTGCAATCTGTAGGATCAATCATACCAAGAATTACTTCGTGACACCTACACCCAAGAAGAATATCCACTGATGTGATTTCTGGGAACTCAAATTTTTTCCGAGCATCATATTGAGAGAATTGATCCTTGATGAAATATCCTGAATCCGGGATAACTCCAAGTCCTCTCCATGGTGCATCGTCAATATGAAATGCTTGTTCAAGAACTCGTTGAGCATCTGGATTACCCTCTCGGCGTACCACTCGTGTATATTCATTTTCAGATTCAGCTCGGTCCTCATTTATCTGAACTAGAATCATTCGTATAGCTTCTAGTACATCAAGAGGCTCAAATCCTGCAGCAACACAGGGCACTTTGTACTTTTCTGCAAATGGTTGAAAGACATCAGTTCCAATAATTGCTGAAACATGTCCGGGAGTAATGAAACCATCTATTACATAGTCTTCGATGTTCATGAGAAGATCCATAGCTGGCGGGATGACCTTAAGAGAAGTGAAAATAGAAAAATTAGATGGAGGATTTCGAAGGATTTCAAGAGCTATTGTTGGTGCTGTTGTTTCAAATCCAACTCCAATGAAAATGACTTCTTTGCCGGGATTCTTACGTGCAATATCAACGGCTTCACTTGCACCATAAACGATGCGGACATCAGCACCTTTTGTGCGTTCTTTTGCAAGTGACGATTCTGTAGAGGGAACTCGAGCCATATCGCCAAAAGTAGCAATTATGTGACCCTGACGCGCGAGCTCGATAACCATATCAACATCTTCAGTAGCACAGACACAGACCGGGCAACCAGGACCTGCTACTAGATTCAAATTTTTAGGGAGTATAGTACGAATACCATGATGACTAATGGTGTCTTCATGAGTCCCACAAACATGGATGATTCGTAGTTTTCGATTCTTACTAAGAGATTGTATCTCGCTGACAAGGGTTTTAGCATATCGCTCATTTCGAAAACTCGTCTGTTCTCTCATCAATTTTGAAACGCTCAGGTTGAATAGAGAGCAGATAAAAGTAAAGACTTGTGGTAGTGAGTTATTTTGAACTTTTTTCGTAACCTTCCAAAATCGCTAGAGCCTCGCCAACGGTAATTGAGAGAGTACTTGCTAATTCTTTTGGTGTGATAGTAGGATTATTTGGAATTATGAAATTATGAGCATACGCTGCATTATTTACAAATAATGGATTATTGCGAGCGGTCTCAATCAAGATTTTCCATAAGGGATGCCCTTTGAAATCAGCCACATCAATGTCAATCGTTCGACCAGACTCATACTTGATAGATCGTATATTTGGAAGAGTGTCATCTGTTCGGTTATTATCAATCGTATGTCCAATTAGCTTCTCCTGTTTCAAAGTAGCGTCCACCCTGAAATTTTCCCGGCGTAGCCCAATCATGGGTACATCGTATAATTTCTCGTGATATGGATATAAGCATTGTTGAAGTTTCACTATCAATCTAGAAGACGCGCGAAATATTCTAGACATTAACTTAAATGCAAAAATTCAAGACTAGTCCTATGTAGTAAGGTTTAACAAGATAAGACTAGAGTCATCCATTGAAAAATAGACCTATTGGTCAGATTATGGAGATTGTTATTATTGCCTCAAGGCATTCGAAGAATCGTGTTAGATGTTCTGAAGCCACATAGTCCACGCCTGACGGACTTAGCGTTAATGATTACACGTTACGAACAAGTGAGTGGATTGAATATCTCATTAAAGGAAGTAGATCAGAATACAGAGAGTATAACCCTTACCATCGAAGGAGATGACTTAAGCTACGATTCCATCAAAGAGATATTAGAACAAGCAGGAGCCGTGATTCATTCAATTGATCAAGTCGTTGCAGGAAGACGATTTGTTGAAGAAGTATCACTTCAACCAGAAAATACATAGAAATCCATCAAGTATGATTCAGCTGGTCAAAGAGTCGTTTACTTTCAATCTCAATCTTCTTTCGTACGAGCGTGTATATTTCCTGTTCGAAAACTGAAGGTACAATCTTGACAGTATTACACAATTGATCTACTATTTTCTCTGCAAGATATTCTGGAGGATCAATACTTCGATTTATGATGCTATTAGCAACTTCTTCACCTACAGCTGTACGAACAACTGATTCAACAACACTCGCAACAATTCCTTGAGGATCCATGAAAAAGGGAAGATGCGTATTATCGTGGAGTATGTAGAATCCGAGCTTTTCAGTAATACTCTCTGTATACCATTCAATACTCGATTCTTTCATATTTAGCTTTGTCGCAAAGGCATTCTTTGTCAAGGGATTGGGATGACTCCAAGGATGACGAGTCACCATATAGAGTGCGGCTGCAAAAAAGGGATCCTCTTCACGAGGCAATCCTTCTGTAGAAACATACCGGCGAACTAAGTCGAGCGCTATTTTCTCATACCGCTCGTCAATCTTGTTTTCTTTAAAGAATTCATGAGCACTGAGGACCATTGATACAACCACCTGAGGACTAACAGCCAAGTTGTCTATTACGTGATTAGATTCCAAAGGGCCCACTCCAAAACATAATGTTGCAATTCGCTTGCCTTTAGTGCTAGCTTATAGGTTATATTCTTTTTCAAAGGAAGACAAGGTGTGTTTCCAAAGGCGCCACGGGCAAATCAACGAGCACTATATGTCTTTTCAAGAGCCCATCTTAATGCATTTTGAATCTCTTTAAGGCGAGCGTCATCACCAAAGTTACGGATTATCATTTCATCAAGAATGTTGTCTTCAGCATTGACATCAAAGTCAAATGCCTCATCCCATTCAATCTCACCATTTTCAACACGATGTCGATCCTCTTGTTGGAACTTGCCCAATATTCGTTCGACAAAGAATCGTGCAAATGCGCCGCGTGTAATATCGTATATTGCGTGCTCAGCAGGGATAATTCTCATACTCTGCTCAATTATTTCGATAGTGCCTAACTCCAAATCTCCAGCTTTGTTCATTAGAGTGATAGTCTGTGACTCACTACCACTTGCTTCCGACTCTGCGGCAGTACTAGCTTGCGCAGTAGAAGCTATTGCAGTATCAGCAGTAATGAAGCTACTTCGCGCAATCTGGGCATCTAAATCCTCTATGTGCTGTTCTAATCTAGCTATCATGTCCTTTAGTCTATCAATCTCTTTATTCAGCTCGGTTCGTATACTAAGAAGAACTTGTATCTCTGGAGTTGCCAATTCTCACACCTACATAGACTTTAGACTAATCAATTCATACTCTAACAATATATCATTCATTGTATTATTAGTGCTCGTAGAAAATGAGTGAGAACTAGATAAGTAATAGTCTTGATGTTCCAATGATTAGGTTTCTTCCTCAATAACAGTAATGGCAAAATCAGGACACTCAAGTTCACATAGATGACATACTTTGCATGCCTTGATGTCCACAACAATGGGCATAAAGAATCCTCGATTATCCACTTCTTTAGAAATGGCTAGAACATTATGAGGACAAACTGAGATGCATATGTGGCAGCCTTTGCACATCTTTGAATCTACTTCGATTTGCTTGGCTCTTTTTGGCATTGGTTGAACCTCAATTCTCGACGAAATCTGGAGAGATATAAAACGCTATTTATCTGACAAGAAATGAAGATGATTAAATACCCAAACTATGGTCAATATTGTGCACAGGTGTGATTTGTTTGAAACCGTATGTGGTGTTCATGTGCCCAAAATGCAAAGGCTTCACCAATGCGCCAATGGGACAGAGAAGGAGAAGATGTAGCTATTGTGGTAACATTATTGATATTTCAAAAGCAAATCTAGCGATTTTTGATACTCCAGAACAAGCATCCGCGGCAGTAAAGGAATTTAACGCATCGAAAGGCGGGGATGAATTCAAAGAGGCTGTTGAAAGATCTCGAGAACATTTCAAATCTCTATTACCCCCTCAGCAGATAGATGGAAAGGATATTTCCGATGACGAAAGACTTGCTCCGCCTCAGGGAAAAAGAAGAATCCTTATGGCAATATTAGAAAAAGAGGCACAGAATAGACCATGTTCTCTTGACAAGCTAGAAAAAATGATCGAAACTGAAGGATTGGAATGGACATGGGTGGAGAAGCAGATTGAGTCCTTGGCTAATAGCGGAGTGCTCATTTTCCCACGACCTTGGACAATTCAACTTGTCATTATTGATGATAAATTAGAGTCAAGTGCAAGTAGTAAGGATGTGACAGAGGATATAATATCGTTACTAAAAAGCGAAGGGGGAGCAACACGAGTGGATGAAATTATAGACTTCTTTACTAAGAGGGGCATTTCAGAAGATTCAGTAGAAAATTCATTGGAACGTCTGATGCGATCAGGTGATATTTACCAACCCCGTCCGGGTTTTGTACAAATCATATGACCAATACGATTCATTGAATAAGCCTTGAATCTATTATGTGGTGAGAGAAATGCCTATTGTCGAACTCGTGGCCAAAAAGATGCTGGAGAATAATCCAGAATTAGGTCTCGAAATAGTCGACTTAATTGTACTTTTATGGATGTATTCCAATCCATATGATAGTCATCGACGCCAACTCAGCTCAATGCGTACCGTCTTAAAGATGACAGAAACCATGCAGGTTCCTGGAGGAGGGTTAGATATCACTGAGGAGGAACTTACGCAGATAGTACTAAAGAGTCTTCAAAAACTAAGGAGATTAGGACTGGCATTTATTCAATCTGCAGGGATTCATTATATCAAAGGTACGCTGACAGAGTCAGGAATTGAATTTGTGAAGAAAAATGTACAAACGCCAATTATGAAACGCGTCACCGCAGAGTTTGGAAATAATCCCTAATGCATAATCACAGACATGTGACAATGTTTAAATGTAAACAATTTCCGAAAGCGGTGAGTCGCAATTAGGACGTGACTGTTTCAGCTCCTTAGGAGACAGTACAGGCATCTTAGTTCTGCTCGCGAGAACAGCTTGTAAACGTGTGCCAAATGGACTGGAGTGGTTGCATAACGCGATAATGACTTCAAGCTTACATAATAAAATGAGCTTTGAAAAGTCCCACAGCGGAAGTGAGGCAAGATGCCATCATATGGATATTCAATCATAGGCATTGACCCGGATAGGACAGCTATCGCTAGCGGTAGAAACATGCGGGTATCCCCGAAACACTGCAGAGAAGTCTGTAAAGAGATTCGAGGGAAGAATCTTGACAAGGCCATCGAATTATTAGAGGCAGTTGTTGAAGAAAAAGCATGGATTCCCTATAAGCGTCATTACAAGAAACGCGGACATCATCCCGGAATGAAAAAATGGGCAGCTGGAGGACATCCAGTAAAAGCATCAAATTACATCTTAAAAATTCTGAAGAATGCTGAATCAAATGCTGACAATAAGGGTCTAGATATCGATCGACTCAAAGTCATTCATGCAGTCACACATAGAGGTAGAATCTACAAGAAATTTGTCGAGAGAGCATTTGGAAGGAGTACAGCCTATTTTGAACAATCTTCCCATGTGGAAATTGTAGTTGAAGAGGTGGACTAAGTGTCGGCAGTGAAATACTTCGTTGAGCAAAATTCACGAAGGCTTGCAATTGACGAGTTCCTTTCAAAAGAACTCAATGCTGCAGGATATGGTGGTGTTGAGATTCGGAAGATGCCAATGAAAACGGAGGTCGTTGTTCATGCATCCCGCCCTGGCGTTGTCATTGGACGCCGTGGATCAAAAATCAGAGATCTGACCTATATACTTGAGAATGAATTCGGTATCGAAAATGTACAGGTCGAGGTCAATGAGATTGAGAATCCATGGTTAGATGCAGCAGTAATGGCGTCTAGACTTGCTAGACAACTAGAACGTGGAGTACGATTCCGCAGAATGGCGTATTGGATTCTTAGAAGAGTCATGAGAGCCGGTGCAATTGGTTGCGAAATTATTGTAAAAGGAAAACTCTCAAGCCGAAGAGCACGATACCAGAAATTCAAACAGGGTACAATTGCCAAAACAGGAGAGCCAGCTGATGCATTTGTAGATGAGGCAGATGACAGAGCAGTTCTCAAACCAGGAGTTATTGGAATCAAGGTACGGATCATGAGGCCAGAATCAAAACTTCCTGGTATTGTCCACATTAAACCACCAAAGCCTAGAAAACAAGAAGAGATTGAGTTAGTGAAGAAACCAGAGGAAGAAGTCACCTCTGATGAAGAAGAAGTTGTGGAAGAGGTTTTGGAGGGAATTACAGATATTGATGAATTACGTGAACTTGAGGAACTTGATGGACTTGAGCTCGTAGATGATGTGACATCAGACGAGGTTATCTCAACACCAGAAGAGAAACCTGAGAAAAAAGTCACCGAAAAAGAAACTGAAACAAAGAATGAGAAACTCGATAATGTGGAGGATTCTATTGCCGAAGATCTTGAACAGCTTGATGCTTTGGACAAGGAGGAAATTGACTGATGGCAGGACTTACAGCTAAGGACATTCGAAAATTGACATCTGCTGAGCGTCAAAAGAAACTATCGGATCTCTATAATGAAATGTCAAGTATCAGAATCGAGTCAGCCACTGGAGGTGGCACTGAAAATCCCTACAAGATTAGAATAGTACGGAGAGCTATTGCTCGAATATTGACGATTCAAAGAGAAGAAGAATTGGAGGCGTCCAAATGAATATAGCCCCTGATAATATCTTGAAACACGAACTCGTTGGTCTTTCTACACATATTGTTGAATCAAGAGACCCACATCTCTTTTGTCGAAGAGGAACTATTCTTGGTGAAACAAAAGAAATGCTTCATCTCGATACAGAGAGAGGACAAATGAGTGTGTCTAAGGGCATTTGTGTTTTTGATATTACACTCCCGAATGGATTGGTCGTACGTATTGATGGCAAGAGGCTGATTGGGAGACCTGAGGACAGAGTGAAAAAACGCCTCAATAGGAGCTGGTGAGCATGACTGAAACCAAGAGAAAGGTTCGAAATATCGGTATCCCAAATGTGGAGCCACCAGAGAAGACATGTGATGATATTCATTGTCCATTCCATGGTGACCTTCCCGTAAGAGGCAGAGTAATGGAAGGAATAGTAACTAGCACAGAGATGCATAAGACTATTTCATTCAGGAGAGACTTCCTAAGCCTCGTTAAGAAATACTCTAGATATGAGAGACGACGATCAAAGAAACTTGCTCATCTTCCACCTTGTCTAGACGCTCGTGTTGGTGATACAGTAAAGGTCGTTGAATGTCGACCATTGAGCAAGAATGTATCAAATGTGGTTGTTTCTGTGATAAGAGCAGAGGGAGCACAGGAGGAGTAATCAATGTCAAGAAAGGTCGGAAGAGGAATTCGAAAATTCATTCCAAGAATTGCAAGAGGTTTGCCGATTGGAGCCACTATTATGTGTGCAGACAACTCAGGAGCGAAAGAACTTCAGCTCATCACAGTCTTTGGATATAAGGGCAAACTAAGAAAGATTGGCAAGGCTGGAATTGGAGACCTCGTTAACGTATCAGTTCTCAAAGGAAAGCAGGAATTGAGAAAACAAGTCCTTCAAGCTGTCATTGTAAGGCAGAGAAAGCCATACAGAAGACCGGATGGCACATGGATGCAGTTTGAAGACAATGCAGCAGTTCTCGTCAAACCAGGTGGTGAACCTCAAGGTTCAGAACTCAGAGGACCCATGGCTCGAGAAGTGGCACTGAAATGGCCACGTGTTGCTGCAATCGCTTCAAAGATTGTGTAGGGGGAAAAGAAATGGCAAAGAAAGTAAGTTCAAAGGCGCCTAAAAAGCAAAGAAAACAAGTGCATGCAGCACCCCTCCACGCAAATAAGAATAGACTCAGATGCAGACTAGATGAATTCCTCCAAGAAGAATATGGTCTCAGATCACTTACTGTCAAGAAAGGTGATTTAGTCAAAATAATGCGAGGGCAGTTTCGTGATACTGAAGGAAAAGTCATTCGTATTGACTACGCAGATATTCAAGTATTCTTGGATAATGCAACAGTCACAAAATCAGACGGTAAAGAAGCAAGTATCCCAATTCATCCATCAAACCTGATGTTGGTGAAACTTGAGTTAGATGATGAGAGAAAGAGACTCATCGAAAGGAAAGTTATGAAGATCGCGGAGAGTGAAGATTAAATGACAAGAAGAGGTCAGAAAAAGCATTTGAAACGGTATCCCGCACCTAGACACTGGCCAATTAAGAGGAAAGAGAGTAAGTTCACGACTAGAGTGATTCCAGGGCCCCACGCAAAGGAACACTCGATGACACTTACATTAATCCTTAGAGAAGTTCTTGGTTATGCAAATAATATGCGTGAAGTAAAGGCGATACTCTCTAGTGGTCAAATAAAAGTAGATGGTGAGATACGAAAAGACCCAAGATTTCCAGTTGGACTCATGGATGTGGTTTCGATTGCAACTTCTGGTGAGCAGTTTAGACTTGTTCCAAAGGTCGGAGGAGGTCTACGTCTAGTCAAAATAGATGATAATGAAGCCAAATTCAAGCTCTGTAGAATAGAAAATAAAACAATGATTAAGGGTGGAAATGTTCAGCTTGGATTGCATGATGGTCGAACATTGGTTTTACCAGAAAAGGAAAAACCGTCGAACTATAGTAATCTGGATACCCTAAAACTTGAAATTCCTGAACAGAAGCTTATTGGCTCCCTGCAGTTAGAAAAAGGCGTGTATGCTGTCGTTTCAAGGGGAAAGAACATCGGTATTGAGGGAAAAATCCTAGAAATTGAAAGACGAATTGGCACTCACGCAAGCACTGTCACATTGGAGGATCCAGAAGGGAACCGGTTCCAAACAGCATTGGAATATGTCTTTGTTGTTGGTAAAAACAGACCAGAAGTTAGTCTTGAATCAGAAGGAGGTAGTTCTTCGTGAGTACAGAAAATGGACAAGTCTACGTTGAAGACTGGAAGACATACCCGATGAGAGAACCAAGAATTGCAAAGGTTGTCGTAGATATCTGTACTGGTGGCGGAGAAGACCTAAACAGAGCTTCGACCATACTTGAACAACTCACTGGACAGGCTCCAATCCAATCTAAAGCACGTCAGACTATTCGTGATTTTGGCATTCGTAAGAAAGAACCCATCGCTGTCAGAGTCACTCTACGACATGAGAGAGCTGAAAGATTTCTACGAAGAGCTATGAAAGCAAAGGATGATGTTCTCTTGATTAAGAACTGGGATGATGATGGTAATTTTGCTTTTGGAATAAGTGAGCATATCAACATCCCGGACGTAAAATATGATCCACAACTTGGAGTCCAAGGGATGAACATCACTGTCTGCATAGAAAGACCTGGTTTTAGGGTAAAACGAAGACGCAGACAGAAGACTAAGGTACCATACAAGCATAGAATTACACCTGAAGAAAGTATGGTATTTGTAAAGAACAAATTCGGTATCGAGATACTCGAAAAGGAGCGTGAAAGGACGTATCTGTTCTGAGGTGATAATGAATGAGTACAAAGAAAGAACGTACACGAAAATCAAAGAAAATGGGTAAGGGTAGCAGAACATGCGTCCGTTGTGGTACACATCAAGCTATCATTCGTTCATATGGCCTGAACATGTGCCGACGCTGTTTTAGAGAAACAGCGGAGAAGCTCGGATTCCGAAAATATGGTTAAGGAGGTCTAAGAGAAAGTGACACTACTAGACCCATTGGCTGATGCGATGTCAAGTATCTACAACAGTGAACTTGTCGGAAAAGCTGAAGTGGTGATTTCACCAGCATCTAGCCTAATCGAGAGAGTATTGCAAGTAATGCAATCAAAGGGATACATAGGTGAGTTTGAACGGATTGATGATGGAAAAGCTGGTAGATTCCGCATTCAACTTATGGGACGGACAAACCGATGTGGAGTCATTAAACCAAGATTCCCTGTGAAAAGAGATGGTTTCGAACAATATGAGAAACGTTTCCTTCCTGCATACAACTATGGAATCCTTATTGTAACCACTCCAGCGGGAGTTATGACTCACGAGGATGCGAAAAATCGCGGAATCGGTGGAAGACTACTTGCGTATGTATATTGAGGTGATCTGACAATGTCCAAAAATGCAGTCTATAATCAAACGATTGAGATTCCTAGTGATTGTCAGTTATCACTCGATAACAAGACTATAACCGTTACCGGTCCAAAAGGAACACTTGAACGTTCATTTCCAGAACCACAGACGACAATTGTCATTGAAGGACAGGAATTGATTGTCTCAACTCATATCAATCGAAAACGTGCACGAGCACTTGTAGGCACAGTAATTGCCCATGTTCGAAATATGATGCTAGGTGTTCAACATGGATACGAATACGAGATGAAGATAGTCTACAGTCACTTCCCAATAACCGTGGAGATTCAAGATAAGACTATGATTATCAAGAACTTCATTGGAGAGAGAGGTGTGAGAAGAGCACGTCTTGTTGGTGATGTTGACATTAGAACTACAGAAGATGAGATTTTCATCAGCGGCACCGATATTGAACATGTTTCACAGAGCGCAGCAAATATCCAGCAAGCCTGTAAGATACGAGATAAGGACAGACGGATATTCCTTGATGGAATCTATGTCATTCGAAAGAGGAAAGGTGAAACGGTAAAGTCCATTGTATAGGAGGCAACAAAATGTCAAAAAAGCCAGAACTAAGAGATATGCCCGGATTGGGGCCCAAGCTAGAGGAGAAACTAAGAGAAGCTGGGATAAAGACCATACTCAATCTATCTAGGGCAAAAGCCAACAAGCTTGCTGAGAAAGTAGATGGGCTAAGTGAATCAAGAGCCGCTGATTTGATTACAAAAGCTCAAGATATGCTGAAAGAGTCAGCTCCTGAAAAGGAACCAGCCAAGAAAAAGATTGAAGCTAAACCTGAGAAACCAGAACCAAAGAAGGCAGAGTCAAAACCAAAGGTGAAAGCAAAGGCCAAAGAAGAAGAGCCAATAGCTGAGAAGAAAGTAAAGAAACCTAAGGTAAAAGCACCTGTCAAGAAGAAGAAACAGGAAAAAGAGAAATTCGAAGTCCCAGCTAGATTCAAAATTATAGATCAGCGTCTTCTTAGAATTGCACAAAATAAGAAGCAAATGATGCCCAAGTTTCATGCTGACCAAGCACACAGATGGAAACGCCTGAGTAATCGATGGCGAAAACTCCGTGGAATAGATAGCTATGCACGTCAGAAGAAGAAGGGTAGAATTGCCATGGTTTCACCAGGATATCGAACACCCAAAGTTGTAAGATATTTGCATCCATCGTTATTCATTGAGGTCCCAGTACAGAGACCTGCGGATTTGGAGCAACTCAACGCGGACATCCACGCAGTTCGTATCGGAGCTACCGTGGGATTAAGAAAGCGTCAAGAGATTCTTGCAGCTGCAGAGTCAAAGAACCTTCATGTTTTGAATCCTGGAACGGTGGAGGAGATTGGTGAAGAGGCACTCTTTACAGACCTTGATTTGGAGGAGGATTAAAAATGAAACTCTCCACACAAAAAAGACTAGCAGCAGATGTAATGAAAGTTGGAACATCAAGAGTATGGATTGATCCCCAATTCGAGGATGAAGTCAGTCTGGCGATTACAAGAGATGACATAAGACGCCTCGTTGATGAAGGGGCAATTCAAAGGAAACCAACTGTTGGTGTTAGCAGAGGTAGAGCACGTTATGTTCTCCAACAAAAGAGAAAGGGTCAACGAAGAGGAGCAGGCACAAAGAAGGGCAGAGCAAGTACTAACTTGAGCGGAAAAGAACGCTGGATGATGAAAATCCGTCCAATGCGTAAGGAATTGAAAAGACTGCGTGATAATGGAAAGATATCACGAAAGACCTACAGAGAGCTGTACCTCAAAGCCAAAGGAAATGCATTCAGAAACACAGCACACCTGAAGACATACATTAGCGAGCGTAGATTGGAGGTGTCAAAGTAATGGCACAAGGACCAACATATAGAGTCAAGTTCAGAAGAAGAAGAGAAGGTAAGACAGACTATTACCGACGAAGATCTCTTCTACAATCACGACGGCCAAGACTTGTAGTAAGGAAGACAAATACACGTACATTAGTGCAGATAATCAATGCAAATGTTGTGGGAGATATTACTGTAGCTTCAGCAAATGCAAATGAGCTAACTAAGTATGGATGGAATGCATCATCAAGTAATCTTCCAGCAGCATATCTTACGGGACTTTTAGCTGGACTCCGTGCAAAGAGTCGTGGTGTAAAAGAAGCAGTCCTTGATGTGGGATTAAATCCACCAATCAAAGGTAGTAGAATCTATGCTGCTCTGAAAGGTGTTATTGATGCTGGTCTTGAAGTACCTCACAAAGAGGAAGTTCTTCCAGACGAATCAAGAATTTCTGGAGAACATATCATTGCAAGTTACGAGCATTTTTCTGATAAGAAAGATAGTCAGATGTTCTCAAAAATCGGGAAGAAAAAGACTACAATCACAACCATTCCAAAACAGGTTGAAACTGTAAAGAAAGCGCTTCTTGATATTCCTCCAGCAGAGTTGAAGAAGATCAAGAAGTCCAAAGCACCAGCTAAGAAAGCCGTGAAGACTGAGAAGAAAATAAAGAGGGAGAAACCAGCGGAGAAACCACCGCGTGCAATACCACGTAAACCCAAGCCAAAGAAGCTCATTGCTAGAGGTAAGGGTAAGAAAGGTAAGAAGCCCAAGCAGTAGAGGATGATTAATCATGAGCAAACAGCAAAGAAGGCGAAGAGCACCCCGAGCCGAAGTTAATCCACTTGATGAATGGATACCAAAGACAAAACTTGGTAGGCTTGTCAAAGAAGGACATATCAACAGCATCGAGGAGATCATGCAGAATAACTACAGAATCAGAGAGCCTGAGATAGTAGACGCATTATTTCCAGAGCTTAGGCAGGAAGTTGTTGATGTAAGTATGGTCCAGCGACAGTCAGATAGTGGTCAACAGAAAAGCTTCCGTCTAACTGTAATCGTTGGCAATGGCGAGGGTGTGCTTGGAATTGGGGTTGGTAAAGCACCTGAATTTGTCCCCGCAGTGAGAGCAGCAGAATCCAGGGCAAAACTAAACATCACAGTTTTCCGAAGAGGTTGTGGTTCTTGGGAATGCAGATGTCATGATCCTCATAGCATACCATTTGAAGTCCATGGTTCTGCAGGTTCTGTGCATTTAACCTTGAGACCTGCACCCAAAGGTACTGGTCTTGTTACAGCAGATGTTGGCAAAATTGTCCTACGCATCGCAGGTCTAAATGATGTCTGGTCAATTACAAAAGGTCGTTCTCGAACATCATCAAACTTTGCAAAGGCGTTTGTGGATGCACTCATGAAGACTTACAAGATGTTGCCTCCACAAGAGTGGATTTCATCAGGGGTGAGTGAGTAATGAGTGAAAAAGAAAAAGTCATACTTGCCATAAGAATCAGAGGTAATGTAAGAGTACGTCCACAGATTGAAGATACCCTAGAAAAATTGAGACTTGGACGATTACATCAAGCAAGAATTGTAACAGCTACTCCAAGTATAGAGGGTATGATCGATAAGGTAAAAGACTATATCACATGGGGCGAACCTACTGAAGACACAATCGAAAAACTTCTCTCAAAGAGAGGTCGTCTTCCTGGAAACGCACGACTAACTGATAGCTATGTGAAAAAGAATTCCAGTTATAGTAGCATCAAGGCTCTAGCAAAAGCTATTGCCTCTGGAAATGGCTCAATATCAGATGTCCAGGGACTGAAACCGATCTTTCGACTGACACCACCCACTAAGGGATATGACGGTCTTAAGAAAGTCCAACTTGGTATGGGTGGTGTTAGTGGGTACCGTGGTGAAAGTATAAACGAGTTCGCAAATAGAATGATTTGAGGTAATAAGAATGTCTTGGGATAATGATGATGAAGCAAGAAAGAACTTACGTAGATGGCTAGGTGATTTCATCCCTGAAGAAATACTCCAACAGATAGAGGAAATGATGGAGAGAATGATGTCGGAGATGAATCAAGGTATGTTCATAGATCCCGAGAGATTTCAGGAAATGATGAGAAATCAAGAGGGAATCAATCCATTCATGTCAGGTTTTTCTCTGAAATTAGGTCCAGATGGAAAGCCCATCTTTCAGAGATTTGGAAACATGCCAGGTAGTGCAGAACATACTCTCGAACCATTGGTCGATATAGTAGAAGAAGATGATGAAATCATTGTTGTTGCTGAAGTACCCGGTGTAGACAGGAATGAAATCAAGGTTCGTATAAAAGGAACTACGTTGACAATCCATTCAGATAATCCGGATAGACCATACCACAAGGAGATTGAACTCCCCTCTAAGGTAAAGAAAGATGAAGCAAAATCAGCAATACGCAATGGTGTATTGGAAGTACGATTGAAAAAAGAATAGATAGGAGATTGCAGCCATGCAGAAACGAAAGAGTAAAAGAATCAACAAATTGAGAGGACAGCGATCAGCAGGCTTTGGATTCACAAAGGGACATAGAGCAGCTGGACAACGTGGTGGTAAAGGAAAAGCAGGCTCTGAGAAGCATCACAAGATCAAAATAGTCACAGAGAATCCAAGGTACTTTGGCAAGTGGGGTTTTAAGAGACCTCAGAAACTTATTGACAATCCATCAGCACTTAATGTTGGAACTATTGATGAGGCTGCAGACCAACTTGTAGAGCAGGGCCTTGCTATAAAGGCAGGTAAGAAATATACCATTGATATGTCAAAACTAGGTATTGACAGAATCTTGGGCTCTGGTCAAGTTACGCGTCAATTGAACTTGACTGGCGTGACCGCAATCACATCCCGGGCAAGAGAAAAGATCACTGGAGCAGGTGGTTCAATAGACCTACCTGAGGAATAGGTGCAATATCTATCCGACCAGTATCTTTAAAGGTAAAGCCCATCTCGACCCGAAAAAGAACCTGCAGGAGGCACTAAACGGTTGACCTCAACATTTCTAAAAGCTCTATCACCCTTCGTAAGGGTAATGCCTGAAGTAAAGGCACCAGACAGAGAGGTCTCATTTCGTGAGAAGTTTGTCTGGACAGTCATTGTATTGATAATCTTCCTTATCATGTCGCATACACCTTTGTATGGCGTAGACAGAGATGTAGGAACAGACTACCTCTGGGCGATGAGAGTTATTCTCGCGAGCACTCGTGGTACTTTGATGGAGCTTGGTATAGGACCAATTGTTACTGCAGGTCTAGTCATGCAGCTATTATCGGGGTCAAAAATCATTAATGTTGACTTTGGAGATTCAGAGGACAGAGCACTCTTTACAGGTGGTCAGAAAGTTCTCGCTCTCTTCATGACGGCATTCCAGGCCATTGCTTACATTGTAGGTCAGGCATATGGTGCACTTACAATAACTGATTCAATCATCGTATTCATACAACTCCTTGTAGCAGGAATTGTAGTCGTATTGATGGACGAACTGGTGCAAAAAGGATGGGGACTTGGTTCTGGAGTATCATTGTTCATTATGACAAATGTTGCAGGTCAGGTCATGTTTAACATGCTTGACTTTACCCAAACAGAGTCATTGGGTCCAATTGGATACATTGGTATTGACGATACTAATCCACAGGCAACAGGTCTGCCAAATGGCATAATTGCTGCAATTGTGGCAAATATCATGAGATACCTTGGTATAGGTACATCAGCGGGTCCAGCAGTGGATGCAAGTTGGTTTATCTTTAGAGGCGGAACAACGACCCCAAGCCTGTTCGCATTAGTGGTGACATTCGTAATATTCTTCGCAGTGATTTGGCTTGAATCAGTTCGTGTCGAAATCCCATTACAATATGCCAAGTATCGTGGAATGAAAGCACGATATCCTATCAAACTCCTCTACACCTCAAACATTCCAGTCATTCTTGCACAGGCACTCTTTGCAAACATTTTATTCTTTGGACAGATGATTTGGAGTGCTTGGAACAGTGATAATACAAATCCATTTTTGAGCTGGATCGGCACATTCTACAAGGATGAGTCTACAGGTAGGCTGATCGCAAATGGAGGTCTTGCACGATACATAACGCCACCTCAAGGTCTGTTTTATCTAAGTAATGAGGCGGATTGGTTGCCGCATGTTGTTATCTACGCTTCTGTAATGATTCTTCTCTGTTGGGGTTTTTCAAAGATATGGGTAGATATCAGTGGAATAGCTCCGAGAGATGTTTCACGCCAACTGCTTGATTCTGGCTATATGGTTCCTGGATTCAGGACTAGCGAAAAAGTCATGGAACGACTCCTCGAGAGATACATCCCAGTTGTGGCAGGATTAGGTGGTTTCCTGATTGGAGTACTTGCTACGGCTGCAGATATTATGGGAGCTCTTGCTAGTGGTACGGGTATTCTACTGATGGTATCAATCATCAAGCAATACTATGAGCAAATAGCTAAAGAGCAGCTTGCCGGTATGGGTGGCGAAGGCGTAGCAGGATTACTAGGAATACTCTAAGAAGTTGGGGGGTTCAAAGACCCCCTCTTGTTTTCCTGCGTTTGATGTACTAGGACTCTTTCATATAGTCATATGTGAACCTTGTTGGTGGAATAAAATTCTCTTTTATCGTCCGGGGTGATACCCAGCGCATAAGATTGATACTACTTCCGGATTTATCATTGGTGCCTGAGGCGCGTGCACCACCAAATGGTTGGCGTCCTACTACAGCGCCTGTAGGTTTGTCATTAATATAGAAGTTGCCAGCTGCGTTGACGAGTATGTCTGTAGCTTGTATTATGACATCTCGCTGGTCAGCAAAGATGGAACCAGTGAGTGCATATGGTGATGTTTCATCGACAAGATGCAGAATTTCTTCAAATTTCTCATCGGGATAGACAAAGATTGTTAGAATGGGACCAAAGATCTCTTCTTCCATAAGTTTTGATTTTGGATTTGAAGTCACAACTACTGTCGGAGTTACAAAATACCCAATAGTGTCATCGTATGTACCTCCAAACATAATATCCAAATCAGATGATTTCTTGGCATAATTGATGAATCCTTTAATTCTCTCAAAGGATTTTATATCAATGACTGCATTGACCAGTGTTGAGAAATCCTCGACATCGCCTACCTTAACATCTTTCAACGAGGATAACAGCTTTTCTTTAACAGAAGACCACAGAGACTCTGGAATATAGGCTCGCGACACGGCCGAGCATTTCTGACCTTGATATTCAAATGCGCCGCGTATCAAAGCTGTAACTAGGGCATCGATATTAGAAGTATTGTGTGCAATAATGAAATCCTTGCCGCCAGTTTCTCCAACCAATCGTGGAAATGTGTGATAATGATCAATATTCTCAGCTATTGTCTTCCACATACTTCTGAAAGTATCTGTACTCCCAGTGAAGTGAAGACCAGCAAGGGAGGGATGAGTCAAGATAGGAGTGCCAACTTCAGAGGCTGCGCCAGGAACGAAGTTAATGACACCGGGAGGTAGACCAGCGTCCATTAGCAGTTTCATAACATAATACGACACATATACTGCTGTCGAGGCAGGTTTCCATACTACGACATTTCCTATCATAGCTGGTGCGCTTGGAAGATTTCCCATGATACTTACAAAATTGAAGGGAGTTATAGCAAACACGAATCCTTCTAAAGGACGATATTCAATGCGATTCCATTCTCCAGGTACAGAGATTGCTTGAGTCCTATAGATTTCTTGGACATAATACGAATTAAATCTAAGAAAATCTATGAGTTCTGCCGCAGCATCTATTTCTGATTGGTATGCGTTTTTGCTTAGATTTAGCATTGCAGCAGCATTTAATGTCATTCTAAATGGTCCAGCAAGAAGCTCGGCTGCTTTCAGAAAAATTGCAACTCGATCATACCAAGGTGTCTGTGCCCAAGTCTTACGTGCTTCCAATGCAGCATCGATAGCTAGCTGCGCTTCTTCTATACCAGCTAGGTGGTAGTTTCCCAGAACATGCTGATGATTATGCGGCATGACACAGTAGCCAATTCGATCTGTACGAACCTCTTTTCCCCCAAGAATAATTGGAATATCCAAATTCCTAGCTTTGAGTTCTTTGATTTTAGCCTTTAGCTGCTTCCGCTCTTTACTTTCAGGCAGATAGTTTAAGGGTGTTTCATTTGATGGTCTTGGTACGACGAATTTTGTTCCAGTCACTTACATCACATCCTTCAAATTGCGCCAAGATTGAATTCCAAAGTAACCATACTTGAAGAAGTAAGGACAGCGATTAATCATGTAAGATTTGGCAGGAATCGCCATTCCTGTGTATATTTTCTATAACTTCTCTATTAAAAAAGCGGATAGCGGAAAAATGATGATTATGATTCACACATTCATCTAGTAGATTAAAATATAAAATATCAATTCTAGGTGATGTAATGACTACTAATATCTTAATAACAGGTAAACCAGGAATTGGCAAAACTACTGCAATCAAGATTATGGTTGACAAACTTGATCGAAAACGAGTTGCAGGATTTTGGTCTAAGGAGATTAGGGAGAAAGGAAATAGAGTTGGATTTGCAATTGAAACTCTGTCAGGCAAAATGGGAATATTAGCTCATGTCAATATCACAGAAGGTCCGAAAGTCAGTAAGTATGGAGTGAAAATCGAGGATATTGATTCGATTATTGTGCCTGAACTTGTGCAAGCTCGTGAATCAGGCAGCATTATCATTATTGACGAAATTGCAACGATGGAGCTTTTCTCAAGGCAATTCTTGAAAGAAGTTCGCAGTTGTCTTGATACTAAACGAGTACTTGGTACGATCCAAGAACGAAGACATCCTTTTCTTGATGAAGTCAGATCTCGAGAAGATGTTGAACTATTCACTCTGACCCTTGATAATCGTAATCGACTTCCCATACACCTGCTGGAATTACTCAAAGAGTAGTCTATCTACCTTTAGATTTAGTATATCCATTATTTTCTTCTGAATAGTATAATTATGACGAGAACTATTACGCAACCTCCACCTAAGATCATAATTGGAATAAGACTGTCAAAATCTATTCCAGTTGATGTAGTAGTAGATGTTGTTGTAGTTGTGGTGGTTGTTGTAGTTACTGTGGTTGCAGGTATAATTGTGATGCTTGTTGTACTGAGACTCTCTAATGACTCGCTATCTTGCTGAACAAGTGTATAATCATCGTAATCGAGAGTGACTCGTGTTGGTAATCCAGTGATTGATTCAGAAATATGAAGAACTAATTGAGTAGTCCCGTATAATTCTACGTGGTAGACTACTACATTAAGTGGTGTCCACACTTCAAGATCAAACTGTTGTGAATACCTATAGTTCAGAAGCCCTGCATTGAGATCCTCAATGATAATAGTGAGATTTCTTGATTCTGTATTATATACAACACTATCAAAGCTATATTTTGGCAGATACTCATTGTCAAACATTGGATGGAAAAACCAATCGAGATCCTCACTAAGGTACTCTTCAAAGGAGTTTTGGAAATCGCAGAGGAAAGCAATCTTATAGCTGAATTGCTCAAAGAAGTAATGCAAGGCATTTAGGAATGCATCATCACCAAGCAGCATTCTTAGTTTTTCAATGACAACAGGAGCTTTTGTGTATGCTGCAAAATAATAGATGTCAGGATCATCATAGATAGACTGGTTGATTAGTGCAGGATATATCAATCTTACACTCGCAAAGTCATTCTCCTTATTGCTCCATCCGAGATTATAGAACTCTGAATAATAATAGACTGTCCAACAGGTCAGACCTTCATCAAGAAATCCTACATCGATCTCATCATTTCCTATAAGATGATACCACCACTGATGACCAATTTCGTGGGCAATTACGCTATCCAGAGTTTCAGCAGGTATGTATTCTTCACGATAAAAATCATAGATAATGTTCGACATGTACACTTGACAAGGGTATTCCATACCATAATACCATCCGAAGTCCTCGACAACATTGAGAGTAGAATAAGGATAAGCACCAAAAGTGTCATTGTATAAATCAAGTGCACGTACAGCCCAGAAAAGAGCATTGCTTTCCCAGAGTGAAACTGATTCTGGAAGATAATAGACTGATACATTTGTTTCACCTATATTCTGTGACTCGATGATATAATAGCGAGAGGCACTAAAGGTCATCTCACGAATTGGGCGGGACACATTGAAGCAATATGTTACAAAGTCATCATCAACTATTGTTTCTGTGACTTCTCCAGTTGCCGCCAGTTTCATTCCAGATGGTACGTGAATTGTATAATTATAGTATGCCATGTCAAGATAGAAGGGATCACCAACATCCAAGTATGGATCAACATTCCAGCCGTCATATTCATCATATACACATGGAAGTGGGTACGCACTTGCAAATTCATAGATTTTTGATTCGTCGAAGTCGTCACCATTTACTCCAGCTCGGTCATCTGAATCGATTGGAAGAATTGAAGTAAACGAAATCCATAAGCCAATTGAATTCCCTGGTTGCAAGTCTTCAGTTAGATTCACCCACATCAATTGTTGGCTTTGGAATACATTGAAGTCCAACATAACAGGAACACTCGAAAGTGTTGTCACATTATGAATTACAACACTACCGGGTCGGGTATGTGCTTGCATACCTGAGAGATAGAGGTGAAAAGGAATCCTCGAAAATGGAACAACATCAGAGTTATGATAATCAATTGAGAGATTGCCCTCTACAATACCAGCTGTTTCATTGAGTATAAGTGACATATTTAGAGTTGAGAGGTCCAATACCTCATAGTTTTCATTCGATTGCCCTAGAACTCGCGGCGATAAAGTACTCACATCACCAATATCTGTTAGTCCAGTATTTTGGAAAATAGAAGTCGGATATAGTATTAGAAGATTTAGAGTAAGTAGTATTAGTAATATAATTTGTCTATGCCTCAATTTAACCCCATCACTATCATGATGGCATGAGGGCATAAGTGTCTTTTGAATCAAGAACTTCATTTTAGCGAACAGAGAAATTCTCGTGATGCAAAACAATAGATATTCAGCAAAAAGATTCTATCAAAATCTATGTTATTCTTGAAAATAATACAGGTTGAGCAGTCTTTTGTTCAATTTACTTAAGAGGAAGAATATGAATTAAATATCTACTAGAGGAGATTAGAGAGGATGGATTGGCAAAAATTCCTGAGATATAATCCGTTATTGCAATTTAAGAGTGTGAATAATCAAGCTTTACAATTCCAAGTTTCACGTGACCTGTACGGCAGAGAGTCGCCCTCTCCAAAAACACTCTGGGAACTACAGCAAGTTACCAGAATACTCAAGAAACAACAAGTAGATGGCTCTTGGAGATATCCAAAGAAAAAAACAGATCCAAGAGAGATATCAGGGCATAAACAGTTAGAAACATTCAAGCAACTTGGACAGCTTGTTGAAAAATACTTGTTGAATAAAGAACATCTGTCAGTGCAGAGAGCAGCGGAATTTCTCTTCAGTTGCCAAACAGAAGAAGGAGATTTCAGAGGGATATATCTAGACCAATACAGTCCCAATTACACTGCAGCATATCTCGAGATTTTAATTAAAGCAGGATATATGGATGAAGAACCTGTTGAACAGGGACTTCGATGGTTACTCTCAATACGTCAAAATGATGGAGGCTGGGTTGTACCTCTACGGACAGAAAATCTCAGATGGAGCGAAGTGATTCAGCTCATAGAACCACTTCAATCAAGGAAGGAAAAGCCCTTCTCACATATGATAACTGGCGTTGTACTTAGAGCCTTTGCGATGCATCCGAAATACAATCGACATTCGGAAATTCTTGACATTGGAGAAAAAATGGCGACAAGGATTTTTAAAGCAGATAACTACACTGATAGAAAAGCACCAGAGTATTGGACAAGATTGACATTCCCGTTCTGGTTCACGGATATTCTTTCAACATTAGACACTCTATCGAGATTAGGATTCACGCCAGACCATCCAAACATCAAAGAAGCAATCGACTGGTTTTCAGAAAAGCAAAAGAAGGATGGAAGTTGGTCATTTCATCTTCTAAGAGGGGGAGGAGAGAAAAATTATGACCTATGGATAGCACTTACCATTTGCAAAATGCTGAAGCAATTTTCAAAAAATGAAAAAATGTCTTGAAGTAGGGATACAGAAGGAATTATAACTACCTCGATTGACGTTCCGACTAAAGTTACGAGCTAAGGTGACTCCAGCAGATGAGTGAATCTAGAAATGTCGTTATTGTTACAGGAATACCTGGCGTTGGAAAGACAACAGTGATCAACAGTGCTGTTGACTTAGTGAAAGAAAAATACGGAGAAGAGGTTCTAGTTCTCAATTTTGGCACAGAGATGTTTGAAGTAGCAGTCAAAGCGGGCCAAGTAAAAGACCGTGATGAGATGAGAAAGATGCCTACTTCACTACAGAGGAAGAACCAGAAACTTGCTGGTGAATCAATATCTAAAAAGGCAGAGAAAACCAAAGTGATTGTTGACACCCATACTCTTATTCAGACAAATAACGGATACCTTATCGGACTCCCGGAATGGGTCATTAGAGCTATCCAACCAAAGACAGTTGTACTTGTTGAGGCCGATTCCGAAAAGATTGCTGGACGCCGTAGCAGTGACGAAACACGGACGCGAGATGCTCAGTCAGTCGCAGATATTCAGATTCATCAAGAAATGTGCAGAGCGGCCGCTGTTGCAGTTGGAACCATCACAGGAGCAACCGTAAGAAGAATCATGAATAGAGAGGGCAAAGTTGAAGAAGCTGCTCTGGAATTAGCAAATACAATAATGGAGTAGAACGTTGATGCAAAATCTCTTCGCAGATTTCATGACCTGGTTTGGCACCATATTTGCAGGCGTAAATGAACCACCGTGGTCAGCTATCTTCATTATGCTAGTATCCGTATTTGTATCAACTTTAAGTAATCTTGCTATGAAAAAATTCTCAGACATAAGAAGATTGAATCGACACCAAGCAGAGATTAAGCAATATCAAGAGATGGAGAAGGAAGCACGAAGAACTCAGAATGAAAAACTCCTGAAAAAGGTGAAGAGAAGGAAGGCATACATAGATAGAATTCAACGTGAACAGATGAGCCAAAGATGCAAACCATCATTGATATTCCTGATTCCATTTATGCTAATCTTTACAGTATTAAGAGGATTTTATACTAACTCAGCAGGGAAGGATATGATTGTCGCAGTCCTGCCATTCAATATTCAAAAGGTTTTACCATTTCTACAAGGAATGATTGGTACTGGTACTGCAGCGGGATTTGGTATGACCTTTTGGGGTTTCTATTTCCTGGTAGGTCTAGGACTCTCAAGTATCCTCCAACGAATCATGGGTACCCAAGTTATGACCACACCGCAGTAAAGAAGACACTTTAGCGACCCACCGTTTTGCTTAAAAGTGAACGAATGAGGTTCTCTATGTAGTTCTATAAGAGAGGCACACAATATGGCAAGACCGGGTTTACTTACAAGAGGAAGAGCAAATCGTTTAGTCAAAAGCCCTGGTAACAGATTAGTAACTCATCGTCAGAAATTCTATAAAACTGGTGGAACCTGTTACATGACAGGTACAAAGCTTCAGCTTCCACGCGGATCAGTCTTTGGAATTACTAGAAGATCCAGCAAATCATCGAAACGCCCAAATCGACCGTATGGTGGAATCTTATCATCGGAAGCCATGCGGCGAGGTATAATAAATAAAATTAGAGAGTAGTGCAATGAAGCGAGTCATAACGATTGGCGGACTTCATGGGACGGGTAAGAGTTCAGTTGCAGATAGTATTGCTAAGAGATTTGGACTAAGAAGAATTTCTGCAGGAGTCATTTTTCGTCAATTAGCAAAAGAACGAGGGATGACTCTGGAAGAATTCAGCCGCGTTGCTGAAGGAGATCTTGAAATTGATGAATTGATAGATGGCACTCAGAAGAAAGCAGCTGCTGAAGGAAATGCTGTAATAGATGGGCAACTAGCAGCATGGATGGCTGGCGACCATGCAGATTTGAAAATCCTTCTTATCGCGCCAGTAGAGGTCAGAATTAAGCGGATAGCAGAACGAGATGGTACAGAATTCGAGTTTGCAAAAAGAGAAACCATTGCTCGTGAAGGCAGTGAAAAAGCGAGGTATTTTGAATACTACAAAGTAGATGTGTCAGATTTATCCATCTATGACCTTATCTTAAACACAGGAAAATACGATTTAGATGGAGTTACTGAGATCATAGCAAAAGCTATTGAAACATACTTCTCGTAATGGTTATCCATATCTTTCAGCTCAAACGGAAGCCTCATATTGTAATCGAAAACAGTGAGAAGCATTCTCCCATTCCGTAAGGATGATACACTGAGGTGACTCAGTTGAGGACTTCGGACAAGGTGAGGTGCGAAAATAATGAGTCTATACGATCTAGGAAGAATTTGTGTAAAAGTAGCTGGAAGAGAAGCTGGTAGCTACTGTGTAATTGTAGAAAAGAAAGAAGACAACTATGTCATTATTACTGGACCAAAGGAACTCACTGGAATTAGAAGACGTAGTTGCAATGTCAGGCATCTAGAACCACTAGAAACCGTCTTGCAGATCAAATCAGGAGCAGATGATCCTGCCGTTGAAAAGGCAATTGCTGAAGCAGGACTGACTGAACAGTTCCAAACGAAGATTAGATTCTAATCCAAAAAATCCGTATCAGGAGAGTCTGTATCAATGAAGGGCATCTTGCCTGCAGACCGACCCCGCGAGGAGATATTGAAGGCGTCAGAGTCCACAAATCCTGAATACGGATTCTCTTCATTGGAAAATTTACCCATCGAGTATCTTCTTGAAAATGGAGTAATCACCCTCGATAAGCCTGCAGGTCCAACAAGTCATGAAGTTGTAACTTGGGTAAAAAAGATACTAGATGTAGAGAGAGCGGGCCATGGAGGAACACTTGATCCTAGTGTGACGGGAGTGCTACCTACAGGAATTGGCAATGCAACAAAGGCTATGCAGGCTCTGCTTTATGCTGGAAAAGAGTATGTCTGTATTCTAGAACTGCATCAACATGTAGAAGAAACAGAAATCCGACATGTGATAAATGAGTTTGTAGGTAAACTTTATCAAAAACCACCCCTCAAGTCTTCAGTCAAAAGAGTCCTCAGAGTGAGAGAAATCTATTATAACGAAATCATTGAGATTAAGGGAAGAATTGTTCTTTTCCGTGTAGGATGTCAAGCTGGAACTTACATCCGTAAACTCTGTTTTGATATTGGAGAAGCCTTAGGGGTCGGGGGACACATGAGAGAGTTGAGAAGAACACGAGTTGGTAATTTTCGTGAAGATGAGCATCTTTGTTCGTTATATGATCTTAAGGATGCTTACATATTCTGGAAAGAAGACGGCGATGATCGACTTCTCAGGCGATATGTACAACCCCTTGAGTTTGGTGTTGGGCATTTACCTTACATTAAAGTCCGTGATTCAGCTGTAGATGCAATATGCCATGGCGCTAACCTTGCAGCAACGGGAGTAGTCGCATTAAGTAGCGGTCTCAAAAAAGGGGATATGGTGGTTCTAAAGTCTCTAAAAGAAGAAGCAATTGCCCTTGCTAAATGTACAGAGAATAGCGAAAAAATTGCTAAAGCAAAGAGTGGAATTATTGCTACCAGCGAGAGAGTACTTATGGTCAGAGGAAGATATCCACAGATGTGGAAAAAACGATCTGATGATGAAAGGTGAAAAGACCAACAACCAATATTTTTTATCACTTTTTAATATAGAGATGAATGGCCTTGGAGCAAAAGAGCAACTGACGGTAGTCATTTATGACAGCTGAGGAAACTCCCGACTCATACCGACAGCAGTCCTGTTAAAACAGGGTGGTGAGAATCACGCTCTGGGAACAGAAACGGCACCTCCTGATAGGATACGACAATGATGCAGACTCGAATCTGCTGAGGACCAATCAGGACAGGTTGAGACGGCCCATCACTGTTGAGCAATCTCAAGAATACATCGCTGAGGCGTCGGTCCAAGATGTAGGGTAGAGAGCATAGTTTGATGTTGCTAGACCTCTTTTGGGTGACTAAATAAGGTGGAACAAAATCGGGGTTATTCTTTGGACCAGGGCCACTTTATATCATTGTTTTACTAGAATGTGGATATTCGAGTAAGGACTCAGACGAAGATTGATTGAACACAGAATGACTCCTGATAGTGATGCATTCAGAATAGTAGATGCTGAATGTCTGCTTCTCTATCCTCTGCGCCTAAGTCTTCCTCATCAAGGACTGAATATGCTGATGCCTCAAGACCTATCATATATGATCCTTTGAGAAAGATTGATAGAGGAAAAAAGATTCTGAGTGTATCTTCCTGTATTTCTGAATCCAAGAGATATGATTCAACAATACCATCTTGAAATGCACAGGAGTAGATATGAGAATCATTACTTCCAACAAATTTCCCCACAATAGATAACCGGTACAAGTATCCGCTGACATCATCAATATCGCCAGATATGATTTCTCCTGCAACAACCAATTCAAGGACAATAAAGAAACCTTGCCTATAGGAGCGATAGGAGAGAATATCAGCATTTGGATCTGTAATATCACCTTCTGAATCTGTATGGGATATCTGCGTTCGATGAACCGGCAAATATCCTATATACAATAGACTAAGCATCAATAGAATAATAGAAATCGAAACAAATATTGATGTTCTAGATTGCCAACCCAATCCTACTTTGATTCCTCCAAGCACATTAAAATTAATATCAAATAATTAAATTATATGCCAAGCAAATAAAGTTTTTGAGAAATTATCTAGTATGAGCATCAATGATCTCCTTTTGAATTGCTACTATCTCCGTACTAGAAGAACACTCAGCATAGGCCTCCAATAACTCATGATTGAGAGACAAGAAAGAATGACCCCACTTGAAGACAGACATGATCTTTTCAGCATACGCCTGAAATCCTGTGATATATAACGCAGCTGAGATAGCTTCTGCAGTTGATAGCTTGATTGGCTTATACGTGTTGATTGGATTTGCAGCAAGTAGGTATGGCAAAGCTCTCTGTACTCCCAATCTTGAGGAGGAAAAGATGTTCTCAGCCAGCTTCCAGGAGCAGTCTAGTGCAACAAGCCCGGAGTGAATCATCGCATCTCTATCCGCTCTTGAGAGAGCAGTTTCAGCAACAGGATTCAACACAACTGAACGGGTAGGAATTTCCTTCATTGATCTAAGAAGGTGTCCATACTTCATTCTGGAGAGACGGATGCCAGTACACTTTTTGGGATCACATTGATCTGCATGATAGATGAATATCCGTGGTTCCATCGTGGTACTCCTTCAACTGCTGATTTAGGTGATAGGACAAAGGATTTCTATGTTACTATAAATTGTCATGGAGAGGAACATATAATGTTCTACGAACCCGGAAATTCCTGTGAGATATGCAACAGCTCAGTTGATACAGTATCTAGATGCAAAATATGTGGAGCTCAGGTGTGTTCAGATTGCTTCGTTCCCTCAAAGGAGATTTGTTTGACATGCGACGAAGCATTGTGTGCTATTTGTGATGAATTCTTGGCCTCACGAGCCTGTAATGTATGTGGAAAATTAGTCTGTGAAGATCACGGAGTAAAAAGAGACGAAGCAACAATATGTGAAGACTGTCAGAAGGAGATGCTATGAACTTGAGTGATATCCATCTTGGGTTTGATGATATTGATAGCCCAGCTGGAGGATGTACAACGCATTTTGCAAGCATCGTAGTGCAATACCTCTCTGAAAAAGGAGTCAAATGGTTGGACTACCCCAATCTGATTAGACTCAATCCGGGGATTCCATTTCGGACGCGCGGGAATGGAGCTGTTGCTTTAAGATTTAAGGCACCAATAGGAACAATTGATGATGTAATGGAGTTCATTGAAACGAATGTACATACATATGTAGATGTGGATTATCCTAATACAAATCCAGGCATAGTGGTTGTGACCGATGCAATTCCTGAAACTATTAGACAATTCGCGAAACAGGCACTATGGAGAGCAGTTCCCATCGAATTAGCCAGACGGATAATTACGAAATTGAACTTAAGATATTATAAACTCGGAAATGGAAGAGGACTCATAGGAGCATTATCATCAATAGGTAATACTCTTCAAAATGATCACACATACGAGTACATAGCATATCGATCAGTAAGCGAAACAGCAAGTCCTAGAGGAGTAGATAGAAACTCCGTGATCAAGATGGACAATGAAATGGGAGATAGAGTATTCTCGAATCTAGATAAAGACAAGTCCATAATTGATCCTCATGGACCAGATCCCGTATTATATGGCATTCGGGGAGAAACAGCTACAGATGTCATTGAGGCATCTAAGTATGTAAAAAGTAAGCAAGATGTGCAACGTTGGATGATTTTTCGAACAAATCAAGGGACAGCGGAGCATTTGACACATCTTGTTGGAATCAGAGACCTCAGACCGTATATGGCTGCAATAGTAAACGGTATTGTATCTTCCAAACCACGAATGATTGAAGGAGGTCATATGATATTCTCGATATCTGATGACACCTCATTGATAGATTGTGCAGCATATGAACCAACTCAAGATTTCAGAAAATTAGTGGCAGAATTACGTAAAGGTGATAAAATCAACGTATATGCTAGTGTTCGACCCAGTGCAAGAAAACACGGAAGAACCCTCAATCTTGAAGGATTGGAAATAGTGCAGCTGAATCCCATACTGACCAAATTAAATCCCATCTGTCCTCATTGTTTTAAACGAATGAAGAGTGCTGGGAAAGATAAAGGGTTCAAGTGTGTAAGTTGTGGATTTAAAGACCCAGATGCCAGGAAGCTTGAAAGTAAGATTGAGAGAGATTTAAAGCCAGGATTATATCTTCCGCCACCTAGTGCACAGAGGCATCTCACCAGACCATATTCAAGGGTAGGAAAACATAACGAGGGAATACCACGTAATATTCTAACTGACTGGCATTTCCCCTGAATCCTATAAAAGTCGAGAGTCTGCTGATGATAACTATACTCTTCTTCCGCGACGGCCGCCTCTTTTACGAGTTCCATCATGGGGCATAGGAGTGACTTCATCAATTATACCGATTCTTAAACCAGCTCTACTTAGAGCTCTAATTGCTGCTTGAGCACCAGGACCAGGAGTCTTGGGACCATGTCCACCAGGAGCACGTACACGAATATGAATTCCATAGACACCCTTGTCTTTTGCTTCGCGAGCAGCTTGGAAAGCAGCCTGCATAGCAGCGTGGGGTGAGGACTCATTTCTATCAGCTTTTACCATCATACCACCAGAATATCGAGCAAGGGTTTCAGCTCCAGTGATGTCAGTCACATGAATGATTGTATCATTATATGAGGCATAAATATGTGCGATAGCCCATTTATCCGCTTTCTCTTCACTACTCAAGATCTTCGCCTCCCATATCTTCCATATCATCATCGGTCACTGGCTCATCATAGTCAGATTCCATATTTGATTGAACACCTCTTGATGATCTTGGACCATGTCTACGAGGACCTTCTTCATCTTCTTCAGGTGCTGCAGTGATTCTGGTAGCTGCATCAGAGGCAGCCATCCTTGCAGGATGTGATGAATCATTTAATGCTGATTTTGCAGTGTAAGTAATTCTGTCACTTTCATTAATTGCAATTAATCGTGCAGGAGTAGTGATTCTTGCCTGATCAAGAGCAATATGACCATGTGTAACTAACTGTCTAGCATGATGCAATGAAGCCGCCAATCCTTTTCTGAAGACAACTGTCTGCAATCGTCGTTCCAAGAGATTTTCAAGGGTCAAGTCAAGAACACTATCAAGAGTAGGTTCTGCGGTAAGTATTCCAAGACGAGATAATTTTGTGACAAGTTCCTTCTCGGTCTGAGCTCGCTCTGAAGGAGGAAGAGCAAGTAACTGACGGGCCTGTCGTCGGTAATTTGAAAGCTCGGTTCTATGCTTCCATAATTCTTTCTTATTTCTAAGACCATAGAGACCGACTAATTGAAGCTCCTGTTCAAATCTATCAGAATCAAAAGGACGCTTCGGTGAAACGTATTTTTTCTTTTGTCTTCGTGGATCACCCATATTTTATTACCCCTATCTACAATTTCTTCCTTGAAACACCTACAGCGACTCCACCGCGTCCTGTTGTTCGAGTATGTTGGCCTCTTACCTTCAAACCAAGTGAATGCCGTATACCTCTCCAAGACTTGATTCTACGAAGTCTATCAATATCATTTCTCTGTGCAAAATCAAGATCAGAACCAGTCAAATGCAACATCTTTCCAGACATTCTGTCTCGTGGCCTATTGATGAACCAATCAGGTAGTCCGGCGGCTATTGGATCTTTGAGAGCTTTTTCAATCTTAGAGATTGAAGCATCTGAAATATACCCCAGACGTAGATTCGGATCTAATTCGAGGTGAGTTATCAAGGTCTTTGATAGTCGAAGACCAACACCCCTGATCCTCGTAAGTCCCTGAATTAGACTCTCTTGGCCATCAATGTCAGTTCCACCGACACGAACAATATGTTTGTATTCTTGAGACATGGTCTGTAACCTCATTCTGACTGGTTAGAGGCTTGTTCGCCTCTTTTGCGTTCCTTATAACCATTGTCATAGAGAAGCTGTTTTTGAAGGTGTTTTTAGGGATTGATAGGAATTTTATCTTGGGGATTATTCTTGTCGCAAGAAGTTGCCATAACACCTTCAGTAATAGCAAGTATACCGGATTTACTGAAAAGAATTTTGATAGAGAATATTTCGAACGAGAAGAGATCGAACCATAAGAATATCCTTGTATCAAGCAACAGTCTGGCAAATAGATTCATCTTTGAAAGATGGGAAATTCGGTCTTCCCAGCGTCGGTATTACAAGAATCTGTTTTCAGAGATTCGAAACCATTGCCGACGTATTTTTCGATATTATGAGAAAAAAGGTAGCATCCTGAGTCAAGAATCTACAAAATTGCAAAAATTTGGTGTGTATAAATTTGATGAGATTCGAGGAAATTTAATTCTCGGTTTTGTGCTAATAGATATTGATCAATCACTCATCAAGGAACTCATCTTTAGGAATATGTCTAAGAGAAAAGATGAAAAGGGATAGGAAAAACAACTCTGATAAGCCCGGATAGCCAAGCCCGGTTCACGGCGACAGCCTGGAACCTACAGTCGCCTGACGATTGTCGTATAGGCAGCTGTTCTCCAATAGGAGGCATGAAAGCCAAAAAATGTGTTTGGTTTTGCTAGAGTTCGAATCTCATTCCGGGCGCCACTTCTTTAATTGTTGATTCTGGTGCCATTAGAGTTTGGAAGGATTTCCGCCAATGAAGGATATCTCTCCCACATAGCTAATCTCCATCATTTCTCTAACTCGATCAGGTTCATGGGTATGTCCAAGAATCCAGGCAAGTTTTACAAAAGCTGCCTCGGAGGTCATATCGTATGCGCTCATGGCTCCAACATCCATTGCAGCTCTTCCAACCGCATAGAGGGAGAGGTCTGCTTGCCCAAAGGCACATTGAGAACTGATGACAACAAAACAACCTCGGTCGACTGCCTGTAATATACCCCCAGTCAATGCATTTTCATCTGTGGGAATATTACCTGATCCATACCCTTCAATGATAATTCCTTGATAACCTAAATCAATGATTCGTGATAATACCTGTGGAGGCATACCTGGAAATACCTTGAGCAGAAAGACGCTATCATCTAAACGTGTATCAAAACGAGGTAGAAGAGAGAGGTCTCTTTTCTTACGACCTTCATAGAGAACAATATCACGTGAAAGCAACCCAATTGGGGAAGGATCTATAGAATCAAATGCATCATATGAGTTCACACGGACTTTCTTTGTGCGGGTAGCTCGATGTATCTCACCATTGAATACAATACAGGTTTCTCCTAGATCGCTATAGGCTGCAACACGCATTGCGTCCAAGAGGTTTCTGGGACCATCACTCCAAAGCACACTTGCTGGTATCTGTGCCCCGGTGAATACAATTGGCTTCCCAAAGTCTTGAACCATAAAACTCACTGCTGCCGCTGAATAGACCATGGTATCGGTTCCGTGTGTCACAACAATTCCCTGCAAATCAGGAATCTCCTCATCAATCTCTTTGATAGCAGCTGCTATAGCCTGCCAGTGATGAGGTTGAGCATTTGCAGAGTCAAGTTGAAACAATTCACGCTTAATGACCTCAATATTTCCCATTCCTCTTGGCAGTCGCTCTAAGAGAGCATCGACAGATAGCCCTGGTCGAAGAGCACTGATACCCTCATCATAGATACTTGAGATTGTTCCACCGGTAGTTATTAGACAAATCTTTGCATTCTGTTCTGAGGTCATATTATTGTCCTCATGGAGGTAAATGTAAGAGGAGATTTATTCATGTTGTGATATAATTCAAAATATTGGTGATTCAATATGTATGATCTTCTAGTTATTGGTGGAGGTCCCGGAGGTGCCACATGTGCTAGAAGAGCAGCACTGGAAGGACTGGATGTAGCGCTTATTGAGAAAAAGGCTCATCCGCGGCAAAAGACGTGTGGAGGAGCTTTGAGTCCAAAAGCCATTAGCCTTCTAGATTTTGATATCTCACAAGTCGTTGAAAATGAGTTCAATATGGCAATTATTCATCGGCCATCAGGGCAAAGGACAATTCTTACGCGAGAAGGATTTAGAGGTCAACTAATCCAGCGAGTGCAATTTGATGAATATTTAATCAATAAAGCGAGGGAAGCAGGGGTTGATATTATTGAGGATACAGAGGTCATTGCAATTGAACAATTGCGGAAAGGAATTAGGGTATTAGGCAGAGGAGATTCATTCAAAGGGCACCTCTTAGTGGGAGCAGATGGCGTAAATGGTATATCTATGAAGCAGTTAGGCATTAGGAATCAGTGGGCGCAAGATGATGTTGCTGTATGTATTCAAGCTGAGGTGATTTTGGATAATAATGAAATGAAAAGAATAGTCCTGCAAGAAGATGCTACAAAGCAAACAGCGATAGATCTCTATTATGGACTTGTAGAGTGGGGATACGCATGGTGCTTCCCATTAGGAAACAGACTGAATGTTGGTATTGGATGTCGACTAGACAGAGCGAGATTCCTTCGAGATGGATGGATTGCATTTTGCTCATTAATTGCCAAAGAAAAAAGAATCAATATGAAAATCGATCAACAAAATTCTGCACGAGTCCCACTAGGAGGAACAAAACAACGACATATTGGAAGGCGTTCCATGCTAGTCGGAGATGCCGCAGGATTCGTATCACCAGTAACCTGTGAAGGTATTTCCTATGCAATAGAGTCAGGGATTCTTGCGGCAGAAGTAGCAATAGAGTCTGTGAGAAATAAATCTCCAACACACATCATTGAATATGAAAGGAGATTAAGCAGTACTATTACGAAAGAACTTGATGATCTAAGAATTATTGCAAGAATATTGAACAAGTCAGATGCAAATATCGAGCTCATTTGTAAAATCGCTGATGATGACCCACTCATGAAAGAATACTTAATAGATTTGGTAGCGCGAGTCAACACACTTTCAAATCTCAAATCCAAGATAGTAAAACGGCTACTCACACATCACCCGCTAAAGGCAATTAGACTTGGTCTTTAGATGGAGGTGTGATACCTGAGTCAACGACCGTACATTCTCCATTCTTATCCATATTAATCTGCATAAGGTCTCTAGCCAGAATAGTATTTTTGAATATAGCAGATCCCTCATCTAAAATCTCAGAACCATCAAAGTATCGTGGACTATAGTGAGTTAGAACAAGAAGCTTGACTTTTGCGTCAAAGGCAAGCTGAGCCATTGCACGCGCAGTGGAGTGACCTCGATCTTCAGCTAGATCTGCATGTTCATCGGTATACATTGCCTCAGATATCAGCAGATCAACATTTTTGGCGGCATCTTCTAGTGCATCACAAGGACGAGTATCACCAGAATAAACAATTGTAAGAGGTTTAGGACGAGGTTCGGTTACATCTTCTGGGCATATTTTGGTGCCATTATCTAATGTGATTGTTTCTCCAGAGGCAAGCTGTCCCCAGAGTGGACCCTTTGGAATTCCAAGTTGTTTAGCTCTTGATGGCAGAAATTCTCCAGTTGGTCGTTGAAGAGATATCTTGTATCCAAACGCATCACCACGATGATCAACCCTAAATGCTGTGACTGTTAGGTCTTCTTCTTGAAAGACAACACCGGATTCAATAGCATAGATGGTAGTTTCAAAGGTAGTACCCAGATTAATTGTGGATTGATTCACCTTTACATATTCGATGAGTTCCTTTGGTCCATAGATCTTCAAAGGTTTGACACGACCTAATAATGAAAATCTGAGAAGGAGTCCAGGAAGACCAAGAAGATGATCAGCATGAATGTGTGAGATGAAGATTGCCATGTTCTTATTCAGACCAAGCCCGGCACGCTCAATCTGTCGTTGTATGTCTTCTCCACAGTCTAGTAGAAGTATCCATCCTTGATACCGAACTGCAATGGCTGGAAGATTCCGATTCTCTGTGGGCATGCTACCTCCAGTTCCAAGAAAGACAATCTCTATCATACATTACTCATCTACCAAACGGGGAGGGATAAGATATGGATTGTGTTAGTGCGGATTATCTTTTTTGCTAGGCTAGATCAAGAGGAATATCACGATTTTTCGCCTCTTTTCGTGCTACGCTGTAACTAATGACATCGAAGTACTGAGCACTGTCCCACTTCCATCGATTCGTACGACGGTCAAACATTGATGAAACTTTTGTATTTCCCTCGAGACCGGCAGCAATTTTATGAACAGAATAATCATGGACTTTCGAGATCTCATCAGTCACTACATCAATGAGATCTTGTCCAGAACCTGTAGGAAGAGCTGTGCTCAACAAAACTTTCTCAGTTTTGTCTTCGAGATTTTTGATTCTACTTTGATATGAGATTGGAAGATTTCCCCATGCAGTAATCAGATCACCAGCACATTCAGGACTAAGAAGACAAATCACGCGATCGCTTAACCGAGGGATTTTGATTTCAGCTCTTGGTTGTATTATTTTTGCTTTCAATAGCTGATTCCTTTTCCGAAAAGCTGTTGTCTGAGAGATCTTTTTACTTTTTGCAATATCTGCTGCTGTTCCTTCAAGACTTTGAATTAAAGCATCAATCACACAAGTATCCGCATAGGTAAAATGGAATGTGTCTGTAGATGATGCAGATGTCATATCAGCTAGTGTGAGTGGGTCACCACCTTTTCGTAACATTAGTCTAAAATGAAGCAAGTCTACATTCCAACCATATTTGGAATCAAAATATAGACCATTGAAGCAAGGACGCCCAGTGGAAAGACTCCAAGCACTCACGTTAGTAACTCCATCTCTAAAGCCACGAATAGTATTGATGAAGACATCTCTCTCAGAGTGAGGAATGTTAGCAACAATGAGAACGATTGGAGGACTTCCATCAATAAACAGGGTCTTCTGGCAATAGGGACCGCTCAGGACAAGAGAAGGCGATTCTAAGACAATGAGGATCCTATCTAGTCCAAGACTCTCGGTATTCAGCATACCACGAATTCTTAGAATGCCAGAATCAATGAGTCTCTTTTGTGCCCTTCTGACTTGTGCGTAGGAGAGACCTCTCTGTTGAGATAATAATTTTATCGAGTCTCCGGGAGATTCAATGACACCTTCCAAGAATGGCAATTCATTCCTTGTTAAAAATGAGATATTATTCTCAAAAAGGTGAACAATAAGTGACATAATATCTCGTTGTGTTATAATCTCAACACCACCAAGTTCTAAGACCTGCATAAGCCTCTTGATGAGCAATGAGTGCAAGCTACCACGATAAGAGCCAACAATGGTAAGCAGACGCGAAAAGTCAGCATCTTCTGTAAAGACATCAACCTCGCCGCCAGCTTCGTAAATCTCTATGAATCGTAGGATTGCTTGAGCACTTGGTGACAGTTTTTTCTCAAGTCTTGGAGTATCATCATCTAACATTGAAGAGCCTTCCTGAAAATAGTCATCGGACTGCGTCATCATCACTCCACCACTGTAATTCAAAGCTAGTGTTACCAACGAAAGAATATCATTAACAGAGGATATAAGCACCTAAAGAGGGGTAGAGTCTTTCCATAAGGATTCAAAGTAACTGGAAGCCATTGCAGCAAAGATAGTATGACTACTATAGATGCCGAGAAATTCGCCATCATCGCCACCGCCTGCAAGCATAATCAAAGTATCCCTATTATCAACCACCAATCCAGCACCAAAGACTCGTTCTCGGGTTCGAATCTGAAACTGGTCAGGTATAACATCCTTTAATGAATCGGTTATAGAGGAAGTCAATATTCGTACCTTTGCTCGTACTCCTAGAACCCTTTCAACAACAGTGTCAACATCATCTGCACTTAGATCAAAAGAGGGGAGTGATAGAAGTACTTCCTCTCGTGCATTATCTAACATCTCCATCGCTTTAGCTAAAATTGATGCTCTACCATGCACAACCCAGACATCGCGACTAGTGACTTTTGTTTCTTGTTCAAAAAGAGGTTGCAATTCCTCAACAACAACCCGACCTGATTCCTTTAGACGTTCTTCCCAATCTAAGCGAATTAGTCGCACTATCTCAGTTGGAGACTTGGCTACATATGAGGTGGGTCTGCCCTTCTTGACTTGAATGAACTGCTTCTCTTCAAGCCGTCCGAGTACATCGTAGATACGAGAGAAAGGCACCTTCGACTTTGCAGACACATCAGAAGCGCCCATCTGTCCGCCACTTACGAGTGCTAAATATGCCTGAGTTTCATACTCAGTGAGTCCCAGTTGCTTTAAGGCTTTTAGAGTTGCATCACTTACGGACATTAGGAATTACCTAAATAGAGAACATAATGCGAGAACTTAAGGATTATCTGAAGTTCGAGTACGCCATTCTAGGAATTTTCTGAATGCTCTAGTGCGATGAGATATTGCGACTTTCTCAGAGAGGTCCAAATCAGCATATGTCCTTGTAAAACCTTCAGGAATGAAGATGGGATCATAACCAAATCCTTCTTCACCGGAGGGATGATCACTAATGTGCCCATGCATGATACCAATAAAGGATTTGATAGTCACGCCATCATAGAAAGCAACTGCAGTCATGAATCGAGCTGAACGATTATCTCTACCTGCGAGAAGTTTCAATACTCCTTGATATCCAATTGTTCCTAGAACATAGGCAGCGTAAGATCCAGGAAAATCGTTCAGAGAAGACACAAAAAAACCTGTATCATCAACCACAACAGGTCGATTCAGGATTGCATATGAATGTCTTGCAGCTGCAAGAGCAATCTTCTCAACATCATAAGAACGAATTTCAAACTTCTCTAAGTCCGTAGTTTCAAATGTAAGGCCATATTCTTCAAAGAGCGGTGTTAACTCTGCAATCTTGTGTTTGTTTTGAGTGACTAATACAATTTTATCCTCGAATATAGGCAAGAACCTCCTTCATTACACCAAATGATGATTTTGTCTTGGAGAGGTCATACATCCCAGTTGAGTTCCAGAGGATGATATGATCCAGTCCCTGACGGACATACTCTTCAAGTTGTTTAATTATTGATTCGGAATCGCCGGTCATGTAAAAACTATCCAAGACCTCTTGGGGAACCTGTTCAATCGCTGCGAGAGTGGTCTTTAAGTCATATCTCATTGGGATGTAATCCGTGAGAGAATGAAAGGTGTCACCAAAAGGGTGCGCGAATCCAAGACGTTTCCATTCACTTGCTGGTAGAAGAAGTGCAAAGGCTCTTGCAAGTTTTGTATTCATCATGCGAATACATTCGTTCTCGTCATTATCTAAGACACACCAATTCCATAGTGCGGCAGTAAAACTGCCAGTTCTTTGAATCCTTGCTCTGTAATCCTTTATTATGTGGAGTTTTGCTCCAAATTCCTTTGGTGGGAGTAGTGTAGGTATCCAACCGTTTCCGAATTCCGCAGCAATCTCAAGCATCTTGGGACCATGAGCTGCAATCCAGATAGGAGGGGGTCTGTCTTCAACAGCAGGTCGCAATGAAAGAACAGCATCCTTCAACTTCCAGAATTTTCCATTGTAACTAAAGGGTTCATGAGTATTCCATATTTGTGTAATTATTTGGAGAGCTTCTTGAAGCTTGCCAACTTGGCCACTATATGTAAGACCATAAGGTTCGATATTCTCAATCTCTCCTGCGCCAATGCCAAGGATTGCACGACCCCGACTGATATGATCCAGTGTAAGAAAAGTCTGGGCAATAAGAACAGGGTGGCGTCGGATAGGTTCTGTAACTGAAGAGAGCAATTTCACCCTCTCCGTCACAGCTGCACAAGCTCCCATGATAGATGCTAATTCATAATATGTATGAGGGGATTGTTGGAGGTACGCCAGCTCCGTAATTTCAGGTATCCATATACTATCAGGAATAAATCCTGCAAAGTGATCTGGAAATGCCATACTGTCATAACCAAGTGCATCAATGGTTCGTGCATTTTTCAATGCATTCTCCCATGGAGGAAGAAAGGGGCCAGGTGCGCCAATCTTCAGACTACTGAGGTCGACCATCTATTCACTCTTCTCAGCGAAATCTATCAAGACTTTCTTAACAGTTTCAAAGTCCTTAAGATGCATGAATTCATCCAAGCCATGATAGTTGTTATCATCTCTCAAAGTTCCAAAGCAGACTGTTGGAATTCCATGTGCTGTGAAATAGTGACCATCATTTCCACCCAAGTCTGCTGCAAGAGATATGTCTGAACCTATAATTGATTGAACAACAGAATGAAAGGCTTTCACATAATCGTTATCTGGATCTGAGCCCCAGCCTGAATGCTTGGAGATGAAAGATAAAGATGCATCAACAAAGGTCTCTGCTTTGATATTTTCAAGAAAGTTTTCAATATCTTTAGCAATCTCCTCAACATCCTCTTCAGGAATTGTTCTGCAATCAAAAGAAATCTCAGCTTTGCCAGGAATAGTATTTGTCTTACTACCTGCGTGATATACGGTCATTGAGAATCGGCCCCAGAGATTCTGGTGTGGACTCCCTTGTGGAGCGGGAAGCTGTGATTCAACCTTGCGTCGTCTGTCTGCATAATCCAACATTGATTGCATCAATGGTATCGAGAGATGAATCGCATTGGCGAATTTAAACGGGTATCCAGCATGACCTTGTACCCCATGAACAGTTATGGTCCCCGCTATGACACCGCTTGCACCAATACTGACATACTCAGGACCAGAATCAACAACAATTCCAAAATCTCCTCTAATCTTGGGTGGACCATTCATGAGATAATCAATTCCCCAAGTCCCGCCAATCTCTTCATTTGGTGATATCAAAATCTTGTAGTTTACCTTTGGTGTACCATTACTGATGAGTTCTTTCGCAGCACTGACAGATGCAACTATATTTCCTTTATTATCACTGACACCGCGACCATAGGCCTTGCCACCCTTAAGGATTAATTTGAAGGGAGGGTAACTCCAATCATCTAGGTCTCCAGGGGGGACAATATCATAGTGAGTACATAGAAGGACTGTTGTTTTTGATCCGGCATCCATCGTAGCAACAACATTTGGTTGAGGAATTCCATCATGTTTTGAATCAAAGATTTCTACTTCTAATCCAGCCTCATTACAATATCTCTCAATGATCTCGGAGCACTCTTGATAGTTCTTTTTTTCATCACTATTCGTATCAAGTTCAACCAGTTCTCTGAGGAAGTTCTCTTCCCACTTATCCATCATTTTCGACTCCCGTGGTATTGTATATCAATTGCACATCTTACTCATATTACTTCTGGCAAGTCTGGCAGTAGTTAGTTTTGAACCGGTTTGCTGTTACTTCCGATATCCGGCCACCACATAAAGGACAAATTCCACCGCCGCGGTTATGAACCATTAAGAAGTCACGTTTTTCCATAGCAATCTCATCTAGAGACATTTTTGACAGAATATCATGGATACCCCTGAGTACCTTTCTCATTGACATGAATAATTTTTCAATCTCATTCTCATCCAATGATGCGCGTGTTCGGAAAGGATTGATTCCTGCATACAAAAGAATCTCATCAGCATATGCATTTCCAATTCCTTTTACAAAATGCTGGTTTCGTAGTACATTCTTTATCTGCCCATTATGATGTTTTAACCGCTCTTTGAATTCATCTCTCGAAAGAGTTGGATCAAGAGCAGAGGGACCTCGATCTTCAAATCCTGCAACATGAGAGTAATCATTATGAGGAACAAGATAAATTCGCCCCATCTTCTTAGTATCACTATACCAGAGAGTATATCCATCTGCTTTGATTGATACCATGTCCGATTTGATTGGTTTCTTGTATCTTGGTATAACTCTAATTCTCCCCGTCAACATTGGATTAATGACAAAATCATGCTTCTCCAGAGTCATAATGAGAAATTTTCCATCTGCCTCAAAGGATTGAAATCGTTCACCTATCGCTCCTCTTTCAAAATCAGATATTGGCTGTCCATGAACTACAATATGATTGTGGACTGTCACACTATCAATTCTTTGTCCTCTGAGTATCTCGTCTAAACGATCACTTACGACCTGTAGTTCTGGCAGCTCTGGCATTTTTCTCGTTGTTAATTCTATCAAATGCAGATAAGAAGAGTACGATATTCGTAAATAATGACAGGCAAGTAGAACTTAAGACTGAAAGCAGCTAAGGAAACACTATGAAATCAATAGCAGTATATCATATCCAAAAAGGACGGCTTGTTCGGATGCCAGATCCTGGTGCATTTGGACGAGGTGATTGTTACCTTGTTGATGCAGGATTCAAGATCTATCTATGGATTGGACCCAAGTCAACCGTTGATGAGAAATTCCTTACTGCAGCTTCAGCTGTGATGAGAGATACCGAAAGAGAGGGCAAAGCGGATATTGACCGTATTGAAGGCGGTCATGAACCAGCAGAGTTCAGAGCCTTATTTGATGACTTTCGTCTGACAGATGAGGACACTGAAGGAATCCTAAAGAAAGTCCATCTTGAAACTCATGAGTATAAACTTTGGAAGGTACACAGAACTGAAGATGAAACGTTTTTCGCAGAGGTACCTCTAAGCAGGAATTCTCTAAAGAGTGATGATGTTTTCATACTCGATACGTGGGATGACATCTTCATCTGGCGAGGCAAAGAGGCTTCAGCCCGAGAAAAATTTGATGCGAATATTCTGGCTAGAAGATACGATGCAGAACGGGTTGGAGTTCAAGATATCGAAATCATTGAAGAAGGAGAGGAACCAGAACAATTCCTCAAATCTTTTCCATGATGGAAGTGAGCTAGACTAATCTATAATGACCTTGACGTGGTTCATAGAGGACACCACTGTCCTTCATCCGCTCCAAGGTCTCTGCTGCAACATGACGCTCAACTCCAGCCTCACGAGCAATTTCATCCAGAGTTGGACCAAGAGAACCCTGCTTGCCTGTGTCAAGACTACGAATAGCTTTGAGAACCTTAGTATTGAATTTATCAAACCGACTACCTTTACCCCATGCTTTCTCTGATTCATCTTTAATTTCAGAAATTTCGATGAATTCCTTCAGAGCTGGTTCTAGCACCTTATCCCACGCATTTTTCACTTCTTTTGCTGTGACTTTTTCTTTCCAGTAAGCTCGTGCATTGGATCGAGCGATTCTGAGAGTGCTAAGGGGTTTCCCGAATGCGTTGGCATCAAGCACATGACCACGTGAGAGAGCATTCTCAGGAAGATCAAAACTTTCCTGAAGCGTTTCAAGTCCAGATAGGACGTGACTCGTTGCAGCTTCAACTGTTTTTGATGATATTTCAGGACTCAAGAGTTGATACGTGATAGCTGATTTTAGGATTGGTAATTGAAGCTCAGTTGGGTTGCCCGATTCAATCCAGAAGTCCTCAGAGGCAATTGTGAGAGGAATATCAGGAAGTGCCGCAGTCGATGATTCAGTCAATGTCGCAAGGGTGACTTCTTGAAAGCCTGCAGGATCTTTTCTTTTGATACATACTGGTTCCAATCGTGATCTTGAGAATGAACCAATATCTACCCGGAACATCTTTGGTGCAATAACCTTTATGCCACGAATGTTAAAAGCAGATAAAGTCCGACGCCGCATACTAGGCGGGAGGATATGTTTGACAAAGGAAAGAAATCGTCGTATTTGTGCCTGAGATGCTATTGCTTGGATTCCTGTCGTGAAACCACCTATCGCATCCTGATAGGGAGGACTGGAAACAAAAAGCCGTGCGAAGACACGTTTACTTGCCTCTGCCATCCCAACATGCTCAAAGAGAAGATTGGATAATTCTTTGAGTTGCATAGGAGGACTAATTCCAGAACTATAATCAATTGCTACTTTATTTATTGATTCAGCCGTTATTGCACGAACTATATTCTCTCTCTCCTGTAGTGGATTAGGAGCAGCAACATGTCTTCCAATTATCTCAACGTAAGCTCCATCGTCAGGTATTGATTGATCCCTACTGAAGAAGACAAACTCACCTTCCATCAACCAAGGACTTGGTGTCATAAGAATAAGGGAAGTATCTCGAGTGTGACGGACAAATCCTCGTATCAGGTACTTTGAGCTTGATATTCGTTCACGGAACTGCTGCAGGAATAGAGATTCCCATCTAGCTAGCTCAGTACCATATTGCCTTGTGAATATATCACTAGAACTAGAGGCATCAGCTAGTCTATCAAATCCAGATCCTTGTTCAATTAATAAGTCATCAGGATCCATAATTCCATCACTCATTCTTTCCTTGTTGATGCTTATCTAGTTCCCTCTGTTTTAGATATATTCGATATGCGTGAGGGTGCAACTCTGCAAGCTCTTCAATTGTTGGTAATCTATCCTTATAGGAAATATATGATTGCCCAGCGGCAATCGACGCTATCTCCTTTGAAATATGTTGTTTTAATTTTGTATTAAGCTCAAATCCAATAAAATGCCTGAACGCACTCTTTGATGCAACAGCGGTAGTGCCATTTCCTATGAATGGATCGAGAATCAAGTCGCCAGGTCTTGAAGAGAAATCGATACATTTGGTAACAACTTCAAGTGGAAGCTTTGTGCTATTCTTTGTCAAACCAGTTCGGTACTTACGTTTGATAATCCATACATCCTCTGGATAGTTCTCTATCTTATTGAAGAAATAGCTTTTTGGATTCTTCACAAGCAATATGATATGATAATGGCTGGTTACAAACCGACGTCGAGTATACACACCAAATGGATAATGCCAGATAAGGTGATTCAGAATTGTTAATCCAGCATCTCGAGCCGCATTGAGAATTGCGTCGAGGTTAGTCCAACCGCTGAAGATGTAAGCGGAAGCATCTCTTCTCATAACTCGTGGGAGCTCTGCCATCCATTGTTTTGTGAAGTCAGCATAGGATCCTTGAACCTCTTCATATCCAGGGATAACTAGACTGTCGTTTCTGTTATAGACACTACTTAATCCGTCAAATTCAATTCCAAATGGAGGATCAGCTATAACGAGGTTAACACACGACTTTGGTAGGTGCTTCATCCCAGCGATGCACTCTGTGTAATATACAGTATCTTGTTCATAATCATCAAGAGCGTGCACCTTTGATTTGAATAGGCTCTCAGCGTCTTGCATACTCCAATCATATGTAGGTTCGAAGTAGAATTCAGCTAGATTTGGGATATAAGGTTTGGACCTACTCTTCTTTAAACCTGATTTCTTTTTGCTCGGCTCCTTTTTGATGACCATAAGCTATTCCACGTACTTCTTCAATTCGGCGCTTCTTAAGACTAGCCCTTTTCTGTGACTATAGTAGCTCTGAGGGATCGACACCTCTATTGATTGCACGTTGCTTCATCCAATCCAAAATATTTTCCGGGGGTTCTGGTTTTTCAGGGATTTCTTTCCGTACAAGACTTAAGGCATTCTCAGGGCAGGTGATCGCACAGGCACCACATCCAATGCATCTTTGTTCATCTACTACTGATACATCTTCAGGAAGACTGAGAGCACCAAATTGACATCTATCAATGCAAGTACCACAACCCGAACACAACTCTGCATCAACGGACATGACAAAATCAGTCTTTACGAATTCCCGGGGTCTGTCAAGAGTATTTATTCCTCCCAAGACGCCACAACAACAAGTACAACAGTTGCAGATGTAGTTATGACTCGTCTTAGTGTTAAAGGAACAATGAATTAATCCTGCTTCTTCAGCATCTCGTAAAAGAGCCAGAGCCTCATTCTTTGTTATTGCCTTAGTAAGTTCATCATGATCAAAGGCATGTTGAACATCCCTAGTGAAGACAAGGCATACTGTTGTAGGATACCTACATGGTTCTCCAATTAGTCCTTTTTGTTTTTTACAGATACATTCTCGAACGCCCCAAGAAGCTGCATTTTCAAGCAAGTACTCAGCTTGTTCGTAGGGATGGATTTCTAGCTCGGCTTTCACACTCTGATTAACTGGAATGACCTTGAAAATGACTGGTTCTATCGCAGTCACTTTTCTAAATGCTTGTTTAAAATAATCTTCAACATGCTGTGCAAATTCTGCATCCATTCTATTCACTTGCTCTTCGTAAATTCCCACTGCAAAGGGCAAAAGAGCATATTTTCGACAGCCAGTACTCGTTGACATCCACGAATTAATCTGACCCTTTGCTATCATTACCGATAGCTGTTCCTCAAGATTATTCTTTGGAATGTTGAGCCGGTCAGCAATCTCCTCTAAGGTTTCACCTCGTAGCTTCAGTTGACTGGCCAATTCTGCTTCTTCGGGAGTGAAAATCCATTCAAGAACACGGAGGTGTGATCCATCCATAACTGCTGGAAAACCATTTGGAATTGTATCCAGAACTTTGGCAAGTCTTTCGTATGGATTCATCATTGACACGTCCATTTGTAAAGCAACATCGCAACAGATTAGTTCTTCTATCCTTGTGAACAACTGAGTTTGATGCCTAAGGGAGCTAATTCAGAGTTCACATGAGTGACAACATCGTTACAGTCAATTCCTTTTCCAAGTAATATATGGGCTAGCGACATTTGAAAAGGAGGAAGAAACGGAATGCTACTGGATTCTAGGATCTTATTGTAAGATTCCCGTATTTTGACATCTGATAGATAGGTCTCAAGTTGCAATAGCGTCGTTTTGTATTCCAAAAGGATTTGTGAAATCTTTTTTAAAAATGCAGGTTTGGGAACATTCACAGATTCTCCAAAGAGATGATTTACATTCTTCTCAAACCAAGATTGTATTCTCTCAGGAGTATAGACAGGTAAGACAATTGGAACTTCTCCCTCTTCTGAGGGCATTATTCGAATAAGCCCTCGCTTCTCTGCTGAGAGAACAAAGTCAGAAAATCTCCTGTATCCAACTTTGTCATAATCAAGACCACGGTCTTGAAGTTGGTGGCCTAAATCAACCAATGTGGAAGGTTTACCTTCATTAAGGGCTTCTTCGGTAAGAAAAGCAAGAAAATCAAAAGCCTGAGTGACTTCTTTTGATATCTCGATCGCCTCAGGAGTAAGTCTCTTTGGAAGAGTCAGAACACTAGAAGACAATTCGCCTTCAACATCAATATATCTCTGAGCCTCAGCCCATTCAATGAAATCATGCCAGTGTGAGAAACCCAAGTCTTTCTCATTAAACTCCGGATTTAAGGAGGACATTACATGCTTTGCATGGCCAATTCCAGGTTTATTTCCGGATTTTGTAATAACCCGTACGACTTCCTGCAATTGTACTCCAGCAAGATGTCTTTGTTTTATTATACTCTGAACAGATGAGTCACAATCTTCAGGACGAACGCAATCCAGTGAGGGGCGAAATGAAAAGATATCACTGTACATAGTAGCAAGTTCAGGAAGCTCTGATGCGGTAATAATAGGATTGCTAATGAGCCAGAGTTCTACTCCATGTTCCTTCAAAGAATTGACAATTAATTTGAAATCACCATCTCCCGTAATCATAACATACCTATTTGTTTCAGGATAATGCAAGAGGTGGTCTAAAATGTATGAGGCCATTTTGTAGTCGCTAGCGTTATCCCTTGTATCAGGAACATGGATTAGATCGTATCCAAGACTATAGAGTTCCTCAGCCATATGCCTTCGAGTGTCCCAGTCTGCAAAGGCATAGGCTTTTACAACATTTCCAGTCTGATGTATTTTCTCAGTCATAGCTTTATGAGTAGCTGGTTCATCTGAAACATTCTCCACGTCCCAAAAAATTGACAAATTGAGCTTTAGTCCCGAAACCATCAAAAACATCGCTCCGACATATTTCTGGAAAAGCAGGTCCTATAAGAGGATGCTGTATTCTTCAGTTCTTATCGAAAGGCTATTTATGGGAGATATTTTGCCCAAAGCCGCTAATATACACTACGCAGAATGAAAAGTACGCATATCCTTAGATACAAGGGGATGACTCGATGTTTCAGCACAAGACCTCACTTAAAAATGAATTTGAATTAGACGAAAGGCACTATCGAGACCTTTTAACATATCTGCCAGAAGGTGTGGCAATAACAGATTTGGAAGATAACCTTCTCTTTGTTAATACAGAGTTTGCGGCCATGCTTGGATTCACCATCACAGAACTTCGTAGTATGAATGTTAGAGAATTGATTCCAGAGAGTGAGGTTCCAGTTCTAGAAAGGGAGTCTGCAAAGAGAGCTGTCGGAGTATCATCAGCATATAATATGAGAATGATACGAAAAGATGGTGGGGAGATCATTGTTAAGATATCTGGTGTGTCTCGACGCGATGAGGAAGATAATGTGATTGGTACCATGGCAGTAGTGATGGATATAACTGCTGAACGTGAGAGAGAGCTGGAACTGCTGAAATTATCAAGTGCAGTTGAATCAAGCCCAACTTCAGTAGTAATAACAGATACTGATGCGACAATAGAATATGTAAACCCTAAATTTTCAGAACTGACGGGATATTCGGCAATCGAAGCAAGAGGGAAAAAGCCAAGAATACTGAAATCTGGTAAGACACCTATTGAGGTCTATGAGGACCTTTGGGGGACAATCAAATCTGGGAAGATTTGGCGAGGTAGATTCATCAATAAGAAGAAGAATGGTGAAATCTATTGGGAAGACGCGTGGATATCGCCAATTAAAAATCAAGAGGGATCTATAACCCATTATGTTGCGGTAAAAGAGGATATCACAAGAAATGTCATAGCTGAAGAGCAATTGAGATTATCAAACAAAGATCTTGAACTATATGCATCATTCTTACAACATGATTTGAGAAATGACCTGCAGGTACTTATGAATCATGCAGAAGCGGCGCTAATGCTAATCGATGAGGATGAACGCGCTCACGAATACATTGAGATAGTCCAAGCAGCATCAGAACGAATGGTTAGTCTTCTTGATGTTTTTGGGAGACCTGCTGAAGATAATGAAACCGATATTGTTCATATTATAGAGAACGCAAAATCACGAGCAGAAAAAACTCATTCAAATTTGACTGTAAAGGTAGATGTGAATACCACGCAAACTGATGTTAAAAGTGCACGTCTCATTCCTATCGTATTTGATAATCTACTTCGAAACGCAGCTAAGTTTGCAGAAAATAAGGTAACTGTCCAAATATCAGTCAGGAAAAAAGATAATCAAATATCCATCACCGTCAGTGATAATGGTCCAGGTATTCCAAGAGAGATTCAATCAGGTCTCTTTAAAAAAGGCACATCTACCTCTGGAGGAGGATACGGACTATATCTTACGAAGAAAGTAATTGAAGGCTATGGAGGAACAATTCAGCATAATCAGGATGACGCGAAGAGGGGTACATCTTTCACAATTCTACTTCCATCCAAATAGTGGATATGACTGCAAGATTATAGA
>JAEOUN010000068.1 GCA_016839245.1 Candidatus Thorarchaeota archaeon
AGTAACCTAATTTCTTTGGTAGTGAGAGCATAGGCATCCTTTATTTTTTGACAAAGCCTACTCTTGAGTGTATTGATTTTTGGAAAATTTCGTTGAAGCACCTTCTAAGAGTTTCAACTCTTGGAATACGAGATCGGCTCATAGGAAGATACTATATCCATACATGGCGTCAGATCCGACAATATTACCAAGTGAACTTGGAATCCCATCTCCATTATCATCATAGAGTGGGGTTTCGGTGCGACTGTCCATTGTTGCTGCATAACCAAACGCCTCTGCCATTGAAATATCTCCATCATCGTTGACATCTGCCCAAACTGGGTAACTGTCTCCATTGATTGCATGTTGAAAGATAGCAGTCATGAAATGATAGACAAACTCATTCCAAGATCCTTCGGTGTCACATGAGTAGGAAGGATCCGCATCGCCGCATGCGGTCATGACAACTCTATTAGTCGCTGTAAGATATGGGATGAACTTGCCTGAAACACACTGTTCCATGAGTATCACCATATGGTCACAGGTAATTGAGTCAAACCAATTCTGCATCTCTGTATGGTTCAAAGGCTCAGAATCTAGTGCCTCCCAAGTGCAGATTCCATCAGACCCTCCATGATTCGTCGAGAAGAAGAACAGAGAATCTGAAGAGCCCATCTCTGAGCTGAGAATATCGAAGACGGTGTCCATTGAGTCATGTATGGCTGGATAGTCCACATACATGAGTTCGGTTTCACCAATCCCATCATTGTATATGACATATATATTGTCTGCATCATAGCCATTGAGAAGGAGAATGAGATACATCCAGATGAGGTCATTCCAATATCTGTAATATGCCCAATGTGAATCTATTCCCCCACTGTATAAAATTGCATATTTCTCAGGATTAGGATCGATTAATGGTACCCAATTCTCGAGCACAATTGGATTCAACATTGAATCATTGCAACCTTGAAGTGCTGAGGACAGGCTGGACACTGCTGTGTGACTATGATAACTCAGACCAAGAAGCTGTGAAGGTTGGTCTACCCATTCTGCGACTCCTTTCACATGAACCTGCTGTCCAACAAGACTCTGAAAGTCTGTAGCAACGCTCCCTGTGACTACTACACAATTGCTAGAACTAAGTGAATTGTTCATGAAATATATTGGATTCGAAACTAGGAGCGGATTTCCTGCAGCTAATACAAGGTATCCTGAAAGTGTGAGTGTTCGTCCGATATAGACACTCTTGTCTTCTCCAGTCAAATTTTCGATGCTGAGTGGAACATTCTCTGAAGGAAGACCTTGGTCTAGAACAAGGAAGTAATAGAGCGTTGCAACATTTGTTAGTATGAGTAGAAGCACCAAGAAGGCTAGACCTCTTGGTGTCGATTTCTTTGTTGATTTCTTAGGCATATACTTCACCAACAACTCTGTGTGAATAATAACCCATAAGCGATGGCAATGACTGATTTAAATCTGCTCAGAAGAGGATTTTCTATTACACTGCTTCTACTACAAGCTCATCTGGTCGAGAGATTGCTAGTCCAAGAAAGACCAATGTTATCACTAATAGACCTAGAAACATGATTACCATTGGTATAACACCTGTCTATAAGTAATAACCTGGACTTGCAATGAGCGAGTAGAACAGAGATCCCTGAGCAAGAATGAACATCTTCAAGCTCCAGCTCCTATTTTTCATCAAGCCATATCCGCTCACAAGTAATAGTATTGCTGTCGATACCTCAGCAAGAATGTGTGCCATGATGCGATAGGGTTCAGTCCCAAGTTCAGGGACTCGGTTTGTTGATAAGAGCATCACCTATAGGCAAATCATTGCAATTCCAACGAATATTGAGTAGATTAAGGCAAGTCTTTGTAAATTCATTATCAATGCATCCAATAGTTTTGAAGATTTTAGCGACAATCCATTAGAAAAATTTCACTACAGCTGTTTGACCGAACGCTTCTATTTCTTGAATCATGTCTTGTGTATAACTTATTTCACTTCATTCTCAGAAATTTAAAGAATGATCCAATTTTGCTTGGTCTGACAAGAAGAGCTGGAACTTTCTTCTTGTATTCGCTGTATCCCTCTCCAAACCTATCAAGTAACTCCTTCTCTTCCTTCCATATCTGGAATCTAAAGACAAGATAAACTAAGAGACCTAGGAATATTGAGTAGACTGAGAATCTGAAGAATAATCCTGCGATACCCAACAAGACACCAGCAAGATATGCAGGATGTCTAACCACTGAGTAAATCTCATGTTCTTGGATCTCCGACTCTTCAGGAAAATAGAGATACAAAACCGTCATGTAATCTAGACCAAAAGTTAGGATTGCACTACGAATCGTGAGGAGTCCCAAGAAAAGAAAGCTGCCTGAGAGGATTATTCTAATCCAAATGTCAATCATAAGAGGTATGCCAATCATTGGGAGAAGTGATTGTGACCATTGTATTGTGAGGTCATTCACAGGAGGTCCTGGAGGAAGTGACCTTATCGATGTGAAAGCCATGAAAACAAGTGGCGGAACCAAGAATACACCATAGACTCCTCTGGGAATCATCTTCTGATAGGCAAGTTCTCCATGCTCTTCTCTCATTTGGTCTCGTTTGTTCCAGAGGCTCCAAATCAACCAAAGTGCAAGTCCAGCAATAAACAGACTACCGATAATGGGAAAGTAGGGTTCAATCAGAGTTAGGAATGCGATCTCACTGTACAGACGAG
>JAEOUN010000069.1 GCA_016839245.1 Candidatus Thorarchaeota archaeon
ATATTGTGAGTGAACCCAAACCTTCGACTTCTGTGTTCCATCCTTCCCCTGACCGATGTCACCATCATCATAGACCGCAAGAGTCGGTGATCTGACAGGGATATTGCCTACCATCATCGAGATGCATTCCCTCCAATAGGCCTGACATCTCTCTCCTGCGTTAGTACTGATGTATCACTTTCAGTCGCAGAGAGGTCTTCCACAGTTTTTGCCACGGCGTGGTCATCATCACCCTTCGCAGATCCATCACTGAGGCTGAGGAGGTTCATCCGAGAGGACTCGAGTTCACCATAATCCCTCTTCTTTATCAATCCACATCGGTTCTGATTCAGGTTGTCGTACAAGTATCATCAAAATACATGCTATGACTAGGGCGATAGGAATTGGAATATACCATGTAAAAGCAGTCCAAGTATACATCCCTTGCATTATTTGGATAATATTTAAGCCATCAAGAACAATGAATAATTGCATTTCACTTAATATCCCGACAAGGAATACTCGTCTTTTTGTTGTCAATCGTCTATAGTATCTATAGAATTGATAGATAAACAGATACTTGAGCCCAAAATATTGTAGAGTGAATAGGTGAAGGTCCGGTCTAAGAACAATGGTTCCGTCTCTATAGAATATAGTTCTCCACATCAACGAGGATATTATAAGATTAATTGACTCTTCTGAGTTCCGAAGACTGGCAAATGACGGTATGAATATGACAACGAAAAGCAGTAAAAGAGTTACTTCGTATAGCTGCATTTGATGGTGCCCAGTGAGGTATTTCTTTGAATCCATCTATATATCACCGAAATCGAGTCTTAGTAGATGAAGTACATACTACCTGGAGGAACTATCAATACCTTTGACATCTTAATCTCTCTTTTTCTAATACCAGTATAGCCATAACTCAGGTTCTCTTCCGAAATCCCATTGGTCTCTATAACTATCAAGTGAATGGCAATTATCTACTATGCGTATATACAGGGTTGTGTCTGATGCGTCAGTAATTGTGCAATAGAAATCCTGTGCTGATGGTCCAAACTCCCCAATGTATTCGCTGGCATCTGGATCTCCCCAACCATAATAGAGTTTTAGTTTCTCTACTGGATCTCCATCTCCACCATCAAAGTCTATATGAACTTTATACACATCTGCAGTCAAATCAATACTATTTATTTCAAAAACAATCTCTAATTGGTAGGACATAATGAAAACATATTCCTCCAAAGCTGTGTTATCATTCTCCGACCATTCTCCAGTTATTGCATGAATATCATCATAGTATTCAACACCAATGTCACTCCATGCTTGAACAGGAATTACCATACTTAAAAGAAAAAGAGTGAGTAATAGTATAAGGGATTTACCTTGGTTAGTTCTTTTCATTATTCAACCTCCTATCTAAAAAATTGTTTAATCGAAACAGCCCTATTGATATTCTTATTGTGGAAATTACATAAATATATTTCCAATCGAATTTGATGCAAAAATTTCATACAAACTGAAAATTTATTTGATGTAATTCCTCTAATCCAAGCTTCTGAGCCGGGTTCAAATCCCGGTGGCCGCACCACTCTTCATTTGAAACTTATCTACCAAAGCGTGCATTCATGTAGTCAAGAAACCAAGCTATCACAAGAAATACCATTGCTAGGACAACAAGGTACAGCACCTTTCCAACATCAGGTAACACCCTTGGTCTGTGTTTTTTAGATCTGATTTTTACATCTGCCTCTGGATTTTGCGCCAGTAACGCGTCTGCAAATTTCTTATTTGTTAGAAGGACACGCCCCTTGCTTGTGATATCGATATAGGCTCGATATGGCGTGTTATCAGCATACTCGATAAGCGTTTTTCGTGAAGAATTAATATTGAGAGCAGTTACAACAAAGACAAGTATTAGGCATATGGCGCTGATCCAATAGAACATTGAATAAAACAGAACCCTCATCATCCTGTCATCATCACTAAGTTCAGGAAAACTTAGGTCAAGCATTGAATACAACCAAATGGCGATGATTGAGGCAAAGAAGACTCCGAAAAGGGCGAGCATGAGATATAGAACGTAATTCTTTCTTTGTTCATGGAAATGAGTAACTGCATCATCCTTGCATTTTTGACACAAGTAAAACTTTCCATAAGCCTTGCCTACGTGTTCTGTCGCATTCGTTGGCCATATCGGTGCTGTATGTTTTTCAATAAGGTCCTAGTATGTTTCTGGCAACTCCTCTTCCGTACCACATCCTGCACACGTGAGTGGCCATTCACATTGGATATTAGTCGCTTTGTAACCAAAACTAACACTTACGCGTATGACTGGCATCTCAAAATCCACCTCTTTTTTGAGAGAGGTGAAAAGCCCCTTTAATACTTTTCAAATTTAAATATTCAATTAATATTTCTTAAGATTCGGGATTGCATTTCTAATGCCTTGCTGTCTTCTGGTTTCTCTTGCAAGTATCTTGAGATATGACCATTAGCTCTCTCAAAATAACTCAGATTTTCTTCACATAGTGCAGCATTGTACAAGGCCCTTTGATGATCTGGCATAGCATGAAGTACGATTTCGAGATAGTGGAGTGCATCTTGCCACCGTTCCTGTTCAATGTATTCGAGAGAGAGTTCTAGATATCTTTCAGATACCGCATAACTGGAATATCTGCGTGGATACTCATACCATCCCATTAACTCCTTGAAACTGTAGGTCACGATGGGCACAAAGAATCCGAGCAAGAGGGCTGTCACATCATCCCAAGGCAAGAATCCTGTTCTTGAGAGGGCTAAACATGTCAGTGCGCAGAGAGACCCGGTCATAAGATACCAGACCACTGCCCATTTTCGTTCTCTAGAGAACTTGTATCCCCACTTTCTAAGACTCATCCTTTTCTCGACATAGATGTTTTAATCCGCTGTAAAAAGGGATACTTTTAACGCAGCGCTTAGTTCAACAACACAATCCTTTTGTTAGCACCTATGGACCAAACAGCCTACGAGGTAAAACCATGAAATCGCTTGCACATAATGGCATTCTTGTCTTAGAACCACAACCTGCTCAAGGTCTCAAAATAATTGCTAGAGGGCAGGAGATTGTCTTTTCACAGTTGCAAGAAGAGATGGCTATTGCTTGGGTTCGAAAACTGGGTACACCTTATGTAGAAGATCCCGTTTTTGCAGCGAATTTCATGATGGACTTTAGTAAGGCATTGGGTATTGATCCTGTACTGCAAGTGGATGAAATTGATTTTTCTGAAGTAATTCAAGTTGTAGAAGAAGAACGTGCAACAAAAGAGGACATGACCCCTGAAGAAAAGAAGGTTCAGCGGGAACAGAGGAAGCTCCTTCGTGACAGCCTCAAAGAAAAATATGGCTATGCCTTAGTTGATGGTGAGCGGATGGAGCTAGGAAATTATCAGACAGAGCCTTCTGGAATATTCATGGGGCGAGGGCAGCATCCCCTGAGAGGCAAATGGAAACAAGGTGCAACAAAGAAAGACATCACTTTGAACATCGACCCTGAGGCTGCTAGACAGCTAGAGGGCGAGTGGAAGGAATTAATTTGGGCTCCTGAAACCATGTGGATTGCAAAGTGGACTGATGAGCTCACTGGGAAGGTCAAATACATCTGGCTCCATGATAGCACACCAATTAAACAAGAACGTGAGGCCGCGAAATTCGATAAAGCTCTGAAAGTCGAAAAGAGAATAGATGATATTCGAGCTCACATCATGGAAGGTCTGAACTCAGAAAAACCACAGATTCGAATGGTAGCAGCTGCATGCTATCTCATAGACAATCTAAGCTTACGTGTCGGAGATGAAAAGGATCCTGACGAGGCTGACACGGTAGGCGCTACAACTCTTCGAGCTGAGCATCTCACATTCAAAAAAGACTCGATTGTATTTGATTTTCTTGGAAAAGATAGTGTCCCCTGGCATAAGGAAATTCAACCCGATCCCGATGTATACAGAGTTTTGAAAGAATTATATGAGAATGCCTTAGGACGAATTGCATCCTTTAAGGCAAGGACGGCTAAAAAGACAAAAGCTGATCCGAAGAAACTAGCTCAAATCTTTCCAAGTATCAATAGTACTCATGTGAACCGATTTCTAAGTGAGGTGTACCCGGAGCTCACTGCAAAGGTGTTTAGAACTTATCATGCTACAACTATCATGCGTGATGAGCTAAAACAGAGTAGGGCAAAGAAGACTGATCCAGAGTTTATCAAGAAGGAGGCTTTTAAACGGGCCAATCTAGAAGTGGCTCGAGTAATGAATCATACAAAACAAGCTCCCAAAGGTTGGAGCAAGAGTGCGAATAGATATCAGGAACGCATTAAGAAGGCTGAGAAACGGGTGCAGAAGACTAAGGGACAGCTGAAAGAGAGTCAAGTACGTCTAAAGAAGATCAAGAAGAAAGAGTCCGATACAAAACTCAAGAAACAAGAGTTGATAATGAAGCGAAAGGCGACAGTTGAAAGTTACAAGAACTCTGTCACGACTTGGCGAGAAAAACGTGACAGGGCTAAGGTTGCTTGGGATAATGCTCGAGATCAGAAGAGTCGGACAAGAGCTAGTAAACGAAAAGGAAAGACAACGAAAAAAGAGCGACTTGAGTCAGCTCAAGAACGTATTGACCGCACGTATAAGGCACTTGACAACGCTGAAGCAGGGCTATCAAATGCTAGAGACCGATATCAAAAGAGCAAAGAGTCCTTGGAAAAGATGCAAGAATCATTTAACAAGTGGAAAGAAATCTCTGCAAAACGGATGGCTATTGCAGAGAGAGCTGTTGCAACGCTAAAAGAACGGGTCAAGAAGGCTGAGGAAGCTAAACAAAAAATTGAGGTCGACTTTGCTCTTGCAAAAGATAGTCGTACATGGAATCTTGGAACTTCGCTCAAATCGTATATCCATCCAAAGGTTGTCTATAACTGGTCACAAAGAGTCGATTATGAGTGGCGGAATGTGTATAGTACGACTTTACAAAGGAAGTTTGAAGGCTGGATTGACCATTAACTAGGGTCCAAGAATGTTTGTTCTGATTCTTCTCTCAATCTTATCTCGAGTTTCACGGAAGAATATTAGAATTTCCTCATATGACCCTTCAAATGCTGCTGGATCTTCGATAGACCAGTGTTCAATTTGCTTTGCTTCTGGAAAATGAGGACAGGTCTGCTTAGCATTATCACAGACCGTGATGACCATGTCAATATCATAATTCACAAATTTATCGACAGGTTTTGGATAAAGTCCATTGGTTGGAATCCCCCTCTCTTTCAGAACTTCAATAGCAATTGGATTGACTTCTGATTGTGGCTGTGTTCCTGCGCTCAACGCCTCGTAGTCTTCTTTGCCAAGGTGTCTAAGAAGTGCTTCCGCCATCTGACTTCGAGCTGAGTTGCCAGTGCAGAGAAAGAGAACACGTTTCATATGATTTACTTACGAGTGTTATATTTCAACTATACGCATATGAAAAAAAAAAAAACAGATTCCAGTTTAGATGCTCCTTCTACTTCAAATTGATGTTTGTAATCATAGACAAATGCAAGCCTTTTTCTCAAACATTGACTAATCACTTACGGTGATATTTTGCCAACAAGATTCATGGCACGGTTAGCAAAGATGGATGATACTCATCTGGGATTTTATGTTCCAAAATATGTAAAGGAGTTTTATCAAATAGAAGAAGGCAATTACAAGGGTGGAATTGCTCCTAAGGAAGGAGACCTTACAAGTTGTTCAATAAAATTGCGTCCATACAAACACACCTTGCGTGGTACACTTCCTAAGGACGTTGGAAGAAAAGGATCCGTTGTTGAAGTTTGGATTTATCGGCACTCACGAATTCCAGTAAAGAAACCGTCTTGAAATGGACTTGACCTTTGATGATGAGATAATTATGTTGTTTTAACGAAGTCTAGCTCCACAATAGGGACAATTGACATCCATATCCTCTGAATCAATATTGAGTTCATCCAAGTCAATCTGTCCACCACAGTTGGGACAGAATTTTGGAATGCTTCTATACTCTGCTTGTCTTGCCATTTGAGTAAAACCGGTATAGAATGATGCCTGTGAACGTTTCACGCAGAAAAGGAACAGGACCGGTGTAGTCCCCATCAATAATAGAAATCCAATGAACATTGGCTGTAAGCCAAATGGCGAGTTAATGAGATCTATTATCATAAACCCAACGAATAACCATACTATAATGATTACAGCAATGATTGCAGAATTGAATCCTTTTCTTTGTCCCTCAACCATATCGACAATTGGTGAACCCACAAAACTGCCTCAATAACAAAACATTCATGAAATCCTATAAATCCTTTCACTTTGATGGGCTGGAAAAGTCGGTTCTAACCATGTGAATCTTGCTTCCTAGAATTTCTGGATTAAGTTCTCCAAGATTATAGTTGCTTGACCTAACCAAGTGTTTAATATTCCGTGGGTCGAGATTCATCATTTGCGTCATTACAGAATCCACTGATACTGGTTGCTTTCCTAGTATAAAGACTCCAATCTCATGAGTCTTTGGACCATTCCAGTCCTCTACTCCCACACGAGCATCAATGATGTTAAGTTGCGGCTTGATGATTCTTGCTAAATCAGTGATTACATCATGGATTCTTGAGTGGTAGACTGACATATCCTTTCGAGGAAGTACACCAAAGAGATTCTTCATGACTCCAGTGATGTAGGATAGATAGTGAGTCTTTGCTACAGCGACTGAGATGAAATAATGCGGTCTTGCAATGATTTTTGGCAGTTCTGGATTCTTGAAATATAAGCCATCGAATTGTATTCTCTCAAGAGGTTCTTTACTTAGGTCTACAGTTGTAACATCAAGCCCTTCTTCTCTCATCTCATCACTGTACTCTATGTATCCAAACTTGACAAACGCATCCTCAGCGTTTTTACTCTGGCTATCTGATTCAATAATATTAATGCTACTTTTATCATCCACATCTAAAATGAGATCTACGAGTGCTTTCACAACATCAATATCCGTCACGGAATGTCCAGTTCCGTCTTTCATTGTACAGATATTTGGTTTGATCAATACTGGCGAATGTATTTCATTGAATCCACCGATATATGCCAGCCCAATTGAGAGGGTTCTATTGATACTCTGCTCGAATTTCACCAAAGCAACAGAATCCAAGTCTAACTTCCTCTAGAGTATGAATCTGTTTCTCTCTAAAGAATTCTTGGAAATAGGGACTTTCTGAAATCAATCACTAGCATCAAAACTTGGTCCAGATTCTTTTGGTAAAATTGTGAATTTTTCATACCTATTTATCTCATCAAGAAGTGCATGCATAAGATCGCATAGACTCTCTGGTGTTCCAAGATTCCATTTTGCTCTAACGATACCCATATCATAACGCAATCGAATGAACGTCTTCATGTCAACTTCATCTATGGTTAGAATGGATGCTTTTTGGTTCACCTCAATTGTTTCATTCTTTCTAGTTGCATCACTTGAACTGAGAAAGTAGGTGAACTCAGGTCCAATACTCTCCATCTTATCAATCGTAATCTCGACTTCAAGTGGAGGATCTGTAGTCATCTCAGCTAATACTTGAATGTCATCAATCACCTTGAGTGACTGTCCTTTTCCAACCTTGAATCTGACAATAATTGCCTTTACGACATCACATCTCTCAATACTATGGAGTACATCTAATTTTGACAAATATTTAGTAATTCGAAAATGTAATGGATCCTTCACCAGTTTTGTCGCAATTGGTGCACCTCTGAATGCAAAGATAAACCCTGCCATGTAGAAAGCCGCACCTATAACAGTCATCAGATATCCTAATGCATCAACTAGGAGTGTATCTGTGGCAAATAGAAGCATAAATCCGATAATGGTAGACACCATTAGAAGAATTGCCCATCCACATCCGTAAGCAGGATGGCCTCCTAATTCACCCGTTTCAAAATTCCCCTCATAGTATACTTTCCCAAAGTCATCAAGAGGTTTCACATCATCAGTGAATTCAAGTCTGTCGAGATTTATCTTGGTTGCCCGTTTTCTCAAGAATCCAAATAAACTCCCAAAAAGCGTCGTTAGTAAGGGTGTGAATCCTATAATAAAGACCGTTTCTGGTGAGTCATTGAATGGAGGTTCTCCCAAAGACATGAAAATGAACCGCATAGCCACTAAGCCTATCGTGATAATGAATCCAACTATGGAAATAAGAATCCATTTTTCTTGTCCGCTCTTGTCAATCTCCTCGTACAAACCACTCGCACACTCAATGTGGTCGAGGTCTGAAGACAATTAAAATTTATGACTCGTTTTGAAACTTGTAACAAAGTCATGAGATTGCTCTAAGACCAATTGTCAAACCAAGATTTCTTGCCTCTTCCAATTTCTCATCACATATAGATACATGAACGTCCTCTGGACCTGACTCATTTTTCGAGCAATACAATATCGAGCTGAATTTGAATCTGAAATGAGTCTGTATTCGCTCAAAAAAACTAATGGTTGATTGGTAATGATGCCGATAGGTGAGGATCGCCACGAACTCCTTATCAATCCAGTATTTCTGTTCATCCATCGCTAAGGCTTCCATTCTATCTAGAGCTGTCTTCATCTGAGCTGTCATATAGCCCCAGTACATTGGAGTTGCCCAGACAACAATATCTGCATCTGCAAAGACACTGTAGATCTGTTGCATATCATCATCAATGACACATCTATGCTCCTCTGAGGTTGCGCAAGATTCGCATCCTTGGCATGGTCTGATTTTCATATCATTCAAAACAAAGTCGAAGACTTCAACATCGCTTGCAGTTTTCAGTCCTTGAAGAAACTCATCTGCCAGTGTATCTGAGTTGCCGCCTCTTCTTGGACTTCCGTGTAGTACAATAGCTCTCAAAGGAATACCTCTCTAAGGACTAATAGAAGTCAGTATCTTTGCATAAATAACGAACCCATCAACGCAACTTTTGATATTCTTTGTCAACAAGGAATACCTTTTCAATATGAATTAAGCACAAAAAGATGATTGAACTTGGTGGAAACTTGGAAATATCAAGGACCTATCTTTGATGCTCACACACACATTGGAGAGCCTAACAGTATTGAGAAGATGTTGCATATTGAGAAAGAGTTTGGAATATCAGCTCAATTAGGTATTGTCCATTCAAAAGAGGGCTTTGAATATGCAAAGGAACACTATCCGAAACGTTTCGTGTTTGCAAAGTATCTATCGCTCTCGGATATAGCTCATTTCAATGTTGATCCCATTATTCATGATATCAATAGAACAAAGGACGAAGGGTACACTCTTGCCAAAACGTGGTTTGGACCTCGGTGGAGAGACTATATTGAAGGCATTCCAAATGATTTCCGTATTGATGACGTTCGATTTGAACCCATTTTTCAAGCATTAGAAGATAACAGACTACCTCTCATAATTCATATTGCAGATCCTGATACATACTTCAGACTTCACTATCAAGATGTTTCAAAATATGGGACAAAGGAAGACAATTTGCTTCAACTAGAACAGGTGATGGAACAACATCCAAAGATTATATTTCAAATTCCTCATTTTGGTGCTCAACCTGAGATACATCGACTACCTGCCCTTTCACGTTGGCTAGATAGATTTCCCAATATAGTCATAGATACAGCATCCTCTCGTTGGATGGCTAGAGAACTCAGTAAAGATGCAGAGAAGGCTCGGGAATTCGTAATCAAGTATTCAGACAGAATCCTCTTTGGTACTGATTTATCAGAGCGTAAGGACGATTGGAACTATTTTGATGGTCGATATCGAGCGCAGCACATGTTGTGGCAGACCAATCTTCGTAATGAACCACTCCCGTTTGTGGATGATGATACAAAAGCCACTGGTGGTACCTTTGTCAATGGTCTGAATCTACCTTTGTCAGTTCTTCGCAAACTCTACTGGAAGAATGCAATCAGGATGTATGGAGACCCTGATTGAAACATCATGATAAGTGAATGACAATCAAACTGAATTTCTAATAAGAAGTGGTGCGCTCGCCGGGACTCGAATTCCCGACCACGTTCGAAACTTGAACGCAGTTCCCGGTTCCCGACCGCAACCGAATTGGATGCGATTGCCGGATCCGTGGCAGGGATCCATCATAGCCCCTAGACAACGAGCGCTGCAGAACTCTCCGAATCAGTGGCCGTTAAAAAGTTTGTCAAAAGCTCAGAGAAATCATAGTCACCTGGTTAATGCCTCTTCGATTGGCATTACCATTAAGATCTCATCGCTATATTTTCCATCATGCTTTATGCCATCTTTGAGTATTCCAAACCTCTCAAATCCTATCTTCTCATAGGCAATGATTGCTGTCTTGTTTCCAGACTCTACGCTAATTTGAACCAACTCTACACCCTGCGGTGCAAAATGCTCTGCAATTTTCTGCATCATTGATAGTGCAATACCTCTTCCTCTAAACTCCTCATGTACAACGACTTGAACCATCTCTATTCGATGCCTTGATCCATACCATCTTATCCGTACACCGGTACATACACCCACGACCAGAGTATCTGCAACTGCACACACACTGAATACCTCTTCTGGTCCAGGTCTAAGGAGTTCCTCTCTCTGACTACGTACAATCTCCTCTGGTACTCCCTCGAAGAGATGTTCTGCTATGGACTTTGCATGTTCTTTTTTATACTCTTGAATCTTGATAGTTTCTCGTGACATGCTTTATTTCATCCTTACTTCATGAACTGCTTTATTCGAAGCATCCGAAATGTTGACTCACACTCTATTGCCTTAGGATTTTTCTTTCTCTCGTCAAATGCCATCCGTACTCCACCGACCCAATATCCCTCTGGCTTTTCTGGCAGCCACGTTTTTGGAAACTCATAGGTCTCTGATGAAGTCCTGAATGTTTCAACATATTCCATCATCTCTTTGAACCACGGGCTTTTTCGAGCTGCTGGAAACCTGACCATGAAGTCTAGAGTGAGAAGCAATTCTGCAAAACTCCTCTCTTCGGGTCTGGAAGAATATCCCGGAAGGTGAACTGCCCAACCCAACACGTAGTATCCAGTTTCATATTTTGCCAGACCATAGCTCCAAGGAAGGCTCTGGTATTCAGGAGTCAGTATCATCTCGATTATTGCATCCATCTTAGATTGATTTACTTCGTTCTCAAATACAAAATCAGCATTAGCCAGTCCCCTGATGTCGTGCACCCATGGCAGTCTGAATTTTTGATGAGGATATAGCTCAGGATTCACAAGATCGTGAATATCACTACTCTTGGGGATTCCTGTGAATTTAGCCTTGTCAACAAAGATAGTTGAAAAATCGGGACTCTTTGCGAACTCGTAGAGCGTGTTCAATCTTTGTTTCATCTGGGCTACCACGGGGCTTGTCGTGCCATATCCAGCGTAGGCTAGAAATGATGCAACAATTGTCCTTAGGAAGATTGTATGTGGTGCGACTGGTATCTGCCCGACATTTTCAGTAAGCCAGACACGAAATGGCAGGGTAGTGTTATCGAATGGTTGGAGACCTGCTCTGAGTCCGAGTTGTACAAGTTTTCCCATGACATTCTCAAAGGCGTTCTCTCTACCTGAATGAAGACTATTGATATCAAATACTGGAGTCAGACGTCCAATCCACTCTTTGACCTCTGTGTTCTTCAACATGGTATTAAGGGCGTTAGAGACCAGACCAACATCCTGCTCTTGAAGAATATCAACTAGAGTTCTGAATCGGATACATGGTCCCGCGTTTTGGAGTAGCCATTGAGCCAAGTCATAGTCATTCATGGGTATATTACAGCGCAATACGCGTATATCTGTTCGCAATTCAATAGGGCATTGTCGATATAGAGTTAAGGAGGAACTGTTAGTATAGCGGTGAGTGATACTGATGGCTATAGAACACCATGATCTAGAGTCACTGAAGATGGAGATAATTCGAGGAATTTATGAGCAGCGGATGATTCTTACTTCGGTACGAGACCGTCCTGAGGGTTGGATATTACATTCAGGTATATGGAGCCCGTTCTATATTCAACTACGTGAACTATGTTCGCATCCAGAGATTTTGGGAAAGGTTGGGAAGGCTCTCTCAATTCTACTCAAAGAACAAGCACCTGATGTCAATAGACTTGTTGGGATTGCATTTGCTGGTGTACCTATTGCTACATCGGTATCTCTTGAGTCAGGTATTCCTGCATGTCACACACGCAAAATCCTCGGAGTACGAACTGAGGCTGAAATGCATGAAGCAATTGGGAAATATGGTCAGCATTCATTCCTCGAAGGTATCATTGAGGATGATGATGTTCTATGTCTTGTTGACGATTTGGTTACAGGTATGGAGAGTAAGGTGGTTGCACGAGAGCAGGTACTTGCAGAGATTGATAAACGTGGATTATCCGGTGTAAGATGTGATGATATAGCTGTCATCATCGACCGAAACCAAGGCGCACAAAAACGTGCACGGGAGTTGAATCTTCAATTGCATTATCTGATCAACATAGTTGATGATGGACTTAGAATGCTAAAGGGTGTAATGACGCGAGAAGAACATGCAATCGTATCTGACTATCTCAAGGATCCAGAAGGATTCAAGAAACCCTAACTCTGTAATATTCATTACAGAAACTGATTTCTTTGGTAATGAATATCTTTTCAATCCTATGACAGCTAAGAATCCTCTTGAGAATCTATTGAACCTTGCCTTGAAGATGTCCCGCAAGAACTACGAGTATTATGAAACAACAGCTAATAGCGTAGAAACACCCAAGGTAAAAGCACTCCTCAGAGTCCTAGCTGATACTGAGCGTGATTTAATTATCGAGATACAGGATATGATCGTCACGGGAGTACTGAATGAAATTGAAGCAATGGGAAAAATTGAAGTTGGTGATGATCCTCCCGATGACACTCCTTTTGCTCCTGAACGAAATGATACAGACCCTCGTATTTTTGTATGTAATAAGGCATTAGAACAGGAGATGAAGGGATATACATTCTATCTCTCTATCGCTGCACGAGCAAAATCTGAACTGGTAAGTCGCGTGTTTGAATATCTTGCATTTATCAAATCGCAGCAAATTGAACATATTCGAAAGGTCTGCAGTACTTTTTAGTCAAATCCGCTATAGAAAGTGCTTTCTTGATAGATATACATAGTTCGTAATAATGACAACGAAGAGTTCTCTCCAAAGAATGTTACAAGTTGCCCTCACTACCTCCGCAAATCATTATGATTTCTATCTCAAGGCAGCTAATGCAGTGGAGACGCCGGTAGTCAAGGCACTTCTTATGGTCTTAGCTGAAACTGAAGGTGAATTAATAGAGAGAATTCGTCTTATGATGTCCACTGGTGTCTTGGATGCAATCGAAGAGGTTGCCAAAGATACCTTTTCACTACAAGAACCAAATCCTACTCCTTTCGGAATGGATCGAACTCCTTTCGCGAAAGCAAATCCTGATACAGACCCTAGACTCTTTATCTGCAACCGAGCTCTTGAGATGGAGTTCAAAGGTTTCACCTTCTACAGTTCAATCTCCTCACGAGCGAAGTCAGAGCTTATGAGGCGTCTATACGAGTACCTTGCCTTTATCAAATCGAGACAAATAGAGAAGATTCGTAAAGTCTGTGAAACCTTCTAGATTTCTAGAGAATTTTGATTATGCCTTTATGGAAATGAATCATTAGAACACGTGTTCCAACAATATATTTAGATGATAATCTATAAAATTAAAAAATTAGAAATATTTATATATATTTAAGTATATTATAGTATCAACGACCGGGAGGTCGTATACAGTGGAATCTCCAAAACTCTCCATCGGAAACGAAGGGGGTAGGGGGTTTCATAACAGCGAGATGGAAATGATGAGTAACGAACAAAATGTGTTTATCCCCCCTGTAGTCCTTGAAACCTATTCTGACTTTCAGGGCGTTGTTGATGAGGCTGCTTTAATCGTCTACAGCCCCGAGTTCTATCAGGGACCTTTTTTAGATGAACCCAAGCGGCTACGTCGAGTGACATTTACCGCTCTTGGTGTTCAGCGAAAGGGTATTTCATTGACCTTCAAATATGTCTTGGATGATGTGCGTGATATTGATAGTGTTGCTTCGAAGATTATTGAAGAACTTGATATCCGTGGTACACTTGTTAAGGGGTCTGTTGAAACCTCACGTCCTATGAGTGAACTACTAGCAACATGGCCATGATGCATAAGAGGTTGTCAATTTCTTAGATCTGCGCATTTTATGCCATCTCGTATCTACCGATATTGCTTTTTATGGAAATAGTCTATAATATAATGAAGAGCTGTGAACGAACCTGAACCTGCTGAGGAGATAGTCCCACGTATTCTCAAACGATACTCAGAACACCCTCGTGGATGGCGCATCATGAACACTCCTAAAGGAGAGGTTCTTGTCCTCAGTTCTGACTCTGCTTTTCAATTGAAATTGATTCCACTCAATCCTGTGGAGTTCACTGGCGCTGGGATTGAACTACCAGAGTCAAATGATGCAGTTGAACAAATTCGCTCCTCACCTGAGTTTGGACTACGTCCAGTAAATGAGAATGATCTTCAGAATATCGTAAATGCTATGAGTGGCTCTGAAGATGCACAGCAGGAGCTAAGAGAAGTATTGGAACGAACTCCGATGTCTCTTGAGGATCTCTCGGCGAGTAAGAGTTCTCATATTCTACAAGGACCCGTCCTCACACGACCCGACCTAGGATCTCTCAGTCCTGATATCTTGAAGATGCAAAATACTCTCGATAGGCAGGCTCAGAAGATATTCAGAGATCGGCATCCAATGCGTGCGGGAATGTACATCTAGGAATTTTCTATCTCGATTTGCTATGATACAATATCTTTCACTAGTCTAATCTAATCCTCTTCCCCCTTTCATCATTTGTTTTGATTCTTCAGAAAGTCTTTGACTGCATCCCAAGCTGCAGATGTTTGTTTTTTGTCAGCTGCTTTTTAACGAGTTAATGACCAAGACATCCGAGATTAAAGAAGGGCATGGTAAGCCAGATTTGAAATCCTGCAGCGATGCCCAACACTTAAAGGGAGGTCAGAAAGTAACTGAGTTTACCTGTTCGGGGGGTCACATATGAATAATTATAGTGTAATTCTCAAGGAAAAACTAGCAATTGGCTGTCTTCTTTTGTTACTCTCGATATTCATTTTTGGTGGTATTACAGGCTCGCCAATAATTGAGGAAACGTGTATAGAAGGCAATTCTTGTACATTTATTGAATCTACCTCGAGTTCAATGTCAAAGAGTGTAGCTGCCTATGACTGGGAATCTCAATACATCTTCTTGCATTCAAATGATGTCCTAATTTTTGATTACACTGTTTCTGGTGGTAGCATTAATCTCCATCTTCTATCATCGGGTCAGTACAGTACATGGTTAAGCGCTGGCCCCTATCAGATGGTTCCAACACTGAAATCTATCACAAGCACATCTAGTGGTCAACTTACATACAGAGCTAGTTCAACTAGTGAGTACTATCTTCTCTTTGACAATCAAGCTAGCAGTTCCTCCAAAACTATTTCGGGTACAATCACAAAAGATACTCGTGCTCCCTCCATCTATTGCAATCTAACAAACGGACAAAACTATACTAGTCCAGTCACTATACAGATCAATGCAACTGATGACGAATCTAGTGTAGAACAAATTACGTTGAGAATTGATGGTGAAGAGGTGACATCGGTAGATGACGCCAATACACTTCTCTATGAGTGGGATGTAAAATGGGCTGACTCAGGGAATTTCACTCTAGAAATTTCTGCATCTGATGGTTGGGGTAAGACAAGCACCGTTGAGTTGAATGTGTCAATCAGCGGAACACCTACTGAAACACTATCCTTAGGAGGGCTAATGGAATTCCTTCCTAGTGCTGTACTGATTCTAGGCGTTGTGGCATTGTGCTATATGAAGACGAAGAGTCGTCCAGCAAAATCGAACTGGTAGTAAATGTGAATACAAAAGGTGAATGGTGGGCCCGACGTGATTTGAACACCACGCTGCAAGTAGTGCTTTCTGTGAGCACATTCATCTTAGACTGTACTTGCTAAATTACTCACGCTTTTTAATTTCTAATAGATTTTCCATATGATGTCGCTAATCAACAGTCTAACGACATCATCCTAGAAGGTTTATTCTCTCTCTAGCCTGGTCCTGAGTAAGCCCAACAAAGTCAATCAGAAACGATTCCGTTTCAATCCTAAGATGCTCAAGATCCTCGGTGTATGCGATGCTTGACATATGCGAGAGATTAGTGAGAATAGAGAGTGCCTCTATGTATGTGGCTTCTGCTTCAGTAGTTCTTCCTGTTTCGCGAAACAGTCTAGCTACCCTGACTAGTGTGTGTACTTTTGCTGGCTTGAACAATTGAGAGCTCTTCATCTGTTTGTTATCATATAGTATTAGTGCTGAAGATAAGCATCGTTCTGCATCTTCTAATCTTCTCATTTGCAAGTACAGATTACCCATATCACTCAATGTTTCTGCTAATTCATCATTGAACATACTAGGAGCTCCTTTAGTCAGTGTTTCCAAGTTTTCCAAAGACTCTGAAAACCTCTTCTCCGCATCTTCAAAACGACTCGTTTCTGAATATAGATTTCCAAGGTTGCTCAAAACTTTGGTGACTTTATCGAGAAAAGAATGAGGGGAGTATGAGGTCAACGCTTGGAATATTTCAAGTGCTTCCTCAAACTCCTTTTCAGACTCTTCAAATTTCTTCATCTTAATGTGCAGTTTCGCAATCCTGTTCTGGCAATCTGCAATATGATGACGATGTAACCATAGTGGTGTTGTTGTGGAATTTCTGTGAATATCAAGCGCTTTATCATATGTTTCTTCAGCTTTGTCCCATCTCTTAGTTTCCACATAAAGATCCGCGAAACTAGTGAGTGTAGTAGCAACTTGGGTTTCAAAACAGACGGGGGCAAGATTAGCGACTTTTTCATATATTTCCAGTGCGCGTTCAAGGGCTTTCTCTGCTTGCTCGAATCTATTTATTTCTGTATAGAGGTACGCTAAATCACACAGAACCATTGCAATATTTGGCTCATACTGTCTTGGAGCATCTTCTGCTAATCCTTCATAGATATGTAATGACTTTTGGTACGAAAGTTCTGCTTCGTCAGTCTTCCAGATGTTATGATACAGATTTCCCAAATTGTGTAGTACCAAGGCAATTTCATCCTTATACACCTCGCTCGCGGATTCAGCCAGTTCTTCATAGATGCACATGCTCTCTCTGTAGATTTGCTCAGCTTCGTCTGGCCTATGTGTCGCTTCGAAAATTTTTCCTTGGCATCTCAAAGCATCTGCGAAATTGCCTTGGTGCAGTTCAGGTGTTGTTTTCATTAATTCTCTATACATTAGCAAAGCTTTGTTGATGTGATCTTCAGCATTCTTTAAATCACATATACCCAAGAATAGTACACTTAGACTGTAATTCGCCATGGCAACATCGGAACGATGCATCTCTGGATATTCTATGGCGAGTTTTTCATATATTCTTAATGATTCCTTAAGTGCGTTCTCAGCTTCATTCAGCCTACCAGTATCATTGTACAGAAGACCGAGATTATTTAGAACCATTGCCACATCACAGAGATATAGTTTGGGTGAGGTACTTGCAAGTTCTTTATAGATTTCCAGTGCTTCTTCATAAGCTCTCTCTGCTTCATCTGGTTCACAGTTGTCCGAATAGAGGATGGCAAGATTGTTCAGAACTTTTCCAACATCAGTAAGATACTGACCTAAATCATTTTGTGCAAGTTTCTTATACAGTAACAGAGCCCCTTTATATGCTGATAGAGCCTGCGCTGGTTTGTTCATATCTGAAACAAGAATGGCAAGATGGTTGAGAGTCTTTGCTATTTCGAGGGAGTATGTTCCTGGCTCTTCCGTTTCTAGTTCTGTAAGGAGATTTAATGCTACGTGATAACTCTCTTCTGCTTGCTTTGGCCTGAATGTGTCTGAATATAAGCAGCCAAAAGTATCATACATAAGTGCTATGTAAAGTCTTTTCCGACCCAGCTCTCGACCTGAACGACTATGGTGAAACGAGGAGGCGAATGTCAGAAACGCTTCTGCTTCACTTGGCTTTCCGAGACTGTAACTTACTAGACCCATGAATGTTTCACGAAGTGCTTTTCCTTCTATCGATTCGAACTCTACACCTTTGAGTAAATCCAAAACATCAGAATATTGATCGACAGTCACAGCTGCGTTTGTCAATTTGTACGCTGTATCATACAATTCTTGAATAGCATTTTCTTCATTCAGGATTGCAGAGGCTGAAATGGCCATACCTTGCAATATTGGTCTATTCTCTAACTCCGCGACTCTCAAGAGGTTGTTTCTCAGCTCTTCTATGATTGTGTTCTTCTTCCTGCCAAGCTCTGAGATAGCTAATGTTCTCGCCAAATCGTGCATTTCCCACCACTGTTCATCAAGTGGAGTTACAAAGCTAAGTCTTGTCAGTGCAAACCACTCAGGACCTTTGAGGTCAGGATAAAGGATTTGTAAAGTATCCTTGTTGAAGAATGGTAAAAGTGCGGCAAAATCAATCACACGTGTAAGACTCCCAACTCGATCAAAGAGAATATTCCAAACTTTCACCCTTGTTTCTTCAAGAGAGTCTGCTTCCAAGCCCCTTACAGTTTCTAATGTTAGTCCCTTCTTGGTCACAGCGCTACAAATAAGATCCAGCAGGAAAGGGTGTTTCTGACTGATATCTATGAGTAACTTCTGAAGATCTAAATCTCCGACCTTGTTGTGTTCCAGAAGTTCTTTACAGCCATCATCATCAAATTCATTAATCCGCATCTGTTCCATCTTTATCAACGAGCACCACTCCTCGTCGAAAGATTCTCTTCCGGCTGTGACTCCTACACAGTCAACAAGTTTTGACAGGAATATTTGCCACAACTCTGCTTCATTCACTTTTTTATCATCAATAGTCAATAGTGGAATATCCCTGTTCACAGTCTCGTAACGATCGAGCATCACAATGAGTGGGCGACATTTGTCCTTTGGACGACTGTTGAAGTCATCTTCTAGTGCTTTCAGGAAGAGATTCATTGCATTGGATATATCATCAAACAGATTCCGGACCATCTCCTCAGTGAAGTCATCACCAAGGTAGGTTTCCAGCCAGTTTCCAAGACTACCTGTTCTCTGTTTCAGAATCTCCTTGAGATGTATTCCAAGTTTTCTCAGCCTATCCGCTTGGTCTACGAAAGATCCTATGACCGGGACCAGTGTGACAGTTTGCAATACCCAATCCTTTCCGTCTTTCGCAGCTGGTTCATATCGATTAATGGATCGTACCTTTATCTCCCAGAGTGTATCAAAACGAGGCAATTTTATGTCTAGTCGGTTGAACTCTGATGCTAAACGTTCTAGTCGTGCATAGAAATCACCATGGATCTTGCAGTCAATCAAGAGTGAGTTACTATATTCTTTTTTCCAGTGTTTTAGAAGAGTAGATTTACCAATTCCACCGACTCCATGGATGTGAATTAAGACATTAGAGTTCGAACACGAATTTAAAGCTTCAATCATCCATTTCAGCCATTCGTTTCTGTCAACACATTTCTCTTCTAAAGCCCCTACTCCTTCCAACGCATACACCTTACCCTATTCGTATAGCTATGCCACTATGCGATAATCTCAAACATTAACTTGAATAAAAATCATTGCGTTCTTGTTCAGGAAACGTGATCCCAAGGAGCGCATAGCAATCTATACCAGTAACCTACAGAGTTCTCATGCGTATTGAGGTTGATACTAATGCCAACTAATACTTCCTAGATTGGGTAAGGATTGATTTCTCCGAACTAATTAAAAAACAGAGAGCGAAGCAAATGGTGGGCCGGACGTGATTTGAACACGTGAATCGGTGTTAGATGGGAAGTCCATCTATCTCCACCGCACTGTCAATGCGGTATCAGTCGACTTTACCATTCCGAAGAATAGTAAAATAGCCGGGCTAGACCACCGGCCCAGTGGATTCTGTCACCATGCCCGTCAATTAAAAACATTGCGACGAGGTCAATGGTTTCTCTATGCTTTTAAAATCAGATTCTCTTCTATATTATGGTCTTTCAACTGGTATTAAGTCATCTTGACCTGTTTCCTCATCGCGATGTTTGTAGAACCATGTGAAAACAATCAGCAATGCAGATAATGGTACTACTTGAAATAAAAACATCGAGAGTAAAGCTCCTTCTAGAGGAGCATACCTAATCCAGAATATAGTCGCTGGAAGTGATATGATGATGAAGAATACTATGACCATGATAAGAATCCCAATGCACGTTAGTCCATAATTCTTGACATAGTGTTTGTCACTAGTTGAGAAATCTCGATACAGTGGTGGTAATGTCATAATCAAACTCTCCTATTGCATTTTATTGAAATGAAATGTGATAATTGTTCCGATTAACATCTGTGGTTTACTCAGTGTGACGATGTAGAAATTTCCGCTCTATTCTTCAGAATCAGCCAGCATCTTTTCCTGCTCTTTTTTCTCGCGATATTGCGAGTACAGCTTTATCACAACACCAAGTGCCACAAAGGGTCCAAGCATCCAGATCCACATGAAGACGAAGGATATGGGATCACCAACAAACACCATATCGCCGCGAATTATCGATGGAATGGTGTACAAAAATCCAAAGAAAATCAACACCACAATTACACCAATACATGTGCATCCATAGTTCTTCACATATTGCTTATCAGATGCTGAGAAGTACCTGTAATCTGGGGGATATGCCATTATTCCATCCTCCATGATAAATTACTCCTGAACTTAGATAAAGTTGCGCGTCTAATAAGTTCCTGTACTTCCGAATCCACCATCGCCTCTCTCCGTATCAGAGAGCTCGTCCACTTCAATGAACTCAACGTCTGGTACAGGCCTGATTGCCAGTTGACTGATCCTCATGCCCTTTGTGATCCTGAATATGGTGTTACCATGATTCATGATAATAGTCTTGACTTCTCCCCTGTATCCACTGTCAATTGTTCCCGGGGTATTGAGAACAGTGATTCCCTCTTGCATTGCTAGACCACTTCGAGGTCTCACCTGTCCCTCAAATCCTTGAGGGATCTCAATAGCAATTCCTGTGGGTATTGCATAGTGTTCCCCAGGTTTTAACTCGTAGTCAATCACCGCATAGAGGTCAAAGGCAACATCTCCTCTCTTTGCAGCTTTTGGAATCACAGCGTCAGGATGGAGACGCTTCACGTGGACGGTGACTGGCTTATCTCCTCTCAAGATCATTCCTCTATTCTTGCCGGGTTATTCATTCGGATATACTTGTAGGAGATGATATAGCATAGAGAATAAGATTTATATATATTTAATACATTGTACTATATATTACACAGTACATAGTTACGTACACTAACAATAATGAGGTGAACAAGTGTGTCAATGTCAAAAAAGACGCAAGAGGAATTGGACCGCTGGTCTAAGGAAGTAAAGCGAGGAGCTGTGACTCTTGCAATCCTTGCTCTTCTTAGTAAGAGACGAGCATATGGATATGAAGCAGTAAAGCTTCTTGATGAGAAGATGTCTTTCTTGGCTCTCGAGCAAGGCACAGTCTACCCTCTACTACGACGATTAGAGAAGCGTGATCTCCTGAAGTCAGAGTGGGACTATGAAGACCCAACAAAGCCAAAGAAATACTATACAGTCACTGAAGAAGGCATAGCAGCTTTGGGGGCAATGACGCAGACCTGGTCTACATTATCCCATGAGATGCGGGAAATTCTATCGGAGGTTGAATAATAATGAGTAGTAATGATCCATTGAAATTAATTGAACAATATCTAGATCGAGTAAGAGTATATCTTCCTCTAAACAGTGAAGATGCCATCGTTGAGCTGCAGACTCATCTGATTGAGGAAGCCGAGAGAATTGGTGGAGGTACCATGACTGCTGGCTCTACAATGATGGCCATTGAGAGAATGGGTGATCCCAAGAGTGTTGCCAATGAGTATGCAGGCTCAGGGAAGAGGATTGGTCCGGTGCCAGCAGAATACGTCAATCCAGTTAGTAGAATTCTGATAATCCTTGTAGCAGTTGCTGCAGCTTTTATAACAGGTGTTTCTCTACTCGGATTTGCGATAACAGATTTTGCTGGAATTCAGAACTGGCCTTTCAGTATTCCCATCATGATAATCCTGAATCTTATCATAATCGGTGGAATAATTGGCATTATCTCTCTACTAGATCGCGATAAACCTTTGACTGAGAAGACCAGCCTTGAGTCAATCTTTGGTCTGGGTGTTGATGGCTTTAAACCAAAAGGTCGCTGGGATGCTCTTGGAGATGTTGCCTTGGGTATCTTCTGGGGAATTATCCTAATGATCCCGGCTATTGTGGTCCTATATACTGAATCCTTTGCTTCGTTGTACCTATTAGTAGTAATCTACCTCTTTCTGGGTGCAGTCAAAGGCGCTTTCTTCTATATAGGTGGAGAGAATAATTTCAACTTGGCATTGGAGGCCTTTCTTGGTGTCGTCTGGATTGCATTTGCAATAGTCCTGATCAATGTAGGATGGCCATTACAATATGTCTATGTCAATGATGGTTCTGGATGGGCTCTGTTTAATCTGGATGTCCTCTTCGCAGGCACTGACATTCCATTCATGCCTTTTGATTGGATCTGGATATTCATAATGTTCATTACAGTTGTGATTGCTGTCTGGAGGATTATCGTTTCAAGCATGAAGATCTCCACGTATGTCCGTTCCGGTAAGGATTTCTGGTGGCAGGGCAATTGGGGTGAACGTCGTAGTTTAAGAACTCCACTCTGGAAGCGGATTCTTGGTGAACATGACCAATTCCAGAAAAGAACCGCAGAACGTCATGATGGATATATGGAACCTGATGAGGAACAGTAGTTGTCTTTCATGTGGAGGAAATATTCCTCCACACTCCACTTTTTTCATTCTTACGTTAACCTAAATCAGAATACTCACTCGTTCTCATAGGTGTGGTATTATAGAAAAATTATTAACCATTGTTAATTTATTATATCTGATTGAAATGATTATCCCTTCAACCATAATTTCCCTTAGAGAAGGCATAGAGGCTGCTTTGATAATAGCAATTATGCTATCTTATATGAAGAGAACAAATCAAAATGATCTTAGAAAATATGTTATCATCGGTACGATTGTTGCTTTGATATCTAGCTTCGGTGTCGCTGTCATTGTTGGTCTACTCTGGGGTATTTTTGAAGGCCCTATGTTAAATATTTTCGAAGGTTCTGTTGTTCTTCTTGCTGCGATTCTTCTGACCACCATGATTCTATGGATGTGGAATATTGGACCTACCATATCGCAGGAAATCGAGGGCTCGATGAAGAATAATGTTGTGAAACAGAGTGGTATTGGTTTAGCTCTTTTAAGTTTCTCATTGGTTATGAGAGAGGGCGTCGAGTTGGCTTTATTCAGCATAGCGCTCGTCATTCAGGAGGGATATCAGACCTACATTGGAATCACCCTTGGTCTTACGTTAGCTGTCCTAATTGGCATTGGTATCTACAAAGGTTCTCTCAAGATTAGTATGAGGTCGTTATTCAAATGGACCTCTATCTTTCTGATTCTCTTTGCAGCTGGGATGACGGCTTATGGTATTCATGAATTACAGGAGGCTGGTCTTCTTCTGATAGGTCCAGCTGAGATATGGAATATCAATCCACCTCAGTTGCCTGATGGTAGCTATCCTCTCCTCCACGAGAAAGGTGCAATAGGAGCTCTAGCAAAGGCATTGTTTGGATATAACGGTAATCCATCTGCGCTTGAAGTTGTTGCATATGTGGCATACTTGGCAATTGCCTTTGGATACTACTGGAGAGTGCATATACAGAAGAAATCACGCTTTTTAAAAACTCAACATAGAGCAGCTCAGCAGGTCACTCCAGCTTAGTCTAATTGTAACCATTTTGAATGGTCTGCATATATTCCCACATGAGAAGTAAGTTTATCCGAGAACCATATACAACTTCATGATGAGTAGTTCATGAAGATCTTTACTATCTTGGGATTTATTGGCATTACTATCCTACTTGTAATTCCTCAGGCTATTATTCTAACTCCAGCTGCTCGGACTCGAAGTGGTACTATTACTCTTTCAGCTTCTGGATTTACTGTGAAGTCAATTGATTCAGTAGCTGATAGAGTTGTTGTTGTTCAGTTCTCAGCAGAAACCTCAGCCATTGAATTTTTTGTTATCCATAGTGATTACTACAATCTTACAGGACTTCCCAATGTTGTTCTATGTCAATATCATACAATTGCCAAAAGTGGTTCGTGCCAATTCTCAGTGGATACAGCTGATACATGGTACTTGGTCTTTGCTAATAGCGCTCAAAGTCAACAAATAAGCTACCAGTGGATTGAATATACCACAATTGAATGGGGTACGCGACAGGCTATTATTATGGCAGTCATTGTTGGTTGCATTGCAGTAGTATCTGTGATTGGAATCAAAGCAATCAGAGCTCGTCACTCAACACAGTAATTCAATTATTCATCCTTTACGCGGACTATCAGTATATTCCTTTTGCCAAAGGAACTGCTAAAATTTTCACTTAGAGTATGAGGAATTTTGATGGACAGAAGAAAGGGTGCCAGGGGAATTATTCGATTGAGTTCCTGCTGAAATGA
>JAEOUN010000070.1 GCA_016839245.1 Candidatus Thorarchaeota archaeon
CTCGACATCTAAAGAAAATGGCAGTCACACTCGTCAAGGAGTATGATAGTATTGTACCAAAGACACTAGATGATTTAGCTAGTCTTCCAGGAGTTGGTCTTTATGTTGCTTCAGCCGTCTTAAACTTCGCATACCTCAATCCAACACCTCTTGTTGATGGAAATGTGCTTCATCTTATTTCACGTGTCTTTAGTATAGAGTTCAATGGGCCCACAGACAAGACGGCATGGATGTTCATGGACTCTTTCTATCATGATACTGACTGTAGGTCTTTCTACTGGGGAATTATTGATCTTGTAGCACTAGCGTGTCTAAGACGAAGTCCTAAATGTAACGACTGTCCAATAACTGGAATCTGCAATTGGTATGCCAATAATGAATCTTAGATCTCTAATCTAGGTCTGGTATTTTAATATCGACTGAAAACTCCTGTCCACATGGACAATTTGCTTGGATGGGATATACGTTAGGTGTATCTATACCAATTGTAGCATTTTGCATTGCTGCTTTGTCAATTAATACTTGCATATTATACACCATGTATTTTGCAAATCCCGTTACTAATTCAGGTATTGACATATCGTCAATCCAATAGACAAATCTATCGCATCCTGGACAGTGTGTCAAAATTACCCTTGTCCCATCTCCACAGCTTTTACATTGTAATTCTGCATGATGATAGTCTGGCGCATTAGGACATGGTAGTGTAAGTACATTCTTCGTTCCACAACGGTAGCAATGGTATTCAAAGTTGATATTTTGACTCATTATGGTTCAGGTTCACTCTATCTTCTTCAGCAATAAATCTCTTTGTTGCACAGGGGCTTTTTCATTAAAATTATTGATTTGGGGAGCTAATATAGGAAAATTGAGAGTATATGTTCGATGATTAAAGATGTTACTCGAACAATCTGGTACCAAACTCCGATCACTCCTACTTGTATTTCTTAGTGAGAATTATATTGTAAGTAACAATCGATGCAACATCTGCAATACTTCTATCCCAAGTTTTGGAAAATCATTCAACATAGGTGGAAAATGGATTTGTGTTGATTGTATTGTTAAGAGAATTGAGCAAGAACCTTGTTGATTTTTCAGTCAAAACCTAACAGTGAAAAGCAAGTAATGCTAATCCTTTGTTTGCTAGGTGAGTCTATTGAAGACCAGAGTTCAACCACATCTAAGAGTTGGAGAAGGCGATGTAGCGGATGTTGTCATTATCACTGGCAATCCCGATAGAGTTCCAAAAATTGCTTCAAAATTGAGAGACGCAGAAGAACGGGCTCGCTATAGAGGTCTTGTTACATATCTTGCTTATACACCAATGGGCAATCCAGTCACAATCTCAGGTACCGGTATGGGCGTTGCATCCACTCATATCTGCATAGAGGAATTGGCCAATCTTGGTGCTAAAGTAATACTACGCTTAGGAAGCTGCGGAGGAATAGATCCATCCGTGATAACTGGTAATGTTGTTGTTCCTACTGCATGTGTTCGAGATGAGAAAGCAAGTCTAAACTATGCACCAATTGAATATCCTGCTGTTGCGTCCCCTGTATGGTTCAATGCACTGTATAGTGAAATCTCAAAACTACTGCCTCCAGAACGAGTACATACTGGAATATGCTGGACTTCTGACATTTATTACGTCACTCCAGAACATAATCACTTGGACCTTTGGACCCGTGCAAGAGTCAAATGCGTTGAGATGGAGAGTTCACTTGTCTTCACCTTTGCGCAGACTCGTGGACTTCATGCAGCATCGATTCTCTCATGTGATGGTAATCTTCATGGTGCTCAGAAAGGAGAACAAAAGGATGAAACTGAGCAAACAGGAGAACAAGACCCACTCATTATCGAAGCTATTGAGAAGACCGTATTGGCTACTGTTGCAGCTATTGATAAACTCTCAGAGAAATGAATCTTGTAGCAAAACATTAGAGTGTTAAAGGTGATAAAATAACAATAATGGGAGTGTTAGTGATGTCTTCAGAAGAAGATCTTGAAAGTATCTTGCCAAACAAGAGGTCCTATCTTATTATGAAGGCTGATTCTAAGATTGCATTGAAATTAGCAGAAGAGTGGTGGAGTGAAAAAGAAATTCCCGGTTATGTTAAGATACAACCTCTTGATATGGATGAAATCGATTCTTTTGTTGAGTTATATAATCGATGTTTTTTAGCCTCACCAGATCCTTTTTGTCCGCTTACGATTGATGAGGCAAAAAAGCTTGATCCTGAGGGTATCTTTGTTGCAAAACTTGCTAGTAAGCATGTGGGATTTATTGCATGTTTTCTGGAGAAAAAGGATGACTCAATCTATGGTGAGATCACAGGCATTGGTGTCCTTCCAAATCGCCGAAGGAATGGAATAGCAACAGCATTGATTAAGAGGGCAACAAAATATTTTCTGGATTCCGGAGCTGATGAGGTATATTGTGAGGTCTATGAGGATAACATTCCCTCACAGATGCTAATCATGGCCTATGGTTTTGAAAAAGTTGGTCGACGCGACATTCCAATAGGTCCTTCATCAGAAGAAAGTACTACTGCGCTCCCTGGTGGGAAGATTATGAGACGACTTGGGCTTCGTCCAAGAGCTGGATGCGAATCGTGCCGAGACATCTAACAGCAAACTAGTCAATTTTTTAGTCAGATAGTCC
>JAEOUN010000071.1 GCA_016839245.1 Candidatus Thorarchaeota archaeon
AGTCCTTTACAGGTGATATTGATGAGATTCGGGATATCCTTGATCAACTTGGAATCTCAGTAGGCGATGCAGATTATGACGGTCTTGATGACCTTGATGAGATCGACATAGGAACGGATTTACTCTGCATTGATACTGATTGTGATAATCTGAATGATGCTTTCGAAGTAAAATTGGGAACGAATCCACTCGATGATGATTCAGATGGAGACTCCTATCTTGATGGCCTTGAAGTCATTGCTGGTACTGATCCTTTAAACGCTCTCGATTACCCAGGCAGTGAACAGAGGATGAATATCAATCTCATCATTATTGTAGTTTCAGGAGTAGGAGTCATTATCACAATAGTAATACTGTCTACCAGATATCTAAGAGGAAAGAAATAACAACTACAGGGTTGGGAGATATCCCAGCCCTCATGTTTTTCATCGTATTTTAATATAAAATGGTAGTCAGTAGTTACTAGACTAACTATCTAGTATCTATAATTGCTGGAAGTAAAATGAAATTATCAAATTATACTAATTCTTGAATAATCTTGCGTATGTCTTCTTCCTTTTTAATTAAATCAGTTAATGAAAAAGCATCATTTGAAAGAGGTTGTCAATATGGCTACAAAAGCGAATATCATTCTTGCCCGCAAGTTGCTTAAGAATCCAAGATTTCCTCGTACATGTAAGTATGATCCAGAGTGGCTAGTAAGCCTTGATCTTGGTTGTCCAACTTTCTGGCTTCTTGAACGCCTCTGCGAAAAAATGACTCTTGAATCAGGAATGCGAGTCTTAGATCTTGGTTGCGGAAAAGTGGGAGGAGCGATTTTTCTGGCTAATGAATTTGATGTCGAAGTATGGGCAGTGGATATTGCAGTCAGTCAGAGTGAAAATTGGGAACGTGTTAAGCAGTTCAATCTGGAATCACGAATCTTCCCACTCAGAGCTGATGCTCGCGAGCTTCCATTTCCAAAGGACTTCTTTGATGCGATTATTAGCGTCAATTCCCTATTCTTTTTTGCGACTGATGACATCTATCTAAAACACCATCTCATCCCACATGCAAAGATGGATGGGCAAATAGGGAGTGTAGTGCCAGGTTTCTATGCAGATTTTGAGGGAACACCACCCAGTGATATTCCAAAGCATCTGAAACAATATTGGACTTCATGTATGCTTTACACTTGGCACTCAGCTGCATGGTGGAAAAGACACTGGCTAAAGACTGAACAAGTTGAAGTAGAAGTAGCAGATAATTTTCCTGAAGACGAGGGATACCAGTCATACTTAGAATGGGAGAGAATTATTGGATACCCTGAGAAAATTGCAGAAGACGACAAGGGACGCAACATAACATTCTCTCGGTTAGTTGCTAGGAGAACCAAGTGATTTATTCGATTCTTTCTAAAATCATATTACATTTCAAAGATTCATGAAGTGATAAGAAATTCTTCTTATTGATAGGAAAACGAGAATAGTAAAACAAAAATAACCATGATGGCATTTATTAGAAATGTGGTGGAGGATGAAGAAACAATCTATATCACTAATATTAGTAGTAGGGCTAATATCAACATTAGTAATGATTGGTATTGATCCTGGAAGTTCTGTCAACGTAACAGTTGGAATAGATAATCCACACTCTGGGGCATATGTTGACAAAATCATCTATACGACTATAGAAGATGAGAACGAGCGGATGCTTTCGCTTATAGGCGGACAAACTGATACTTCTCTAGGGACATTTAGTTCAGTGATTGCGGAAACACTGATAATGAATCCAGATATTGATGTCTATGATAAACCGGCTTTCAAGTATGGTCAAATCACAATTAATTGTCGCGAGTATCCATTGAACATCAGTGGATTAAGGCGTGCCTTTGCTTATGCCTTTGATAAGAATTATGTACACAACCAGATTCTTGGAAATTCAATCATTCACGATTCTATAGTGCCAGCAGCAAGTAGTTGGTGTATCGAAGATGATCTTCCTTGGCATTATTATACTTCAGATCCAGACACAGGAAATGAGATTCTTAATGATCTGGGTTTTACAATTGATGGAGGTAGCGGTTATCGGCTGGCACCAAACGGTTCAGCCTTTGATATAGAAATTCTCTATACTTCAGCAGGAACAGCACATGAAATTGCACAGTGTGCAGTAGGTGCTCTAAGCAACTTGTCTATTGACGCGTCGGCGGTACTCGTTGATTCAATAGAACTTGCTGATAAGATTGATTACCATGGCGATTATGATATGGCTTTTTATGGTCTTCCTTTTGCAGATGATGATGTTGACTGGCTTGAGTATGATTTTGGATCAAGTTGGGCTTCAACACCCTATTTGAATCCATCAAGCTTTGAAAATGAGTCATATGACGAGCGGATAGATGAGCTACTCTCAAGTGTTGATTATAACGAGGTCTTTGAAGCTGCCGCTGAGATGCAGAAAATTCTTCACGAGAACGTTCCGAGACTTGTAGTTTACAATAGTATCGATTATCAGGCATACAGAGTTGATGAATTCAAAAATTATGTAAAGGATCCTTATTGGGGTATTGCAGGACCCTGGACAAATGTGAAAGTTATGAATAAAACACTAGGTCCTTCAGGAGGTACTCTTCAGGTTTCAACTATATCAGCGCCTGATACATATAATCTCTTCAAGGTTGACGAGTATAGCGAAATAATCGTTGTGGAGAGTGTCTATTCAAGTCTGTGTGATAGAGGAGCCGATAGCTCCCTCTATCTGGATCTCGCTACAGATATTGAGATTGAGTCGCACGACATGAATGCATCAGTACCCTTAGGGCAGACTCAGGTCACAGTAACAATTCGACCAGGAGTATTATGGTCAAACCTGATGCCTGTCACAATAAATGATGTTGTATCCACTTTTACCTATATCCAAGAGAGTGGTACTTATGGAAACCCTATGGCTTCTATAATTCCGGAAATGATTTCATATGATACTCTTTCAACATACTGTGCACAAATGATATTTGATACAGAGTCGTATTGGGATATTCAGGAGGTACTTTTCGCAAAGATTCTTCCAGAATCAGTATTCAATGATGAAACTGGAATTGGATATGACGGATGGGGTAGTTGGTCAATGCCCTCTGTCACATGCGGGCCATTCTATATTTCAGACAGTTCAATATACACCGTAGAACTCTCCAGAAACCTGCTATATCATTGGCCAGTCGGTACAACACCAAAGATACTCTCAGCAACCAACGTAACATATGTTGAGGGAACAACTGGTAATCTGATTGTTTGGGAAGTTACCGACGAGAATCCAGCAGTATATTCAATCATCCAAGAGGATACGACAGTAGTTGATGCAAATATCTGGGATGAAACGATTATATCTTACAGTGTTGATGGCTTGTCTGTTGGAACATACAATTTCACATTACTTGCAACTGATTGGTCACTTAATTCAGTTACAAGTACAGTGTGGGTCACTGTGACAGAAGCAGAAGATACTGGTATACCGAACCTATTGATTATCGAGATTGTTATTGGAATTGGTCTTGCAGTCATCACCATAGGAGTTGTATTCGTTCTTTGGAAAAGACGATAAAAGAGTAAGATTGGTTGAGCTTAATCTCAGCCAATCTGCTTTTTTTGCTTATGGAGAATAATAGCCTATATCTATTCTTTCTCTTCACTATAAGTTGGTAGATTCTCTGTCATCATGAGTCTAATACTGTGAGGGTAAATATAGATTGCACAGAATAGCTACTCGTTTATGGATATGAATGATAATTGTGCATGCAAAATTATGAAAACGCTGGTTTGAATTCTAATTTACTCCCAGAAATTAGCTAATTTCCACTATAATGCCTTGATTTCGCTAGCATAATTCTTCTGCTTCTTTTTGCTCTCATTATTTCATATAATTACTGAAAAAAGATCATAACCCACAATTCAAATTACCAAGTCAACAACAATTATTAGAGGGTTGATATCACACATTCTCGATTAGGGAAGAAAGGAGGATAATTTTTGGAAGATACTAATCGAATTGTAGTAATTGTCATCAAGACTATTTTTGTAATACTCATCCCCTATTATTGGATTATTAGTTCAAATACAGTCACGGGGAGTAGAATGGAAACAACATATCTCATTTCAGGAATACTTGGCTACTGGGCATCACCCGGTGGTTCGTATTCACAACCTCAAGTTCAAGAAGTGTTTTGGCAACAGAATCAATTACTCTATTCAATCCTCTTTATCATACCAATGCTACTCTATGCATTCTATTTCAACAAACGACAGACTGACAGTAAATCAATCATTGCAGGATTTGGAGCAATTTTCGTGTCGTTCATTAGCATCTATCTAACAACGCCATTTTACGCAACGGGTTCTTTTTCAGTCTTGTTTTATTTGAGCGTACCAAATCTCATATCACTATCAATGTTTGTCTTTGTTTTTTGGCCCCTTTTGCAAAACTCATTACCACTAAAAGAAAAATTGGAAGAGAGTAACACAGAAGAGGGGATATTGAATCAAATACGAAGGATTCTTGGAAAATGGTTCCCACTCAATATTGCAACACTCATCTGGACATGCTTAGCGATTTTGCCAATTACTCTTCTATTGTATGTTTTCGTTTCTTCTGGTATCGAAGCCAATTTTACTTTCACATTATTGGGAGGACTTTACTTTTTGACATACGATTACATTGAATTGACAAGTGTTGGTCAATACTACCCGTATAGACACATCAACCTGAGTTTTGTATCTGTGGTTTGGGCATCATACCTCATACTGGCAATCTGGATTGTCAATCTCTTACTTGGCATTTTAACAATACGAGTCATTCAAGGAGAGTCTACAAGAAGGAGATATAACAGAGCAATGGGAATTGTATTTCTAGTCATTGTTCTTCCAACTACATTCATTACAGTAATTTCATATCTATTACCTCAACATGGATTTTTCACAATTCCTTTGCCATTATATCTAATAGTATTGTTCCTACTTTCTAAATTTGTTCAGTTGCCAACAGCATCTCCAGAGGGTATGATTAAAATTCCAATTAGAACACGATTTGCATCATTACTTCAACGGGGCAAGCATGCTAAGGAATCAATTGAAACAAAGGATGATGATATTCCATTAGATAATACTGACAAAGATTAGGCAAGCGTTAATTATCTTTGATAAGTAAGAATGAATTCATTCTTTCAGCAATTCCTGGGATGCTTGAAAGAAGAGATACGACCTGATCACTACTATATATCAGCTATGATGAAATCTGGCAAAACAAGGATATGACAGGCTAAGGCAATTCATACATCTGTAGCAAAGGTCAAGTTAGTAATAATAAAGCAATCATTGTATGAAACACTTATGGCATCGAGTATGTCATCAGATATTCTAAAATTCACCCAATTTCTTCAAATTTAAAATAGAATCAACTAACCAACATCATAGGTATGAATCCTGTCTGGTAAGACTAATGCTATTGTGGAGGACTGCCTAATTTTCGCGCCATAATTGCAACGATGATAAATAACATAATTCCAAGGAGCAGAGTTATTTCGATGGGCACAGAAAAACCATGCAGTGTATACCCAAGGGCAAGAAAAATTCCGGTGAAGAGTTGTCCCACAATTGTGGACCAGTTTGCTGGTGCCAGTTTTTTGCTTTCATCATAATAACGAAGTGCTGTCACAATTCCAAGTATCCCAGTTGGAAGCGTTGCCAAAGCAAGAAGTGATTCAATTCTGATGAGATTAAGATAGACCATGATTACAATTGATATATAGACAGCACTCATTGCGAGTGCATACCCCTTTGCAGCATGCTTACGACCAAGACGTACTACAAGTGTTAGCTTGTTTGCATCTCGGTCAGCAACATAATCCGGAAATTCGTTGATGTAGAGTACCAGAGCAATTAGAATAGAAACAGGTATTGATAGAAAACCAGCTTCAAAGAATTGACCAAGAGGAATAACTAGTGGCCAAGTTAAGGCAATAGGAACCTGTACCTGTACATAATAGGATCCTACAACCATCAGAAATCCAAATGAGACACCTATGATAATCTCGCCAATTCCACGTTTAACAAATCTAATAGGTGGTGTTGAATAGAACAAGCCCAAAAACGCACCTACTAGACCAAATGCTAATACCACCCATCCAATTCGAAATACAAGATAAAAACCAATGATTGCTGCTATGATATAGAGAATAATACATCCAGTAGCAACTTCTCGAGGCGTGAGAAGACCCTGTTGAATTGTCCGGCTCCCACCGCTGTAGGGTCTAATGAACTCCACATTGATATCATCACTTCCAGTTTGCTTATCAGTGTGATCAAAATAGTCATTTGCAACGTCAGCGCCCCAATGAAGAAAAATACCAGTAACAAGGGTCAGAAGAAAAATATCCAAATAGAAGACACCGTATAATCCGAATGCTACTGCAGTCCCTACAAAGATTGGTACTGTAGAAGCAGGTAGAATCCCGAGCTTCACCTCTTGAAGCCAAGCCCTAATCTTTGAAACATTCTTCTTTGATTGCTCGATACTCATCTCCACGCGACCTCGAATATCTTGAATTCAATATTTTTGCATTATTGCTATCTTTTAGGACTTCTGGTTATCTTGGATTCTCATTCTCAACTAATTTCTTTTTGTATTTTAAATATCAACGATTTACTTTCAATCATTGAATTTCAAATGCTTAGTTGGAAGGAATGTTATAGAAAATAGTACTATACCTATGCAGGTGAAATGAGTTGAGAGATAGTGTTCTATTCAGATTTGTTCTCGGATTAAGTGAACTCATCTTAGGACTACTTCTTTTTTCCAGTATTTTTGCCATTCATAATATGATTTTGACTGCTGGCACAATATTTCTCATGCTTCTCACATTGACTGCATTTTATATCGGAAATAAAATTGAATGCATGGATCGAGGGATTCTCTACAACAATCTCGTACTCTCACAGAGAGATAGTCTAGTCTGGTATGTGAGTAATGCAATTCATGGATTTAAGACGCCATCGTATCAACTAATTCTCGTGGAATCATTCTATGACAAAGGGAAGACAATTCACACAGAACTTGCCAAACTAAAGAATGCTGCTGACGAAGAGGCACGAATAAATCTTGTGAAGGTCATTCAGACTCAGCTTGATGAATGGGAAATGATTCTCAATCAGCTCAGAAGTCGTATTGATGAGCTTCAAATTCATTCTAGAATGTAATGAAAATATAGACAAAGTAGAATAATATCCTGTCGGATCTTTCTTTGTATGTAATTCTAATGACAACCATAAAAGAACTGAAATTTAAATGTCCCAATTGCAGTGAGGTGTTTCAGGGAACCATAATTGGTTCTATGGGCTATAAAGGCGTAGATGAACAATTTTGCCACGAGTATTGGGGATTGAACCCAATGCCGTATTTCTTATTGGCGTGCCCACATTGTAATCATGTTGATTGGCCAAGTAGTTTTGAGCAACTGGGAGAAGACCTAGACGAATCTTTGTTACATGCAGAGCCATCTTGTGAATTGTTTGAGAAGTATGTCCAGTTATTGATACAACAAAATGCAGAACCTATCCTAATTGCATACATTTCACAACAGAGTGGCTGCTGCAGAAGAGTGAATGGAGAAGATCCAACAAGTCAATTTCAAAGAGCTGCAGAATATTTCAGGAAAGCTAAAGAAGCTGGAGTCAAAGAATTTAGTAATAGGAATATAGATGAATGGATTCAGAGAATGGATGATTCAATATGTTCCTAAATCATGACATAATCACATCATGGCTTGAAAAGAAACAGATTGGCATAGAGTATCATCCATATTTTTGATTGTAAACTACAACTCCGATGCTGATAATGGCAATAGCTGCAACAGGTAATACTATCCAAAGGATGGGTATCGGTTCAATATCAGCTACATTTGGATCTGAACCTCTTAGATATTCTTCAAGATTGGTATATTGATCATTATCAGGATTCTCGTCCGCATCATCAACAAGGGGATTCAAGCCATTAGCAACTTCCCAAGAATCGCTCATCTGGTCATTATCAGAATCAGAACTTAAAGGATTCAATCCAAGATTGTATTCTTCAAGATTAGTTAATGAGTCTCCATCAGCATCATCAAAAGCGTCACTCGCATTTAGTGGATCAAAGCCTTCTTGGAGTTCATAGAGATCAGGCATCAAGTCATTATCTGAGTCAACACTTGTTGGGTCTAAACCAAGAATGATTTCTAATGCGTTTGAGATTGTATCTCCATCTGAATCAATTTGAAATAGCCTTGAATCTAACCAGTATTCTTCACTGTCCTTTACACCATTATTATCAATGTCTGAATCAAATTCAACATATACATCAACACCAATACTATCCTGTCCTGGATTATCGATAATCAATTCGTAAAGACCGTTGGTCGTGATTGAACGTGATATGACAATTGTTGGAGTCCAGGGGTGTCCTGTTGTATGAATTGATGAAGCCATATTGATGCCAGTAGGATCCAATAATGTAAAATTCACTCCTCCGCCATACCATCGACAAGAGATATTGACAATTGTAGTTGTACTTATGGGAAAGTAGAATCGATAAGAGGATTCTTTAGAAATTATGCTTGATTGTGAGAGTTCCATTGCATTACCGTATGAACGACTCATTGTGAATGCGATACTCTCTCCAATGAATGCAGCAGTTTCTCTTCCTAGATTATAGATGATATCATTCCTTGTCCAAACATCCTGATAGGTTCCTGACCTTGAGTCATCAAAAAAGCCGGATTCGTAAGCAAAGAGGACATTCTCAAAACCATGGTTGGCAAAGTAATAATTACTTGAACTAGCCCACCAAGAGGCTTCATTGGAAGGTAGGATTTCAACAATGTCATTACTATAGAAGCTAGCAACCGACTTTGCTAGAGAAGCCCAATATTGTCCGCCTAAGTTGTATGCAAGCAATATCTGTTCATCGGAAGAAGCACAGCGACTATGTCTTAAAATTGTATCAACATTGTACATCGCAAGAATATCTACGCCGTTTAGTGCAAATTGATTGGACAACTCTTGACTACCAAGAAGTCCTCCTAATGCATGTTCTCCATTGAAAGCTATGAAAAGAATATCAAGTGGCCATTCGTATCTTGACATCACCCGTATAAGTTCAAGCATAACAGCGATGCCACTTCCGTCTGTGTTTGCCCCAGGACTGTTAGATGGCGTATCGTAGTGAGCACATACAATAAAAACAGGAAGCTCATTATCTTCATCTGGGAGATAACCAGGAAGTCGACCGACAATATTCTTGAACGTGCCATTGATTCCAATCTCTATGCGGCCATTTGATAAGTCACTCATTCTGTCTACTAACCAAAGCCGAGCTGCTTCATTTGTACTTCCAGGGATATCAGAATATGTCATGATATAGCGAGGACCAATCTCAGAAAACTCTCGAACAAGATCAATATAGTTTGTAAGATTGATCGCCGAGTAAATATCTGCTGCTAAATTCTCGCTATACACTCGGGGGAGGTTTTCAGAAATTTGTAATTCGTTGGAAAGATGTGGTTCAGTTAAAGGAGAAGTTGCGATTGAGCCTACTGGAACTATAAGGATTCCTAGGAATAAAAATGGAAGAAACCACTGCTTTCTCATGTGTTTGACTCCCTACATTCCCATAAAAAAAGGATAGTGTACACGCAAGTGAGTGACATTTAAGTTGGGGTAGATATGTTAACAAAGGCTGAAGGAATTGATAATATAAAAGTAGGATTTGATTGACATCCCATGACGGGAAATTTTGGTTCAAGAAAGGTCAAACAAGAATGCCATTATAGAACAAGACAGGCTAAGAAGAGAATAGGTTCATTTTATACTCCTATTGAGCTAGCAAGGTTGATTGCCTATGAATCATTAGATGCATGGTTAGAGAGAAAGAAAAGTCTTGAAATCGATAACCACAAGGAAATACATCGATATTCAGAAAAAGAAAAGAAGTATTTTCTTACTCTTATCAATGATCTTAAGATTTTAGACCCAACAGTGGGAGATGGAGTATTTCTTCTAGCAGCCGCTGAATGGATGGAAGAAAAACAGAGAATATTCAGTGATAGAAGATCGCCTGAATCAAGAAGAAAAGATATTGTAGAAAAATCGCTTTTTGGAGTAGATATTTCAGCAAAGGCAGTAAAGTCATGCAGGGCTCGAATAAAGCAGTGGTATCTATGTGAAAACAAGAAATTACCTGGCATTGAAATGAGAAATATTCATGTCAAACAAGGTAATAGTTTAGTAGGTACAATTAATGAAAAAGATTTGATTAAAAAGATTGATTTTGGTTTCAACTGGAATCATGAATTTCCAGATGTCATGACAAGGGAGAATCCAGGCTTTGATATGATTCTTGGTAATCCACCCTATGGTAATATTTTGCATGAAAGAGAGAGAGAGTATATAGAAGATTACTATCCCTTTATGGTAGGAAAAAATAGGGATGGAACATGGAATAGTGCAGCACATTTTATTGTACGATCAAAGATGCTTCTCCGGCACGAAGGAGAACTGGCATTTTTAATTCCGAATAGTATACTGAGAGTGAATCAATTCACAAAGACACGAGATTTTCTTTTAGAGAAAATGCTCTTGTGGAAGATTATAGACGAAGGTAGTCCTTTTGAAGATGTTACGCTTGAAATGGTAAGCGTATTCTGTAGAAATGATGAATTAAAAGAGAATGTTCAGATTGATATTGAATCGAGAAGACTCGGACATGAAACAGTGAATAAAGTATCAAGAGACCTATTAAGAACATGCAAGGTATTTCCAATATATCACGACAGTCTCTTCTCGGCAGTATTGAAGAAAGGAAAGCGGAATTTCATGATTGCTTCTAGAGGAAGAGATATTCCAAAAGACCATGTTGTCAATGATTCTTCATCCAAGCATAGAATTCCGTATATCACAAGTGGTAGAAGTGTACAGAGATATCATATCGATAGAAACAACGTATCCTATACTGATGATTGGTTTTTACAAGATTGTAAATTAAAACAGTCCTATCAGACTGAACTACTTGTAGCAACAAAGAACTACAGGTACCCACGTTGCATCATTAAACCAATAGGAACAATACATGGCGGAGGCATTGTTGAAATAATACCACATTCAGATGAAGTGAATAAAAAGGCACTCGGGTTTATTCTAAATTCGCACCTAATTCGATACCTAAGTATACGATATCTAACTAATTATTCGCAACTTACTACTTGTCTGAATACAGGGATTTTAGAAGACCTTCCAATAGTCGAATCGAACTACCAGGATGTGTATGAATTCCTTTTTGATGAATTATCAAAGTTATATCAGAATACGAAACAAAATGGTGAATACAGAGATTATCTTGAAAAGCTGAGTGATGCCTTGGTCTACGAGTTATACTTTGGATCCAATGATACACTCAACAGAGAAGTTGCTGGAATTATTAGAGATGAAATATCAAGCAATCAGGTTTCAAGTATCAGTGACAAATTGAAAACAGAGAGAATTGCTAATTCCATAAATGCAGTACTGGAATTATCAGATGTTAAAAGAGTGGAGAAGGAATTGCGTACATTTAATTAATGCTGTCTCAGATACTGATGCTTATATAGCAGAGGAAAGTCTACCATCAAGACCCAGAATGGAAAATAATAAGGATTCTACTAAGATGGCTGAAGAACTCGTTGATGCTGTTGATGATGATGTCAAAGGCAATAAACGGGAGGATGGTCTCACAAAGAGAGAGAGACATATCGAAGTCAGCCGGGTCCAGGAGAGAGAGAAGAAAGCAGAAGAACTGAGAAAGCAACTTCGAAAACGGAAATTAGGTCTCCTGAACTATAGATGGGCAGCAAGTTTACTTATCATTGGCGGCCTTCTTGCAATACTATCCAACTTCATGCAAGTAATGACCAGAAGTGGAGCCGTACCACCTGAAGTTGGATTTAATGATTTTATTGAGGCATATACTAGAACAGGTGGTGCAATCTATCTATTTCCTGCTGCTGCAGGAATTGTTATGATTATTCTTTCATATTTTGTATATAGCACTCCAAAATACACATGGTTTGCTTTAATTCCAGCAATGATGTTAGCTTGGGCAGGGGGAACTGTGTTATTTCTTATCACGTTCGCTGTCACGGCACAGCCATGGCTGTCAGGAGAAATCCTAGCAACTTTTGTTCCATATCTTATGCTTCTTTTAGCATTTGTAAATATCATTGTAATCATTGTAAGAGAATATGAGTAGTCTAATCACTCAAGTACTCATCAATACGCCCCTCACGCTCAAGCATCTCCATCCAATCGATTCTGACAGGAATTGGGGATTCTTGCAACATTTTCCCAATAATTTCAGCAACTTCGGGGGGAGATGCCTTAGAAGTGTCAATCTCAAATACTCTTTCTTCTCTAAAGGCATCTATTGCATCCATCTGGCATACTCCAAGAATTTCTGCTTCGACATTTTCCTGTATTTTTTCTTCCTTATATCTACGTGCAACTAATCTTTCTCTTAGTATATCAGGATGAGTCCTTAAGATGAAAACACATTCGACAGATCCACTAGGAACAAGATCGATATAGTGCCCCTCAACGATAAGTCGTTTACTTCTATCTTCAACCAAGGGAATTATGGCATCTACAAGGCAATCTTCATCGATGATACCCGTGTCCCTTGCGACATCTTTAGCAGATATGCAACCACTCTCTTTTGCTAGTTCGCCAAGAGAAATTACTTGGATGTGAAGGATACTACCCAATACTTGTGCAATCTTGGTCTTTCCAGTTCCGGGTGTGCCACCAATTAAGATAGCTGTCATAGCAAGTGCGGAATCATAAATGAAAATAAGCTTAATCATCGTGCAATTTTTCAACTCAATACTTTATACCTCGTCATAATCCATAAAAGACGCATGAGGTCTCGTCAGAAACGTAAGTCAACAGAGTGACGACTAATATGACAGAAGCCTATGAGATTCGTGAATTCTCTACTGATGATATTAGGCAGGTTGTGTTCATTAACCAAGAAGCACTCCCCGAGAATTATCCCGATCAGTTCTTCTTAGGCTTGCATTACCATGCACCAAAAGCATTCCTTGTGGCTCAAGTTGATGATGGGATTGTAGGATACATTATGTGTAGAATTGAGAGAGGAATATCTTCCTTTGGGCGATTACCAGTGAAAAAAGGTCACATTGTATCCATTGCAGTTCTTAAAGACAAAAGGCATCAAGGAATTGGAACATCTTTGATTAGAGAAAGTATGAATGCCATGAAGCAGTACGGCGTAGATGAGTATTTCCTTGAAGTGAGAAAAGGAAATGAAGATGCAGTATCGGTCTACGAGTCACTCGGCTTTACAGTGAGGCGTGTTCTTCGAGGATACTATCGGGATGGAGAAGATGCCTATTTAATGGTCTGCAAAGCAGAGGGTACAAAGCACTCAGATACTGAGGAAGGTTCTGATGGTGAGTGAAGAGATCAAAGTCCCACTCATTCCTGAATGCGCACCTTGTATCATGGGTACCTTGAAATTACTAATACCTCTTCTGACTGAAGATATAGTGGAACAAGCGAACTATTTTGCACTCGTCTATCAGATGCTTTCAGAAGGGTATAGTGAGAGAATTAATCCGGCTCCGCTTTCGGTCAGGATATACAGAAAGCTCTATTCAATGGCGGGCTCTGAAGACCCTTACAAAGAGATTAAGAAAACCAGTAAACAGGCTGCTTTACGTGCTTTTCCGGCCATTGAAGAGAGAATTGATTTATTGAGCGGCTATCAAAAACTTCGTGCTTGTATTGCAGCGGCAATCGCTGGAAACATCATCGATTTTAGTACTACTGGCCATGATCCCGATTTGACTCACCTCATTGAAGTCTTTGATGAGATTATGAAAAATGGTTTTGCAGTTGATGCATCTGAATCACTTTGGAAGTCTTTGAAATCGAAGAGAGGGAGAATACTATTCTTAGCTGATAATGCAGGCGAAGTCATTCTAGACATACCTCTTCTTCGTCTATTCAATGAAAAGAACTGGTCTGTAATCTATGTAGTCAAAAGAAGACCGATGATCAATGACGCAGTCCGCGAAGATGTCGCAGGTACAGAGATAGGACAACTGGCAGAAATCACAGATACAGGAGCTTGGGCTCTTGGCGTACCGCCAAATGATGTGAGTAATGAGTTTCTCGAATTAGTGGAGAAGAGTGACATCGTCATCTCAAAAGGACAAGCAAATATCGAAACCTTTCCTGAGATTCAACAGAGGTATGGTATTGAAACATATTACATAACTAAGGCGAAATGTCCACACATTTCTCAGGCAATTGGAGCAAACAAGGGTGACAATGTCATTGTAAAGCGGTCTTAAAGTAACGTTTAAAAATACAAATTCCCCCGAAGTGCTTGTACAGTTTTATCTAAACTGGTCAGTTTAGTGCAATTTCTTTGTACTAACATGGTCAGGAAAAGGAGGAACTATTTGATGAGTCAACAGGTACCGGTACTAGTACTAAAAGAAGACACTGAGCGAACCCGCGGCCGTGACGCTCAACGAAATAATATCATGGCTGCAATTGTGATTGCTGAGGCGGTAAAGTCAGCTCTTGGACCCAAGGGTATGGATAAGATGCTCGTGGACAGCTTCGGAGACATTACTGTTTCTAACGACGGAGCAACTATTTTGAAAGAGATGGATGTTGCTCATCCGGCTGCAAAGATGGTCATCGAGGTCTCCAAGACAGTAGATGACGAAGTTGGTGATGGTACAACAACTGCCGCAGTACTTACAGGCGATCTCTTGAAACAAGCAGAAACACTCCTCGATCAGAAAATACATCCAACGACAATAATCAGCGGGTATAGAAAGGCATCAACCAAAGCCTTGGAAGTAATCGATTCTGTAGCAGAAGAGGTTGATCCCGCATCTCCTGAATACAAGAAGATTCTCATAGATGTTGCCAAGACATCGATGTCAAGTAAGTTTGTATCAGGAAACCGTGATGCTCTCGCAAAGATTGTTGTCGACGCTGTTCTTGCAGTTGCTAAAGATTTGCAAGAAGGTGAAGAGTTGGATATCGAGAATATCCCACGCCAGAAACAAGAAGGAATGACCGTAGACAAGACAGAGCTGGTCAAGGGACTAGTTCTTGATAAAGAAGTTGTTCATCCCGGTATGCCAAAAAGAATCGAAGGAGCAAAGATTTTACTTATCGAATCAGCTCTTGAAGTAACAAAGACTGAATTTGATGCAAAAATCTCAATCACGGATCCTTCAAAGATGACAAGCTTTCTGGATGAAGAAGAACGCATGTTGAAGAACATGGTCGATAAAATAGTCCAGGCAGGTGCTAATGTCGTGATTGCTCAGAAAGGTATTGATGACGTTGTACAACACTACCTTGCAAAAGCAGGAATCATGGCAGTCCGTAGAATCAAGAAATCCGATGTAGAGAGAGTTCACAAAACTACAGGTGCAGCTATCGTTTCTAATATCAAGAATGTGACTGCATCAGATCTAGGAAAAGCTAAGCTTGTTGAGCAGAGAGAAGTAGCTGACGATAAGATGCTCTTCATCGAAGGAACACCAAAGTCAAGCGTAGTGACTCTTCTTGTACGTGGAGGAACAGATCACGTCGTTGATGAAGTTGATAGAGCTCTGAACGATGCGTTACATGTTGTCAAAGATGTTGTTATGCATCCACAAATCACTTATGGTGGTGGTGCACTAGCATCAGAGATATCAAAGCAACTCCGTGATTTCTCAACAAAGCTTGAGGGTAGAGAACAATATGCAGTCAATTCATTTGCTGACGCTATCGAGTCACTTCCAAATGCTCTTGCAGAGAACGCAGGACTTGATCCTATTGATATTATAGTCAACCTTCGAAAAGCGCACACAGAGGGGAAGGTTAATCACGGAATTGATATCGAAAAGGGTAAAGTTGATGACATGAAGAAAGCTCGTGTTGTCGAGGCAGCTATTGTCAACAAACAGATTGTTATGTCAGCTGCAGAAGCAGCACAGATGATCTTGAAGATTGACGATGTCATCAGCTCTAAGGGTTCACCCAGCATGGGTGGCGGTGGTCCCGGCGGCGATTACGAAGGCGGCGACGACGAATAGAAAGAGTCAAACGTAGAACTAAATCAGGTGTTGCTCATGTCAGACGGCTCAGAACAGAAAGATAACGAAGCAGAAGAAGCTCTAACGGCAGAAGAGATTGTAGGAATTCTAGCAAATATACCAGGTGTTGGACCAAAAACAGCTGAAAAGCTTGTGGAAGCTGGTTATAATACCATTGAGAAGGTATCTAAAGCTGAGAAGGAAGCGCTTGCTGCCGCTGTTTCTGGTCTAAGCGAAGCAAAGGCAGAAGCAGTAATTGGAGAAGCATTTGATCTTCAAGAGAAGATTGAATCAGGAGCTGTCGACTTGAGTGGTAAATCCAAATCGAAGCGTAAGAAAGCGCCAGAACCAGAACCTGAAAAGCACGATCTTCCACCTATTGAAGAGATAATTCAGGTGGAAGAGAGAAAAAATCTCATTACTGGCTATGACCAAGATAAGGCTGCTATTGGAATTCATATCGGACCAAAGTGGCTTACTAAATATGAAAAAGCAAGAATTATTGGTGCCAGAGCGCTTCAGATTTCGATGGGAGCTCCTATTTTAATTGATATGAAGGATGCTCCAACGGGTAGATTTGCATTTGCTGAAGCAGAGCTACGAGCAGGTATTCTCCCAATGACTGTTCGACGAACTCTACCGACTAGTGAGTATGAAGACATACCCTTGTCATTGCTGTTAAAATTCACGAGGTTGGAGTAATACCAACCTCACCTGTCTTTTTTTCTTTGTCGTCATAGTACGCCTTAAAAGTAGATGTAGTATTCTTTTTTACTCCAAGTGGTGAGTATCATTGCAGGAGCTATTAGCAAGCGGAGATCTTATTGTAAAAGCACTCATCGGATTTGTTGTAGGCGCACTAATTGGCCTAGAACGTCAGAAGAAGATGGAAGGTGAACGCACAGCAGGTGTTAGATCCTTTGGTCTCCATAGTCTCCTTGGCACAATGATTGCATATATCTCTGATATAGTATCAAATCCTTACATTCTGATTTATGGCGTCGCAATCTCAATCATATTAGTTACTTTTCAAGTCTATTACAAGCTTTTCAGGACCATGGGAAGAGGACTCACAACACCGTTGGTCTTTTCAATGTCCTTCGTCTTGGGTGTGCTTGTGGGATATGATACACCACTTCCGGGACAATTGTTTGGTACCCTTTCAATATTCGCAATGACTGTATCATTTCTTGTGTTTCTGGTTCTTGGATTCAAGGAAGAACTTGCTCATGCGATAGAAGTGATGACTCGAGAGGAGATGATTAGTGCAGTAGAATTAGGAGTCATCATTCTATTTGTCTGGCCTCTAGTACCTCAAACAATTCAGATTGGTGTAATTTCATTTCCAGCATTCCAGACATATTTCCTCATCGTTCTACTCTTGATTGTAAGTTTTGCAAACTATCTACTTGTTAAGAAATACAAAGACAGAGGTATCTATTTCTTTGGCTTATTTGGAGGTCTTGCAAATAGCGAGGCAACAGTTTCAAGTGTAACAGATTTCTATGTAAATGAGGGTAGAAAGGGTGAAAACCGGATAGCTCTCTCGATTGATCTTTCTATTGTGTCTATGGTATTACGAAATGGGTTGTTACTTCTAATAATTGATTCAACCTTAATGTTGCTACGACTTTATATTGTCCCCATTGCGATTTTAATCGTATACAGTATGCTGAGAATTATCCAAGAAAATACTCCAGACCACAAGAAAGAAGGACAAGTTTTTGATGACAAACTGGTATCACCCTTTGAATTAGGACCAGCAATACGATTTGGTGCGATATTTGCAGGAGTCTATTTGATTCAACTTATATTTGCTAATACACTAAGTGGAACTGGGTTAATAATTGCAGCAATTATTGGTGGCTTTGTTTCAGCCGGCGCAATAGTCGCGAGTAGTGCAGCAGTGTTTATTCTGAATCCTGCACTCTATAATGACGCAGCTATCGCTATTATTGTCACTACAATTGTATCAGTCTTAAACAAGACAATCTATGTATATTCAGCTGATAGGGATACAAAGCTCCTCAAAATTGTGATTAGAGACACTGTAATCATTGCATCAATCATCTTCCTATATCTCCTACTCTTTCTATTTGGTATTGTCCAATAGAATATTCATCAACTAGCACAACACTTAAGACAAGAAACCATTGAAAAGACAGCGGTGACAAACATGAAAGATGGTGGCTTTGTTCATCAAGAGTATCAATAGATGTAGTGATATCTCCGCCGCCCTTACCTGTTGCCAATGTGAATTTTGGAGGAATACAATTGAGTGAGATGAGAACAGTGAGAGGTATGAGAGACCTCTTTGGACTTGAGATGAGAGTTCGTGATTACCTTATATCAACTGCAGTTGATGTCTTCCAACAATTTGGTTATGAACCATTGGATTCGCCGGTAATGGAGTTATGGGAAACACTCTCAGCAAAAGGTGGAGAAGACGTAGAAGCTGAAACATTCAAGTTTACAGATAAGGGTGAACGTGAAGTAGGATTACGTTTTGATCTTACTGTTCCTCTGGCACGGATTATTGCTACTAATCCACATTTACCAAAACCATTCAAACGATACGCGATTGGTAAAGCTTGGAGATATGATAGGCCTCAAGCTGGAAGATATCGTGAGTTTGAGCAAGCTGATGTGGATATCATCGGTGCATCAAGTCCTGCTGCAGATGCAGAGGTTGTCTTAGTTGCTCTTGAATTTCTTCGACGTGTTTTTGGCAAGGATTATGTCATCAAGATTAACAACAGAAAAGTGCTGAAAGGACTTACTGAGAAAGCAGGAGTCTCAGATGACTTAGCCTTTGAATGCTTTAGAGCAATCGATAAGCTTGATAAAATAGGTCGCGATGGAGTTCTACAGGAATTAGAAACTAGAGGTATAAGTAACAAATCTAGTGAGTTTCTAATAGATGCAATTGCTATCAATGGTTCGGGGACAGAAACTCTACAACAATTTAGAGACCTCCTTAATGGTTCAAAGATTGGAATCGAAGGAGTCGACGAGCTTATGTTGATGGCGGAGATATTCGAAGAAGCAAATCAAAAAGATACGACAATATTCGATATGTCACTTGCAAGAGGTCTTGATTATTATACAGGACCTGTCTTTGAGGGACACTACTTAGGTGGTAGCGATGTTGGTTCAATTCTAGGAGGAGGTCGTTACGACCATTTGATCGAACGATTTGGTGGTCCTGCTACACCAGCAACCGGTATCTCTTTAGGAATTGGGAGATTAATTGAGGTCGTAATTGAACGAGGTGTGGATGAAAGCATTCTGCCAGAACTTGATGTTTTCATAACTCCAATTAAAGAACCTATGATTCGATATGCGTTTGCTGTCCAGGCTCAATTAATCAAACAAGGAATATCTTGTGAAGTGGATGTAATCGAGAGATCGTTAAAGAAATCTCTTGAGCAAGCTGATTCTAGAAAAGCCAAACTCATCATAATAATTGGTGAGCGTGATATTCAGAATGGAGAAGTCAGTATTCGAAATATGGAGACCAAAGAAACTGAACAGGTCAAACTAGAAAAAGCTCTACCATTTGTGAAGAAAGCACTTCATAGATAGAGACCAAAGGCTTTTCTCGTAGAGTGACTATATTACTCTACGGGAATGCCAATGACTCGAATGCCTGTTGTTGCTGGTAGATTTTACGAAGGAACAGAAGACCTCCTTGTAAAACGGATTGAGAATTGCTTTCTGGGAAATCTAGGACCAGGCGAATTACCAGAAGGAACTCCTGGAAATTCAAGGAATCTCAAGGCCGTTGTCGCTCCTCATGCAGGATATATGTATTCTGGCATGACCGCATCACATACCTATCTAAGTCTATATGAAGATGGTAAACCAGATCATATTGTGATGCTTGGTCCTAACCATACTGGAATGGGAGGAAGGGTGGCGGTCTGCAATGAAGACTGGGAAACACCTCTTGGAAGAGCAAAATACGATAGCGGTCTGGGTTCAGCAATCATCCAAGAAAATGAGTTTGCTAAGACTGATTGCGTTGCTCACAGCAGTGAACACTCACTAGAGGTGCAACTACCATTTCTACAATATATCTTTGGATCTGATGTCAGTTTTGTGCCAATTTGCCTTACAGATCAATCATTTAGAGTGTGTGAGTCACTCGGTAAGACACTAGCAAAACTTGCAGAAGAAGACGATATTCTCGTTCTCGCAAGCTCTGATTTCACGCATTTTGAATCGGCACAGAACGCAAATATGAAGGACAATCAAGCAATGGAGTATCTTGAATTTCTCGATGCTCAGGGATTCCTGAGCTTTGTTCAAGGTCATAGACTAAGCATCTGTGGAGCAGGACCTATTGCGGCTGCAGCTGTATTTGCCAAAGAGAGGGGAGCAACTCAATTCAATCTTCTAAAGTACACAAACTCAGGAGATATCACCGGTGATGACAAAAGCGTTGTCGCTTATGTTTCTGCAACTTTCAAGTGATTAACTGGAATAATAATAGAAGAACGAAATCAAAGTTATAGCGAGAGAAATGAACCATAGAATCATTAATGCTGTATAAGCATCAATTGTTATTATCCCAGCAATACTAAAACTGGCAATTGCAGGCATCGCAAGAATCAGAAAAAAGAATGCATTTCTGCCACTAAGAGTCATTAATTGAATAGTACGCTCGTCCTTACGTTGATCCACTTTTGCTCCTCGAAGCAAGAGGAGTACACCACTAAGTGATAGTATATCTATGAGCAGTAATTCCAGTGCCTTATCTGGAAGATACCACATCATCACTGCTGTAAATACTATTGCAAATACAATGAACGATCCATTCAATATTATCTTCTTACTGTCCATCTTCATCCTTCCTATAACTGAAAATTTTCTCTATTGTAACGCCAAACTCATTCGCAAGCTTGAACGCAAGTTCAAGAGTCGGATTATACTTGCCCTTCTCAATAGCGATAATTGTCTGACGAGTAACATCAACACGAGCTGCAAGGGCTTCCTGAGTCCATTCACTGGGATCAGTGGATTTACTCATCCTTTGTTCTCTGAGTTCTTTGAGAGAATTACTAATCATACCAATCACGCAACGATGTAAAGTATATTATACGTAAAGTATACTATACGTAAAGTATACTTTACATATAAAGTTGTCGTTTTCTGGAAGGAAATGAATTGGAAGCGAAGTCACTCTAGAGTGTCTTCACTTACACCATCAGAAATTACGACTAGTTCCTTTGAAGATGCGGGAATGATATCACTTGAAATACCAACACTGGCAACACCACCACCAATCAGCGACACACCGCCAGCAATTAGTAGAGATGAAAATGCTGTGCCAGTTATATCAAAGAGATAACCACTCATTGTTGGACTTACAACATATGCACTGTTACTGACAGCTCCGAAAAGACCCATGATACGACCATATGAGGTTGGATCCGTCAAATCTGCTATGAGAGCTTGTATGGCAGGTCCGCGCATAGACATCCCAATGGCAAGCACTGCTGCTGCAATATAGAAACCCATAGTATCAGTAGCAATAGCAAACAATAGCATAGAGATTGTTCCTATGAATGCACCTGAAACAATTAGCCATTTGCGACCTCGTTTATCAGATAGCTTACCAAATCCAATATTGCCAAGAATCATAAAGATGCCAATTACACCAAAGAATCCACCAATCTCAAGTGGACCAATACCGAAACGAACAACTGCGTCAAGAGTAAAAGCAACCTCAAGAACGCCTATGGCGAACATATTTGCAAACATAGCTACCGCAAGTGCACCAAAGCTTGCATAGTCTCTTGACAGGATGGTTCTAAGAGGTATCCGAGGTAATTTCTCCCTGTTAATGATATGTTTTCGTTTTGGCTCTGTAATAAGAACAGCAAGAAAGATCAATGCAAGAATAGAGATAGCTGCAGCAACAATAAAGGGTAAACGAATCCCAAGAAATTCTGCAAGTACCCCGCCAACAACAGGACCAATAACAAATCCCGTCATATTACCTGTACTAAGATAGCCCATTGCAGTACCACGATTTTCAGGAGTGGTCATATCAGAAACAAATGCATTCGCAGCTGGAAAGAATCCTGCTGAAACTGCACCTTCCAGTGCGCGTGCAAGAATCATGACCCAGGCATGTTCTGCTAATGCATAGATAATATTGGCAATTGCAAAACCAAGGAGTGAACTAACAAGGACTTTTTTTCGTCCAATGTTATCGGAGAGACTTCCTAGGGGACCAGCTAGAACTATTCTTGTCAAAGCAAATGAAGCTGCAAGAACTCCTAACTCAATACCACCCATACCTAATTCAGTAATATAGACAGGAAAGACGGGAGTAACAAAACCAAATCCAATTTGAAGTATACCAAGAGAAATAGCCAGCATTATTACCTGATACATACTTGAATGCGTGTTATGATCGAGTTGTTCACCAGTAGAACTGTCAGAGATTCCAGTATCAGGCTCAATTTCCATTGGAATAACGCTCTTGCGGTTTCATTAGAATGCCCTTTTCAAGCTTGGGAAGAGGATGCTTTTATTTTTCAATAATTACTTTTCTTACACCCTTAATTTCCGACAGAGTCTCTATAACTCTACCAGGTAGTGAATTCTGTGTTATCACTTTTAGACAAGGTTCTTCATAAATGGCTACATCTTCAGCAAGAATCTGTCTGATAGGAATACCATAACTAGCAATCCTTGAAGTCACTTCTGACAAAATGCCAGAAGTTTCAGGTGATTCAACAAGTATTGTAACTACTCCATATCCAAGAACATGGCGAACTCCTTCAAGAGAAGGACCGGCTGGACGTAGATTAGAAAAGAACTCGCACAAGTCCCTATTGGAACATATGTCTTCTGCTGTAGCTCGAACGGTACGTCTATCAATACCCAGTGCATTGCCAAGGGATTTGAAGGGTATTCGTATGTCACCGCATTTTATTACAGGATCATCAGGAGGACCTTCAACACTGAATCCATGTCGCACTATAGCTTGTGCAACAATCAACCGTTGCGGTGATTCTCTAAAGAAATCTACTATCGTACGCCACATAGTTGTGCTCCCTTCATTAAGGTGATGATAGTTCTTTTTCCATAAGCACTTCGTCTATAAAGCCCTTTGGCATTTTAAAATGGTTCTTCCTTACACCCACAATCCTATACCCAAGGTTCTCATAAAGGTCTCTAGCTACCTTATTGTCTGCAAAAGTACTCAAAATAATCTTGGTGTATCCAGTCTCAATGGCAATTGCTTCACTGGCTTGCATAAGGGCTTTACCGACTCCAACATATCTACACTCTTTTCGAACAATTATTCCAAGTTTAGCGACATGTTGTGATGCATTCCATTCCTCTGGTTGGAGAGTGAGGTGACCAGCGTATTCATCGCCGAGAAATGCAACTATTAGAATCTCTCTGCAATGATTTGTCTTTTCAATCCAATGAATCCAATCAGAGATGTGTGCATTTGTTGAGAAGGTAGGTAACCATAGTCCTTCATCAACAACACTTCTAAATCCTTCATGAAGAAGAGGGGCATCACCACGTTGTGCTCGTCTAACCCGGATCAGACGACCATCCTTTGCGGTGTATTCCCAACTCTCCAAATAGTCACACCTTCATAGAATCCCATAATGAATCAAGAAAAAGGATTTTGGTGTGACAAAATACAATTATGTCCTCTCAGGAGTTAACATAGGAATATCAACACGTATACCAGGTCTCGGAAGTGAGCAAGCATACACTTTCTCTAATCTGACATACCCCCAAGATTCATCGATAATATGAAAAGAACCTTTCATTTGAAAAGCAGCGGGTTCGAGTGATACTAGAGAGATAGCAACCTTCTGTTTCTCATAGAGATCATAACCACGAAGCTTTTCTTGAGTTCGCTTTACTACGATTGTATTACTAGAAACTGGAAGCATACCAAACTCAGGAAATGCTGCTGGGTAATCATCCGAATCAATGAACGCCACAGCTTTTACAGCAGCCATTTGAGAGAAGATATTCAGTATATTCTTGGGCATATTTCCTTCTACAGTTTCAACAAGTGGTACTTTTCTCTTTGCAAATCTGGTTTTAATAAAGGATGATAGCACAGATAATTTGGAGATGGGGTATCTATCACTTGATGAGATTGCTTCAGCTACACCTGCACCTCGAGCATTTGTATATTGATTGTATCTGAATAGTGGTGTCTGAGCGACAAACTCGTATATCTCATCATTGCGATGAAATGTTTCAAAATTCGCTTTAATTAACCAGCTATCCAAATTCATTTTCATTACAAGGAGTGACATCTGGAAATTACCTTGATTCAAGTTCGCCCGACTCTTATTCGTCAAGAAATCACCATAGACCAGAGTATTTCCTTTATACACATTCCAAGTCATCACGAGAGCAATATTTGGTTCATTATTCGAGTCTTTAGTAACCATGAATTTAGGCGTTTCAAAGATATTCAGTGCGTCAACAAGTTCATTTGATAGAATATTAGCATCCACAGGGTTTAACCTCCTGATTATCAATTGTTTTGATCGTTCCAGTATCTTTTGTCATTCCAGACCATTGAACGTGTACTATACCCTCAGATCGTGCAATGTCTGCCAATGTTTCCATTTTTTCTTTAGAAATTAGTTCAGCGTTCTTCAGAGGATATTCAAGGCCAAAAAGGGCGTATTTCTCCGTGCACATTCGATTGAATGCAAGAAGATCGTATCTCTCAACATGTGGCATTTGATTGATTATGAATTTAGAGATAGCCTTAATGTTATTCGGATCATCTGTATACCCAGGAATTATAGGAGTTCGAATCCATACCGGTTTTCCACTATCAGCTACTAACTTTGCATTCTCAAGAACACGTTCAAGTGGTACACCAGTGCATTCCTTATGTTTTTCAGAATCCATTATCTTAAGATCATAGAGAACGAGATCGATATACGGGAGTATATCTAGTAATATTTTCTCGCTGCAATATCCGCATGTATCGAGAGCAACATGAATATCATGGTTCTTTAGTCCTCTAGCCACATCAATTGCGAAAGTCGATTGGTAGGTAGCCTCTCCACCGGAAAGGGTTACACCTCCATTTGATGTCTTGAAGAAGATATGGTCTCGAAGAAGCTCTTCGATTAGTTCATCAGATCTTCTGATATTACCCATGACTTTCATGGCACCTGTTGGGCATACATCTTCACAAGTACCACAAGCTTTGCATTTAGAATGGTCAATTTTCATTCCATCAGCAGTTAATTCTAACGCGGACTCAGGACAAGAGCGAACGCATGCTTGATCTCCAATACATTTGACTGCATACCAAACAGTTTGTGGATTTGGATCAATGGTCTCGATATTATGGCACCATACACAACTCAGGGGACATCCCTTGAAGAAGACGGTTGTCCGAATACCGGGACCATCCTCAGTAGAACACCGTTGAATATTTGTAATAATGCCTGTCGTTGTCATTAGAGACTATGCTCCGTTCTTGTGATAATCTCTTCTTGTAATTCTCTACCAATTTGAGTGAAGAATGCGTTGTAGCCAGTGACTCGGACCATTAGATTAGAATAAGCGTCTGGATTCTTTTGAGCATCGCGTAATGTCGCGGCATCAATTATGTTAATCTGGAGTGCGGTTCCGCCAACTTCATTATAGGCTCGTAACAACGAAGTAAGTTTCTCAATGTGTTCAGGAGTCTTAACCATAGAGGGACTCAGGGTAATAGTATGACTCGCTCCATTGGGAACTGTTTCAAGACCAATCTTTCCAACAGAACGGATTGAAGCAGTTGGACCCTTGGAATCCATTCCTTGAACAGCACCAACACCACCAGACAAAAACTCGCCACGCCTCCGTCCATCGGGAGTTGCAGCTGTTAGAGGAGCAAGTGGAATGAAATAGTTCCAAGAGAGGTATCCAGCGCGATACCTTCTGTTTGTATAGTGATTCCTATATTTGAAGGCCTCTTTAGCCCAAAACATTGAGAGTTCACGAGCGATATTATCTGCAAAATCATTATCATTTCCGAACTTTGGTGCCTTGGTTCTAAGAAGCTGACGAAGTTCCTCAAATCCCTCATAATTTGCTTCCAATGCTGTTAACAGTTCTGACATGGAAATCCGCTTCTCATCATAGACCATCTTCTTCACTGCAGCAACAGAATCAGCCAATGTGGCAATACCCATTCCTTCAAGTGTATTGAAGTTCCAATCGGTTCCACCTTGATTTACGTCTTTGCCTCTCATTGCGCAACCATCCATAAGAGCACTCAGATATGGGATTGGTTGGTACTTGGCTCTAATCGTGTCTGCCATGTTTCCACATTGTGTGAGTAAACGTATCATTTCCATTAGTTGCTGCTTTACTGCATCAAGAAACATCTCATATGTTATGAACTTTCGAGGATTGCCGGTCTTAATTCCAATCTGCTTTCCTGTCGCTTGATCCTTTCCGTCATTCAATGCAAATTCAATGGCCTTTACAAGATTCATATTGACGTCAACAGTGTCAGAACGGTCATTGCCTTGCATTGTATTCTCTAAACACCCAACTATTCCATAATCCCAAGCTTCTTCACGAGGTACTCCTTGCCAGACAAGTCCATCGATGCTGTGTTCATCAAAATTGATGAGGAAGGGCGATCCTTGCGCTTTTGCTATTAATTCAGAGACACGAATCAAAAAATCTTGAGGAGTGTTTCTATGTACACGAATGTTTGGTTTTGGTTCCAATAGATTCAATTCTTCTATAACATCAAGTGCAAGCCAAGTCAAATCGTTTGTCAAATCCACACCATTAGGACCGCAACCGCTTAATGTTATGAGTTGCCCAAAGCTTGAATTAATACCTTGGTTTATCCCAAGCCTTCCTTGAAAATCATAGACATAATTATGCTTAATCCAATAACATTCCATAAGCTCCTTTGCTTCGTCCCGACTGAGTGCCCCTGTTTCTATATCTCTTTTGAAGAAAGGATACATGTATTGATCCCACCTTCCGTGAGATAATCCAGCACCTGGATAAGACTCAGCAGCCATGATCAACATATGTGTTATCCATAATGATTGAAGTGCCTCCCAAAAACTCGTAGGAGCCTCCCAAGGAACTTTCTCACAAATCTCTGCAATATTGAGTAATTCTTTTTTACGTTGATTATTGTCTTCTTGATCCGCCAATTCTCTTGCTTTTCTGGCATAACGGTAGCTGAGGTCTCTTGCAGTTTCACAGCTGAGAATTAAAGCTTCAACAAATTCCTTATGTTCAAGACTGATATCCTTCTGAAGGATTTCTTGATATTCTTCAGCAATTCCTCTAAGCCCAACACGCATTACTTTTGCATAATTTGGAATCAAATGGCCGGGAATAGATGCAGCAGTGCCAACACCTAGTGTATTGAGTCGTGACGCCTCCTTAAACCATCGTTTCATCTCTTTATTTCTTGCAGCGCTTTCGCTCTTATTGAGAGACTTCGATAGTGCTGTATTGAAATTAAAGCCGACAATTAATTCACCATCAAGAATAATGACAGGCATGTATTTTGTCATAACTTCATGAAAGAAAATAGCACGTCTTTTTGCTAGACCATATTCCCAGTAATCTTCAGGAAGTTCAACCCTTACAGCCATTGCTTTGAGAGTCTGGCTGATGGACGGAAAGAATGGGTATATTGCAGGCTCATTTGCCCAGTCAGGGATTGAATAGACTTCATCCCAATCAGTACCTGTAGTAAAAGAATATGGCTCATTTGTTTCATTTCGTTTATGAAAAGAATAGAAGTGAGTCCTGAGTTTCTGGATTCTATCAGAGAGGTTTTCAGATGGTGACCAGATATCAATGAGAGGAGTCTTGTCTTCGTTTATGGTCAAAGAATCAACACCACCGTTGAAATGCACAATCTGAATTGACATCGTATCTTAAAAGCTTACATATTCTCATAAGAAATATAAAATTTAATTAAGAAAAGATAAATACCTGATTTCGAGCTGGTTGCTGGAGGAGTGTTATTGACAGAAGATAACAAAAAAGAGGATCTAGGTCTTGCTTCGTTCAAAGCTAATTTTACAATAGGATTATCACTACTAATTTGGTCTCTTGCAGGTATAGCATTTGAGGCTTCAACAACAGGTTTCACTGTTGCTAGTTGGAGTGTTATTTTTGCATTTGCTTTTCCGCCACTGGGAGCTTATATGGTAATTAGTAGCTTCATTGATATTCAAAGAGTTCTTCAAAAAGAACAACAATAATTAATCATGTTCACTTGTACGACTGTGTAACTGGCGCTACGCTTAAAAGCAGTGTATTTTCTGTGCCTTCATCCGCCCGATAAGAGATTACTGGGTGTTAGGAAGGCACCAGAATGAGAAGAACAAGTAGAATACTGGCATTCGTGTTTGCCGCATTGATGATACTGGGTAGCACTCAAATCCAAACTATTACATCTAGTTTCAATAATAATCAACCTCTGAGTGCCTCAAACAACATTCTGAAGACAACAGCTTACGATTCACCTAATATCACTGCAATTGTACTCAGTCCTGATAATGGAACAGCAGTTTCATCAACCTTTGATATTAGTCTTAATATGACCTCAGATTTTACCAGTCTTAATCTCACGCTCTTCATCGATGATGCCATCAATCCATCCTACAATAAAACAACAATCGTTGCTGGCCCAAGTTGGGTACAAGATATCACTGTCAACTCAGCGTCTCTCGGAGAAACATGGCATAACTTCACAATTCTCTTCGAAAATCTTGCCGAGAAAGAATCAGTGTATCTTCTCTACTATGTAAATAATGTTCAACCGGATTTCGAGTATACTCTTTATAATCCAGCAAATGGAACAACCATTAGTAGCATTATCAGCATTGATCTTAACATTGTCTCCGATTATGATCTGTTTAATGTCGTAGTGTTTGTTGATGGAGAGGTAGAATCAACAGATTGGATTGGAACTGGAAATGTGAGCATCATAATTGATACGAGTACTCTCATTGAAGGGAATGACAACTTCACATTGTTGTTTCAATATGATGAATTACAAGTGCATTTCGATTATTCGATATATTTGGTCTACACAGTGGACAATGATGGTGTCCCAATAACAATAGGTCACTTGTCACCTGCAAACCAGACAGAGGTTTCAGGCACTTTTGATCTGATACTTCTTATTGGATCCAACTATGAACCTCTCAATTTCACGCTCTATGTCAACGGTGAAATATCACAATACAACAAGACATCAATTGGTATTAAGCAGCAATCCATTTCAATCAACACATTACCTTTCGATGAAGGATTGGCTAACTTCATACTTCTCTTTGAATACAATGTAACTGGAGAGAATGCTGTTGCACAATACCACTTAGTATTCACAATCAATAATCATGGCAAGCCATTAGTTGTCTTCATTGCTCCAAGTGAAGAGTCGGTCATAACAGGTTTGGCTGATTTATGGTTAAACATAACAAGTGGCCACCCAGATCTATTTCTAAATATAACAGTTGATGGAAATATTGACAATGATTACAATGCCACACCAATTGTATCTGGAGCAGCTAATTACACATTAAATACTAGTAAATACGAAAATGGTCACCACTTAATAGCTATTACAGCATTCACAGGAGAAGGAGAATTAAGAACTGTAGAAAGGACTTTCATATTTCTAGACTATGTTCGAATCTGGATTACAGGTGTAACAAGCCACGATAGAATCTTTGGTGATGCTCAAATCATTGTTCGAATGGAATCTGCCTATGCTAATGCCACAGCTTCATTATATGTTGATGATGTATTGACCACAGATGCATATAATGTCACAATAGTTTCCGGGAATAATCCACTCATATTTGATACTACTCTCTTTTCAGAGGGAGAACATGTTGTAAAAATCGTTGCATATGATGGATATGGTCACTCTTGGACTGCTTCAATGATTCTCGATATTGACAACAAAGGCACACCAACAATTCAATTCATTACAAGAGATGTAGTTGTAGTTGGTCTTGCTACTTTTCAAATTGATGTTAAATCAGATTGGGATGAATTAATCGTTGCAGTCTACGTCGATGATGATGTTGTACCTAATCTGAACAATGTGTCAGTTGATGTATCATCTGGGACTTATTCATTCCAGATTGATGTAGGCAACTACGCAAAATCAGAATACACTGTGCGTGTTGTGATGACTACTCCTGAAGGAGATTCAGCTGAAGCTAGTCGACTGTTTGGTTTCGCATCAATTCGCATTGAAGAAATAATTAGTATGGGAATTCTAGTAGGTCTTGTATTACTCATCCCATTGTATCGATGGAAGAAAAGCGGCCAATCATTAAAGATAGTATTCATTGTTGATTTGATTTTTGTAGGTGTTGTAGCAGCAGCATTCCTATTATTAGGAATCAATACCATACCATTCCTCACATGGCATATCAATCTAGCAAGTATCTGGGCAATTGGTGGAATCCTAGTATTCACAAATTATGCTCTACCGTTTCTGACAGAGGAGTCATGAATTTGTGCTATTCGTCACAATAACTTCGTAACAGGAATATCTGTCGATAACTCAGAGGACCATTTAGCAATTGAAGTAAACAAGCTTTGATGGTCCTTTGGGATCTTTGTTTCTACAGTCTTCACTTTCCAAGATGATGCTACTCTAACAGTTCGAGATATCACTGTGTCAATATGTTCAAAGCCGAGTTTTGTAACATCTACGACAAATATCGCTGAATTTGCATCCCGTTTGGCAATTGCACCTACGCCCAATAGTTTTTCATTCTCACTAAATTCGAGTAGATTGCCACGAATATTACTGTCGATGATTTCTCCTGCGAGCTCTGCTAATGCTCCAGGATATGAAAAATTAGAGAATCTCATTGATTTCGGCAATTTCCCAGAACCATCTATTTTATTCATTTTGACTTGACTGCTTTTCTTGATCGGAATTTTAGCAAGTTGAGTCTTTAAATTAAGAATTGATCCTCGTGCAAAGTAATTTACTTTCATCCAATAGTTGTATGCTGCTGGAGGAGTTGTTGCAATGACTCTTACAACCTTCCTCTTTTTCATCACTGCTTCAGCTGCTCTCGTAAGTTGAGTTCCAATTGTACTCTTTTGAAATCGAACATCAACATCGAGATTTCTGATTATTCCAAACCTGCCTGCTAGAGGATTCTTTTCAATTCGAAAAACAATCTCACCAACGACTTTGGCATCTTGTTCAGCTACCAACCAGCCCCACTTTTCAAAAGCGACACCACGATGTTCGTGTTTTATTTGTTCAGTTGTTGTATATCCACCTTCTCTCATCCGATAGAACCATCGTGTCCCCTGATATACTTCTAATAGGTCACTGCAGTCCTTCATCTTGCCGGTTCGTATTGTGACCATAGGTAACTTCCTCACATAGTGATATATTAACCCAATAAAGACAGTAAAATAAAACAATGTAAGACACTATTATGATTCGAGCTGATCACATAACTGAATGCAACGTGCACTCAAATCTGTTGCATTAGAACCAAAAAGGTAGAGAATGGGTTCAACCCCGAATCCGCCAGGGACATGAATTGCTGGATGTTTCAGATTTTTCTTAAGCATTTGTTCTTTTTTCAAGACATCTATGATTTTATCAGCCTCATTGGTAGATTCATTCATTGAGATCACTTGAAATCCACATGTTTTTGCTTCTTCGACAACTTCAGCCCTACCACTAATACACAAACAAGAACATATGTTTGAAATTTGTGATTTTACAAACATGAGTAGCTTTGCTGTGTGTTGCGAGGCTCCAAACTGAGGGCTTACTAAAGTATGTGCTTTGCCATTTACTAGTGTTATTCTGCCAGGAATTCCAGCTACTTCATTAATACTTGTAGCATTGGCTTCAGCCATCACAAGATTTGCTCGCACCTGAGGCATTACAAGCTGAAAAGCATCACTAGACTCAATTAGAAGAATAGCATCATGCATATCTGTGAGAACCTCAGCTCTTGTTGTCAGTGTCTTATCCTGACCACCTAAGAGTTGATTGCATATTTGGCAATTTGCTATTTTTAGGGAGGGGATGTTATTCTTGTGCAATTTGCAAAGAGTGGAGCCAAGTCGAGATTTCATGCAAGCAGAACAAATCTCTAGAACTATCTTATCAGATGAAGGAGTAGAAGAAGTAACAAGTTTCACAAGTTTGGGAACAACCTGACTTGCTTCAAGCGAGAGATACACTCTATCATCGGGCAGAGAGAGATATTTGCTCACTGCCGCCTGAGTTAGATCCATCTTGTCTGCAATCTCATTTTGAGAAAGACCAATTTCTTTGAGTTCACGAGCAACCTTTGCACGTAATGCAGGTAGGAACTCTCGTTGAACTAATTCACATGGCGGTCTCATAAATCAGGACTCCAGAAGGTATATATTCAACAGCATCTTATAACATTGTTGTATAACACTATAATAATTTGAAGTGATGTCATGTCTGAATATCCAGTACGCAAGGATCCAAAGAGAGTAATCGCAGTTGCAGCAATAATCGTTTTGATAATAGTCGCATCTTATGGCATTATTACTTGGTGGAAACCAAAATTCGTTGTTTACACTTATAGCAGTTTCATGAATTGGGGAGATGAAGGAGCAGAGGTAGTTCTCGAGAGAGCCTTCAAACCATTTGAAGAAAAATACAATATTGACATCAAATTTGTTATTCTTGAATCAGACGCAAACTTCATCGTTTCAAAACTTAATGCTGAGAAGGCAAATCCAGTCGCCGATGTTGTAATTGGTATCGATAATATCTTAATTTTGCAGGAAGCAGCTAGAAATGTACTAGAACCATATGAATCGCCAAATCTTGCTTATATCAATCAGAGCTTGGTCAATGCTTTAGATCCAGATCATTATCTAACGCCATTCGATTTTGGACTTGTCAGTCTAATCTATTCAACAAACACAATTAATTCAACAACATATCCACAACTCAACAATCTCACATTTGCAGACTTAGCAGATTCAGAGATTGCCTCAACATTAGTAACAGAAGACCCACGTCTTAGCAGCCCAGGCCTAGCATTCTTGCTATCTGAAATTGCTGTATACAACAAAATACTTGAAGAAGATTGGAAAACTTGGTGGGAAACCGTTGAGGGAAAAATCGATGTTGAAGAGGGTTGGACTGAAGCATGGTCAGCATGGGATGTAGATCCAACTAAGCAGTTTCTCGTAAGCTATGGGACGGACCCAGCATATTCTGCACAAGTTTTGGGAACTGCTCCTGACACAGCAGTCGCACCTTTATTCTATAATGAGAAGTATTGGGCGTGGATGCAAGTGGAAGGTGTAGGTCTTGTGAAAAACGGCCCAAATCCTGAATTAGGAAAAGCATTCATCGATTACTGCTTAAATACAACAGTGCAACAGGAGATACCTTTGAATCAATGGATGTATCCAGTAAGAACTGATTTCGATCTGCCTAGTGTTTTCGATTATGCAATCCACCCAGATGAGATATCTATCCTCAATACACTTCTTAATAGCACTGAAATATCTACGAATCTTCAAAACTGGCTTGATGAATACACATCAATTATGACACCTGGATGAGAGGCCCATAGATGACTGAGATAGATCGAGAAAAATACATTCTACTCTGCTTACCAATAGCAATTCTGTTTATTTTTCTAATCTTCCCGGTTGTTATAATCACTGTAGAAGGTCTTCTAGACGAAAGTGGAACCTCCTTTTTTGATGTCATTTCATCACATAGTACACAATTTACCATCATCTTTACAGTAAGTCAGGCTTTAGTCAGTACGATATTGTCAGTCGCAATAGGTCTTCCTGGAGCATTACTTCTTTCGCGCTTGGAATTCAAAGTGAAAACACTTGTCAGAGCGCTCATCATTATTCCATTTGTTCTGCCACCAATTGTTGTCGTAGTTGGATTTATGCAGATGTTTGGAACTTATGGACTGATTGATTCGTTTGTAATGTGGATCTTGCATAGTCCGTCTAGTGTTGTAAATATTGCAGATGGACTAACAGGAATCATTCTAGCACACACATTTTACAACGTTCCATTAGTAATATTGCTAGTTTCTGCTGCTTTGGAGAGATTAAATTCAGAGGTAGAAGATGCGGCAGAGATGCTAGGAGCAAATGCCATTCAACGTTTCCAACGAATTACTCTTCCTCATATCCTTCCGTCAGTTGTGGCGGCAGCAATTCTTACATTCCTCTTCTGTTTCATGTCATTTCCAATCGTGTTGGCTTTAGGTAATGGTGTCTATAAGACAATAGAAGTACAGATTTGGGACTCATTCAGATGGTCTGATTATGGAGAAGCAAGTTCACTAGTACTTATTCAAATTCTTTTCACTTTATCTTTGGCAATAGCCTATGTTCGATTGGCAAGAGGACCTAAACAACCTGTTACTCCAACATCCTACATTAGAACAGCAAGATTCAGTAGTTATAGATTTGAAGAGAAAATTCTCATTCTGAGCTATTTGATATTCATACTAATTCTCATCGGAGGACCAATAGTTGCCATATTTAGAGCAGCAGTATATGACCCAATCCTTCAAAGATTTACGTTTGCAGGTTTTTCATACCTATTTACAAGTGGATCAAATGGTGGTCTTGTGCCATTGATTAATACTCTATTCTATGGAGGGATGGCAACACTCCTATCGATTCTTCTTGGGTTACCTCTTGCATATGCTCATAGATCGAAAGCTAAGGGCTTACCTGTATTTTCATCAATCATGATTCTTCTCCCCCTTGGAATATCATCCATATCAATGGCTTATGGCCTCATGACAGTAATTGCGGTTCCGACTGGACTTAATATTAATCCATGGCCAATTATCGTCATTGCTCAGACAATAATTGGTCTACCCTTCACAACAAGATCAATTGAAATATCTCTACAAAACATAGATCCGAATATCATAGATCAAGCAGATGCTCTTGGCGCTTCAAGATTGCAGAGGTTCTTCTTTGTAGAACTACCTCTCCTGACTCCCGGAATTTTGGTTGGAGCAGTCTTTGCATTTGCTATGGCAATCGGTGAGATGTCTGCAACTCTTTTCATTGCACTCCCCCAGAATTATACGCTCGCTGTTGCAATCTATAATAATCTTGGAGTAAGGAAATTTGTTCAAGCTGGTGCCTCTGCATTGGTTCTTGTTGTATTCTGCGTAATCGCCTTCCTTACGATGGAAAAAATATCTGAGGGGAGTACTGGAGGTGCACTATGATGGTTAGTGTTGAACTTAGAGGAATAATAAGAGAGTTCCCAGA